>CBDUYD010000078.1:0-13463 GCA_965371355.1 uncultured Ilumatobacteraceae bacterium
GCCGGACTGTGGATCCTGAGCGCGGGTCGGCGGCGTCGCCGCATCTGAGGGCTCGCGCCTTCACTTCGGGCGCCGATGACCGATACTGAAGTATGAGGATCATCCGGATGGCCGCCCTGATCGGCAGCCTCGTGCTGCTGGTGGGCACGATGATCTCGATCCTCAACCGTCGCGACGACCTCAGCGACGAATACGACCTCCAGTTGCGCGCGGCGAGCGTGCTGGCGACCAACGCCGTCGAGAACGCCGTCGAGCGGGCGTCGGCGGTGGCGACGGTGGCCGGCGCGGAGGCCGGCCCCGAGTCGCTCGAGGTCTTCGCCGTGCCCGTCGACGTGTGTGTCCTGTCCGGCGGCTCCACATCGTGTTCGGGGAGCGACCTGACCGCGCTCGCCGCTTTCCACACCGCGCAACACGCCGCCGGCGCAGACGGGGAGGCCGTCGCGGTGATCGACGGTGACTCCGCATCGGTGATCGTCGTCGCGGGCGGGTCCGACCACACCGTCGTGCTCCGTCTGCCGCCCGGCGCCTTGCTCACCGGTGCCGCCTCGGCCGAACTCGAGACGTACGCGGCCGACGTCGACGTGATGATCTTGGCGACGACCGACGAGTCGATGACCCCGTCGGACGGCATCGACTCGATCGACGGTCGACGGGTGCTCACCTCGATCGTCGAGGATCCACCGGTCGCCGGCGTAATCGAGGTCACCGTCTCGGTCGATCCCGAGATCGGGATCACAGGCGACGGTGCGACGCGCTACTTCACGCTGCTCGCGCTCGGCACGATCCTGCTCGCCATCGCCGCGTGGACGTTCTTCGCCGAACGCCGCTCGCTCGAGCGCCGTGCAACGACCGACGAGATGACGGGCCTGCTCAACCGCCGCGAGTTCGAGCGCCAGTGCGAGGAGGCGATGATCAACGCCGATCGGTTCCGGACCGGCCTGTGCATCATGCTGGTCGACCTCGACGGCTTCAAGTCGATCAACGACACGCGGGGCCACCAGTTCGGCGACCGGGTGCTGATCGAGACGGCGAGACGCCTGCACAGCGCCGTGCGCGACACCGACATCGTCGGTCGCTGGGGCGGCGACGAGTTCCTCGTGATGCTGCCGGGCCTCGAGCAGGGCACCGCCGTACGCAACAGCGCCGAACGGATCGCGGCGAGCCTCAGCGGATCACCCGTCGTCGAGGACGTCACGGTCACCGGCAGCATCGGCGCCGCCCTGTTCCCGCGCCACGGGCAGACGTTCGACGACCTGATCCGCGCCGCGGACAGAGCGATGTACGCGGCCAAGACGACCGGTGTCCCGCACCGACTCGCAGACACCCTCTCCGGTGACGATCCCGGCGGGGCGGGCGGGGAAGGCGATCCGTACGATGGCCCCGAACGCCGGCGGATGCCGTCCACCGGCGAGCCGGTCGCCTGACAGCGGCGCGCCGTGGGCGCGATGACCGGCATCGGACGCGCCGGTCGTCGACGCGTACACTCCGCACGTGGCCCCGACCGATGTGATGACCACCAAGCTGCAGGGTTTCGGCACCACGATCTTCGCCGAGATGTCGGCGCTCGCCGTCGAGACCGGCGCGATCAACCTCGGCCAGGGATTCCCCGACACCGATGGTCCGCCCGAGGTGCTCGATGCGGCGATCGACGCGATCCGCGGTGGCATCAACCAGTATCCGCCGCTGCTCGGGTTGCCGGTCCTGATCGAGGCGATCGCCGACCACCAGCGGCGCTGGTACGGCATCGACCTCGATCCCGCATCGCAGATCGTCGTCACGGCCGGTGCCACCGAGGCGTTGGCTGCCGCACTGCTCGGGATGCTCGACGCGGGCGACGAGGTGGTCGTCTTCGAGCCCGTATACGACAGCTACCAGGCGGGGATCGCGCTTGCCGGCGCCCGGCCCGTGCCGGTCCTGCTCGCGCCGGGCGAGGACCACCGCTACCACTTCGATCCCGACGAGCTGCGCCGGGCGATCTCGCCGAGCACGAAGTTGATCCTGCTGAACACCCCGCACAACCCGACCGGCAAGGTCTTCACGAGGAGCGAGCTCGAGCTGATCGCCGAGGTGGCCATCGAGCACGACCTCGTCGTCGTCACCGACGAGGTGTACGAACACCTCGTGTTCGACGGCCTCGAGCACATCCCGATGGCAACGCTGCCCGACATGTTCGAACGCACGCTCACGATCTCGAGCGGCGGCAAGACGTTTCACACGACGGGATGGAAGATCGGATGGATGACCGGCCCGGCTCCGCTCGTCGCGGCCGCCCGCACGGCGAAGCAGTTCCTAACGTTCGTCAACGGCGCGCCGTTCCAGCCGGCGATCGCCGCCGGACTGGCGCTGCCCGACTCGTACTTCGAGAAGCTGACCGCCGACCTCCAGGCCGCGCGGGATCGTCTCGTCGCCGGTCTCACCGAGGCGGGCTTCGATCCCCTCGTTCCCGAAGCGACCTACTTCACCACCGTCGACATCAGGCCGGTCGATCCGCACGGCGACGGCATCGCGTTCTGTCGTCAACTGCCCGAGCGGTGCGGCGTGGTCGCCATTCCCAACGAGGTCTTCTACGTCCGGCCCGAATACGGCCGCAACCTCGTGCGCTTCGCCTGTTGCAAGCGACTTGACGTGATCGACGAGGCGGCCCAGCGGTTGGCGGGCGGCTTCGCTTCCGACAGCGACAGCGCCGACCCCGGGAGTGACCGGTGAGCACACTCCGCGCCGCCGCGATCCAGCACGACATCGTCTGGCACGACCGCGAAGCGAACTTCGAGCGCCTCGCGCCGAAGATCGCGGGTGCGGCCGCGAGTGGCGCCGGGCTCGTGCTGCTCACCGAGACCTTCTCGACGGGGTTCTCATTCGACACGCCCGGCATCGGTGAGCCCCAGGGTGGGCCGTCGTCGACATTCCTCCTCGAGCAGGCCGCACGTCACGGTGTGTGGGTCGGTGGCTCCTGCCCGGAACTCGATCCGGCGGCGCCGGCTGGCGACGAGCGACCGTCGAACACGTTCGTGCTCGCCGGCCCCGACGGCGTCGTCCACCGCTACCGCAAGATCCATCCGTTCTCCCACGCCGGCGAAGAACGGTACGTGCGCGCCGGGACCGACTTCCTCACCGTCGAGGTCCAAGGCGTCCGGCTCAGCCTGTTCGTCTGCTACGACCTCCGGTTCAGCGACGAGTTCTGGGCGCTCGCTCCCGACACCGACGCCTACCTGGTCGTCGCCAACTGGCCCGAGAAGCGGCGCCTCCACTGGTCGACGCTGCTGCGGGCGCGGGCGATCGAGAACCAGGCGTACGTCGTGGGTGTCAACCGGGTCGGCAGCGGTGGCGGGCTCGACTATTCGGGAGACAGCGCGATCATCGATCCGCTCGGCGAGGTGCTCGCCGCCGGTGCGCGGGTCGAGACCGTGCTGCTCGCCGACATCGACACCGACCACGTCGCGAGTACGCGCGAGCACTTCCGGTTCATGCAGGACCGCCGCTGACAGCAACAGGTCGCACTCACGTGGGGAGTTCCTTGCGCATCATCGAGACGACGATCCCGTAGGGCGTGTCCTGGCGACCGACCTCGCGGAAGCCCCGGCGTTCGTGAAACGCGATCGACGGCGGGTTCGGCGGATCGGCGTTGACCTCCAGGGCGAGCGCCGCGAGGCCTGATTCGGCCACCTTCTGCTCGACCTCGTCGTACAGCAGCGTGCCGAGGCCACGACGCTGGAAACGGGCATCGAAGGCGACCCGATCGAGGTACATCACGTCGTCGTAGCGGTCGCCGAACCAGCGGTAGTTCACCGAGTCGTAGGTCGATCCGAGGGGGAGCACCAGGCAGAATCCCGCCGGCTCGCCGCCGATATCGACGACGAGCGCGATCGCGCTCTCGGCGACCAGATAGTGCAGCCGATCCTCGTCGACCCTGCCGACCTCGGGCACGTTCGCCTCGTTGATCGCGTGCAGCGCGGTCACATCGTCGCTACGCACTTCGCGGATCGTGATTGCGGCGGGATCGCTCGACTCGGGCATTCGGGGTCAGAGCCCGACCAGGTTTCGCAGGTCGTCTCGGCGATCAGCGGCGACGTGTGACGAATGTTTCCGCAGCTCCAGCCCGGCGCTGATGGCAGCGAGCACGTGGTCGTCGCGTTCGCAACCGGCCTCGAACAGAGCGTCGACGACATCGTCCGCCTGTAGATCGGGACCCTCGACGATCAGCGTGAAGTTGAATGTGGCCATCTCAGATCTCCTCTTCCCACTCCTGCGAGCACCGTATCCACACCCAGGGCAACCCAGCGGAGCCGGCAATGCCGTTGGCGTGGGGTGGGGCGGGTGTCCTACCGTGCCGACGGTGAGTGCCCCCGTGATCGTCGCCCGCGACCTGTGCAAGCGATTCGGCGACTTCGTGGCGGTCGACGGCGTCGACTTCGAGGTCGCCGCCGGCGAGTCGTTCGGATTCCTCGGTCCCAACGGAGCGGGCAAGACATCGACGATGCGGATGATCGGATGCGTTTCGCCGATCACGTCGGGTGAACTCACGGTCTTCGGGCTCGACCCGGCCGCGGACGGCCCCCGCATCCGCGCCCGGATCGGTGTCGTGCCGCAGGCCGATCAACTCGACGCCGAGCTGTCGGTGCTCGAGAACCTGCTCGTCTACGGCCGGTTCTTCGATCTGTCGCGCTCGGAATGTCGCCGGCGGGCCGACGAGCTGCTCGAGTTCGTGCAGCTCACCGAGCGGGCCGACGATCGCGTCGAGCCACTGTCCGGCGGCATGAAGCGTCGGCTCACGATCGCCAGGTCGTTGATCAACGAGCCCGATCTCCTGCTGCTCGACGAACCGACGACCGGCCTCGATCCCCAGGCGCGCCATGTCCTCTGGGATCGCCTCTACCGGCTCAAACAGCGCGGCGTCACGCTCGTGCTCACCACCCACTACATGGACGAGGCCGAGCAGCTCTGTGACCGGCTCGTCGTCATGGATCGCGCCACGATCGTCGCCGAGGGCTCGCCGCGGGCGTTGATCGACGAGCACTCGACGCGCGAGGTGCTCGAGCTGCGATTCGAGGTCGGCCACAACGAGGGCCGTGAGTCCGATCTGGCCGGCGTCGGCAAACGGCTCGAGACGCTGCCCGACCGGGTTCTGCTCTACGTCGACGACGGTGAGTCGGCACTCGCCGAGGTGCACCGTCGGGGCCTGGATCCCGTCGGCAGCCTGATCCGCCGGAGTTCGCTCGAGGACGTCTTCCTCCGCCTCACCGGCCGTACGTTGGTCGACTGAGGAAGCGGGACCGGAGATGACGAGGGGCATATCGGCGATCGCCACACCCAAGGCGGTCCGCGTGTGGGAGAGCCAGTTCGCGGTCTATCGACGCATCTGGCTCTCCAACGTGCTCGGCGCGTTCGTTCAGCCCTTCGTGTTCCTCCTCGGGATGGGCCTCGGTGTTGGAGCACTGGTCGATACCGGACCGGAGAGCGCGGAGATCCTCGGATCGTCGTACCTGGCGTTCTTCGCGCCGGCGCTGCTGGCGACAACGGCGATGCTGATCGGTGTTCAGACCTCGCTCTGGGAGACGCTCGACCAGTTCATGTGGGGCAACCAGTACCGGGCGATGGTGTCGACTCCGCTGAGCGCGGCCGACGTCGCCGACGGGTCGGCCCTGTGGCACGCCACACGGATCGGCATCGCCGCCACCGGCGTCGCAGTCGTCTTGTTGCTGTTCGACGAGACCCGCGCGCTGACGCTCGTGCCGGCCGTCGGCGCGGCGATCCTCACCGGACTCGCGTTCGCGCTCCCGATCACCGCCTACTCGGCCACCCGCTACGACGACCACACGTTCGTGCTCATCCTCCGGCTCGGGCTCATCCCGATGTTCCTCTTCGGAGGCGCCTTCTACCCGATCTCGCAGCTGCCGGATTGGCTCGAGTTGCTCGCCGTGATCACGCCGCTGTGGCACGGCATCGAGCTGTGCCGCGGGTTGGTGCTCGGCACTCTGTCGGGCGCGGCGGCGATCGTCCACACCACCTATCTCACGGCGTTCGCCGTAATCGGCTGGGTCGCCTGCCGGATCACCTTCGCCAAGAGGCTGCTGCCGTGACCACCGCCGCCACCGCCTCGGGGGTGCTCCGCATCGTGCCCGCAGCGCTCCTCGAGACGCGGCGGCCGCAGCGGATGATCGAGCGCAGCTACGAGGTGTACCGCAAGGCATGGTGGATCTTCGTGTCCGGGTTCTTCGAGCCGGTCTTCTACCTCCTGTCGATGGACGTCGGATTGAGCTCGCTCGTCGGCGAGATCACAGTCGACGGACGCACCTACGACTACGCGGAGTTCGTCGCACCCGCCCTGATGGCGGTGGCGGCGATGAACGGCGCGATCTTCGACTCGACGGTCGCGATCTTCTTCAAGCTGCGCAACGACGTGTACGACTCGATCCTGGCGACGCCGATGTCGACCGCCGACATCGCCGTCGGCGAGATCGGATGGGCCGTGATCCGGGGTGCGATCTACTCGTGCTCGTTCCTCGTCGTGATGGTGTTGCTCGGCCTCGCGGGGTCGCCGTGGGTGGTGATGGCACTCCCGGCGTGCGCGCTCGTCGCCGTCGCCTTCTCGTCGATCGGCATGGCGCTCACCACCTACATGCGCTCGTGGGCCGACTTCGACTACATCATGGCTGTCACCGTGCCGCTGATGGTGTTCTCGGCGACCTTCTTCCCGGTGTCGAGCTACGGCGACTGGGCGTGGATCGTCAACCTCAGCCCGCTCTACCACGGGGTGGCGCTGACCCGTGCCGCGAGCGCCGGTGTTTTCGAGTGGAGCCTGTTCCTCAACGTCGGCGTGCTCGTCGCGCTGGCCGTGGTGGGGATGCGCTTCACATCGCGCCGCATCGAGACACTCCTGCTCAAATGACACAGCGTCTCCGGACCCGCGCCTCCGGATGCAGCGTGCCGATACGCCGCATACCGAGACCCCGTATCCTGGGGTCATGTTGTTCCGCAAGAACACCGCAATGGTCGACGAGTCCGACGCGCTTACCGGCCGTACCGACCAGACGATGCAGGTCCCCGACACCCACTACGTCAACGGCAATCCGTTGCGCGGGCCCTGGCCCGAGGGAATGGCGGTCGCCGTCTTCGGGATGGGGTGCTTCTGGGGGGCCGAGCGCCGGTTCTGGGAGACCGACGGCGTGTACTCCACGTTCGCCGGCTACGCCGGCGGGTTCACCCCGAATCCGGCGTACGAGGAGGTCTGTTCGGGCCGCACCGGGCACACCGAGGTGGTCGGCGTCGTGTTCGATCCCGAGGTGGTGAGCTTCGACGAACTCCTGGCGATCTTCTGGGAGGACCACGACCCGACGCAGGGGATGCGCCAGGGCAACGACGTCGGTTCGCAGTACCGCAGCATCATCTTGGTGACCTCCGACGAGCAACGCGCGGTGGCCGAGGCCTCGCGCGAGATGTTCCAGCGGCAGCTCACCGACGCCGGCTACGGCGAGATCACAACCGACCTCGCACAGATCGACTTCGACGACGCCTTCTTCTACGCCGAGCCCGCCCACCAGCAGTACCTCGCCAAGAACCCCGGCGGCTACTGCCCCCTCCACGCCACCGGCGTCACCTGCCGCTGAAACCCGTTCTCGTGAGGATGTTGCGCCCATAGAGCGCAAGATCCTCACGGAGTCAGATGGTGCTGGGCGCCTCGGATCGGTACGCTCAACCGCTCGCAGAAGCCCGAGGAGGGACACGATGGAAGACAACACGAAGCAGGCCACCGACAAGGCCAAGGCCACTGCGCAGCAGGCCACCGACAAGGCCAAGGGCTGGGCGGGCAAGGCGAAGGGCATGTCCGACGACGCGGTTGCAAAGTACGGCAAGAAGCTCCCCGACTCGGTGACCAAGGCCTACGGCAAGGTGAGCGACACCGCCGGCAAGTACCTGCCCGGACAGGACGACGCAGCCTCGAAGAGTGACGACGAGACGAGCGACGAGGCCTGACGGTCTCGCGGGCGTTCGGTAGGGCGGTCAGGCCCAGCCGCGGGCTCTGATCTCGTCGCCGTCGGCGTCGAGTGCCCTGCCCGCCCACCTCAACGAGCCGGGCGTGGCCGACAGCCGCGCGATCAGGCCTTGCATCGGAGTGCCGTCGAGATCTTCGATCGTGCCCCGGTGTGCGTAGTGAGGGTCGGCGGCGATGTCGGCCATGTCCATCACGGGACCGATCGCCGCCTCGGCCTCGGTGAACGCTTCGAGCACCTCGGCCCGCGTGCGCTGTGAACACCACTCGACCATGATCGCCTCGAGTGCCTCACGGTTGGTGGCGCGATCGGCGAAGGTGGCGAACCGCTCGTCGTCGGCCACGCCGAGAAGATCGAGCACCCGCGCGGCGACACCGTCGCTGCTCGTCGACGACGCCACCCACTCGCCGTCGCTGCAGCGGTAGGTGCCGCGCGGCACCGTGTAGGGCAGTCCCGATCCGAGCCGTGGCTGCTGTTCGCCGGTGACGCCGTAGAGCGACACGAGCGGTCCCATCAGATGGAACATCGTTTCGAGCAGATTGGCGTCCACGACCTGCCCGACGCCGGAGTGCAGCGCGACCATGGTCGCGAACGCCGCGGCCAGCCCGGTGACCTCGTCGGTCAACGCGATCGGCGGGAGCAACGGCTGGCCGTCGGGCTCGCCGTTGATCGCCGCGAACCCCGACATCGCCTCGGCGATCGTCGCGAACCCCGGGCGGTTCGCGTACGGGCCGCCCTGCCCGAAGCCGGTCACTCGGGTGATGACCAGATCAGGGTTGCGGTCCAACAGCTCGTCGGGGCCCAGCCCGAGGCGCTCGAGCGTGCCGGGCCGGAGGTTCTCGACGAACACATTGGCGTCGTCGACGAGTCCGAGCAGGAACTCCCGGTCGTCGCGCGCCTTGACGTCGAGCACGATTGTGCGCTTGTTGCGGTTGACCAGCTTCCACCAGAGTCCGACGCCATCGCGTGGATCGCGCCACGCGATGTTGCGCAGGCTGTCGCCGGTTGGCCGCTCGACCTTGATGACGTCGGCACCGAAGTCGGCGAGATAGCGAGCACAGTTCGGCCCGGCGAGCACGGTCGACATGTCGATCACCCGCAGGCCGTCGAGGGGACCCGACGACGCGTTGTCGACATTGCCGTCCCCGCTCGGTTCGGCGGTCGCGTCGACTGGCATCGACAGATCATGGCACCCCGATCGCCGGCATCGCCTGTCGCACTACTGTTCGCGACCGGGGAACGGCGCACGGCGACCGAGGAGTCGAATGGACGAGAACGACGAACAGCTTGTCAAGCGGGCACTCGAACAGAAGTCGGCCACGAAATCGTCGTGGACGGCGATCGCCAAGGACCTCGGAATCTCCGAGGCCAGGCTGCGCAAGCTCCGCACAGAGTACGAGGCCGAGGCCGACACGGCGCTGAAGCCGATGGACCGCGACGAGGTCAAGATCTTCATCAGCCACTGCCACGACGATGCCGCCCTCGCCCAGGTGTTGCAGGACACGCTGGTCGACTGGGGCCTCAACCGCGATCAGGTGTGGCGATCGAGCGACCCGGCGTCGGGCGTGGTACAGGGCAACGAGATTCCCGACGACATCAAGAAGTTCCTCTTCAGCTGCAATCTCGTGCTGTACGTGTACACGAGCTCGGAGAAGAACTGGGAGTGGTGCTCGTGGGAGATCGGGATCGCCGAGGAGCCGTCGCACCTCACGCGGATCGTCACGTTCCAGGTGCTCGACGACCAGGCGCCGAAGATCCGTCCGGCCAGTCTGCGCGTCGGGCTGACGCCCGACTCGATCGAGCGCTTCGTCAGGAACTTCTTTTCCGAGGACGACTTCTTCCCCGGCTACGAGGCGTTCTGGCCGGGTCGCGAAGATCGCGTGCTCGAACGACGGGCGAGCGAGCTCTACGAGAACCTGACGGAGATCAGCAGCAAGTACACGGCGGGGGAGGTGTCGATCTGGGGGACGGTCACGCTCGAGGTGAGCGGCGATGACCTCGTGTCGATCGAGGAACGGATTCGCGACGGAGGAGACCGTGCCGCGCTGGACCGCGAGCTGATGGGTGCCCTCCACGTCGTCGACACCGAGGGGTGGGGGCTGAGCCACTTCGGCTTCAACGAGGCGCGTCGGGCGATCGACGAGCAGCGCACACTGCTCGACATGATCGAGCAGTGGCGCAGCGAGACCGGCGACACCGGCGACGACCCGCCGCATTGGGCGAACGAGATCATCGGTGAGATCCAGCGGAGCCGTCGAAACGCTCCGCCGAGCCTGTCGTGGAAGCCGTCGCTGAGCGCCTTCGCCCGGGCGGCATACTTCTATCCGGTCGTGTCGCGCCTCTTCAAGACGAACGACGGCGGCCGGCGGTACCGGATACACACATTCGCGCTCGACAGCGCCGACCACCTCTCGTATGGCGCAACCGGCTCGGGCTGATCGGCGATCGCTCCTCGATGTCCTGAAGTTCAGCCCGCGTAGTCGACCAATTCGCCCGCCGCGAGTTGTGCCGCGTAGCGGCCACCGGCTGCGATCAGTTCGTCGTGTGTGCCGATCTCGGCGATCCGGCCGCCCTCGACGAAAGCGATGCGGTCGGCGCTGCGGATCGTCGACAGGCGATGGGCGATCACCAGCGCCGTCCGCCCGACGAGTGCGTGTTCGAGCGCAGCCTGGATCTGGGCCTCGTTGTCGTTGTCGAGATGGCTCGTCGCCTCGTCGAGGATCATGATCGCCGGATTCTTGAGCAGCATCCGAGCGATCGCCAGACGCTGTTTCTCGCCGCCACTCAGGCGGTAGCCGCGCTCACCGACCACCGTGTCGTAGCCGTCGGGCAGCGCCGCGATCGTGTCGTGGATACGGGCAGCCTCGGCGGCGGCGACGATCTCGGCGTTCGTCGCGTCGACATCGGCATAGCGGAGGTTGTCGCCGATCGACTCGTGGAACAGGTGCGGGTCCTGCGACACGACACCGACCGAACGCCGCAGCGAGCCGAGCGTGAGGTCGCGGACGTCGTGGCCGTCGATCATCACGGCGCCGCCGGTGACGTCGTAGAGGCGGGGGACCAGTGAGATCAGCGTCGACTTGCCCGCACCCGACGCGCCGACGATCGCCACCGTCTCGCCTGGGGCGACCGTGAGGTCGAGGTCGCTGAGCACATCGACATCGGGATCGCTGTCGCCACCGAGTCCGGCGTTCTGTTCCATCGACGCGATCGCCGAGTCGGCGGCCGGGGGGTAACGGAAGTCGACGTGGTCGAAGCGGACCTCGCCGCGCGGCTCGACCAGATCGATCGCACCGGGGCGCTCGCGGATCGCTTCGGGAGCGTCGAGCACCTCGAAGACCCGCTCGAAGCTGACCATCGAGGTCATCAGGTCGACCCGCGCGTTGGTCAGCCCGGTGAGCGGTTGGTACACGCGGGTGACCAGTGCCGCCAGCGCGACGAGGGTGCCCGTCGTGATCGTGCCGTCGACGACCATCAGTGCCCCGATGCCGTAGATCGCGGCGGTTCCGATCGCCGCCACCAGCCCGAGCGCCACGAAGAACACGCGCCCGTACATCGCCGCCCGGATGCCGGTGTCGCGTACGCCCACCGCTCGCCGGTCGAACGCCTCCTGCTCGCGGCCACCCGAACCGAACAGCTTGACGAGCGTCGCGCCCGAGACGTTGAACCGCTCGGTGGTCTGGGTGTTCATCGCCGCGTTGTGGCCCATCTGTTCGCGCGAGATCCCCTGCAGCCGACGACCGACCCGGCGGGCGGGCACCACGAACAGGGGGAGTACGACCAGGGTCAGCAAGGTCAGTCGCCACTCGAGCGCGAGCATCGCAGCCAACGTGGTGACGAGTACGATCACGTTGCTGACGATGCTTCCGAGCGTGCTCGTCACCGCGGTCTGGGCGCCGATCACGTCGGTGTTCAACCGCGACGTGATCGATCCGGTCGGCGTGCGCGTGAAGAACGCGATCGGCATCCGTTGGAGCTTGGCGAACAGCGCCCGCCGCAGGTCGTAGATCAGTCCCTCCCCGACGCGTGCACTGCACCATCGCTGCACGATTGCGAGAGCCGCGTCGGCGAGCGCGGCGATGACGGCGATCGTCGCGAGCAACACGATCTGGCCGCGGTCGCCCTCGGGGATCGCGACGTCGATGATCCGTCGCACGACGAACGGCGCGACGAGCGCGAGGAGCGCGGCGAACAGGATGGCGACGAGAAACAGTGCGATCGTGCCCCGGTACGGACGGGCGAACGTCCAGACCCGTCGGAGCGTTCCGTCCTCGAGTTCGACTCCCTTGATGGCGTCGCTGTCGCGGGGCATCATGGAATGAGGTGACATCCGCATCCGGTCACGCTACGGCCGCGGGCGCGGTCGCGATGCGTCAACCGGACCGTACGATGAGCGCAGATGCGCCGTTCCCCCCAAACTCCGCATCGAAGGGCGGCCACGCTCCGCGGTGCGGCCGTCCTGCTGATCACGGCGCTCCTCGCGGCTGCGTGTACCTCTTCGTCCTCCGCCGACGATCCTGCGCCGGAGACGCGCAACGTCGGCACGGCGACTTCACCGGTCACCGATCCTCCCGCCGCGATCGACTACTCGATCGACTGGGAGCCCGTCACCGACCGGATCGACGGTGGCTGGATCACCGTGCCGCTCGACTACGACGATCCCACCGGCCCGACGATCGACCTTCGTGTGGCGCGGCGCCTTGCCGACCCCGACCAACGCATCGGCGTGCTCTTCTCCAACAACGGAGGACCGGGCGCTCCGGCGAGCACGATCGCCCTCAACGCCGCCGCCTGGTTCGATGCGTCGATCACCGACCGGTTCGACGTCGTCTCGTGGGACCCTCGCGGCACGGGCGAGAGCGAAGGCATCGACTGCATCGACGACGACGAATACGACCGGTACTTCGCCTCGGGCGACATCACTCCCGACGATGCCGCCGAACGCGAGTACGTCGTTGACCTCGCGCGCGACTTCGCGTCGACCTGTCTCGCCCGCAATTCCGAGGTGCTCGCGCACATCGGCACCAACAACAGCGCCCGCGACATGGACGCGATCCGCCAGGCGGTCGGCGAGACCCAGGCGTCGTACTTCGGCTTCAGCTACGGCAGCGAACTCGGAGCGGTGTGGGCAACGCTCTTCCCGACCACCGTCCGTGCGGCGATCTTCGACGGCGCGTCCGACCCCGACGCCGACCCGCTCGAGGCCACGCGCCAGCAGTGGCTCGGCTTCGAGGCCGCGCTGAACACGTTCCTGGCGCAGTGCAGCGCGCGGTCCGAGTGCGACTTCTACAACGACGGAGATGCCGAGGGCGCGTTCGACCAACTGTTCGCGAGCCTCGACGAGTCACCTCTCGCCAGCACCGACGGGCGGGCCGATGTCAACCTGGCCGTCGCCACCACGGCGGTGGTGCAGGCGATGTACAGCGAACGCTCGTGGGGCGCGCTCGAGGGAGCGCTGCGCGATGCGGCGGTCGG
>CBDUYD010000079.1:0-13437 GCA_965371355.1 uncultured Ilumatobacteraceae bacterium
GGCGCTCGTTCGCTGACCCTGCGCGCGTTCTACCCGGTCCGCAGGGCCCCGCACATGGCGACCGCCGACATCCCGCGGGCCTACGAGGCGCTGCGCATCTTCGCGCGTACCGCCCATGACCCGCGGTTCCAGCTCTCGTTCGAGTTCCGGCCCGGGGATCTCGTCGCCTTCGACAACCACCGCGTCCTCCACGGTCGCGACGCCTTCGAGATCACCGGTACGCGGCGCCTGCGGGGCTGCTATGCCGATCGGGACGACATCTTGTCTCGGCTCCGGGTGCTGCGCCGTGGCTGAGCCGGCCTGCCCATCGGCGGTCGCCGTCATCGGCTGCGGCGTGATCGGCTCGGGTTGGGCGACGCGGATGCGGCTCTCGGGGAGCGACGTGCGCGCCTTCGACCCTTCGAAGGCGGCCGCGGAGGTGCTCGATCACACGCACCGCCAGTCGTCGATCGCGTGGCGTGAACTCGGCGTCGAGCCGCCCGGTGACGCCGTCGGTTCGCTCACGCTGTGCGACTCGCTCGACGCGGCGTGTGACGGCGTGGAGTTGGTGGTCGAGAGCGTCTCGGAGCGACTCGACGTCAAGCACCGGGTCCTGTCGGCGATCGACCGCGCCGGCGATCCGGCGACCGTGATCGCGTCGTCGACATCGGGCTTCCGTCCGAGCGTGCTCGCCGCACCGCTCTCGCACCCCTCCCGATTCCTCGTCGCCCACCCGTTCAATCCCGTCTACCTCATACCGCTGGTCGAGGTCGTCGCGGGCGAGCACACCGACGAGGGCGTCGTCGAGCGGGCGATGAATTGGTACCGGGCGCTCGGCATGCACCCGCTGCGCGTGCGTGCCGAGGTCGATGCCCACATCGCCGATCGTCTGCTCGAGGCGATGTGGCGCGAGGCGCTCTGGCTCGTGAACGACGGGGTCGCGACGACCGAAGAGATCGACGATGTGATCCGGTACGGCTTCGGACTGCGATGGGCGCAGATGGGTGTGTTCGAGACCTACCGCATCGCCGGTGGTGCGGGAGGGATGCGACAGTTCATCTCGCACTTCGGCGAGCACCTGCGGTCGCCCTGGACGAGGCTCGTCGACGTACCCGACCTCACCGACGAGTTGGTCGAGACGATCGCCGCTCAATCCGACGAGCAGTCGGGTGCTCACGAAATTCGGGAACTCGAACGAATCCGTGACCGCAACCTTGTCGGCATCCTCCGAGCGCTCGAAGCGAACGACTGGGGAGCCGGGCAGGTCACCGCCGAGATGCGCCGTCGTCGCGGTTGACCGCATCGAGCCCGGGCTCGAATTCGGCGAGAACGGACGGACTCTCGGTGCGTTCGCGGATGTCGCGTAGAGCGCGCGTCGCGATCGGGCCGCCGCTGCTTGCGAGCACCCGCGCGACAGAGGCGAGTTCGATGTCGGTCGGCGCGGTCTCGGCATAGGTCGCGAGACGCTGCTCGGCGGCGGGACCGCCGATGGCGCCGAGAGTCCTCGACGCGCGGATGCGGCTGTCGAGGTCGCGATCGTCGAGCACATCGGCGAGCGTGTCGATGACGTCGGCATCGTCCCAATCGGCCAGAGCGATGATCGCCCGCGACTTCTGCGGCCGGTGCTCGCCGCGCACCGGACCCGTCGCCAGCCCCTTGAGCACCTCGAGCGCATCGTCTCCCAGCGCGCGCAGCCGCTCGCGGGCCCGCTCGTCGAAGTGCTCGACCGAGAGCAGCCGTCGCACCTCGATCTCGATCTCGATCGCGTCTCCGGTCATCTCGCGTACCTCCCTAGTCGGCCCACGTAACCGCGTTGCCCCGGGCGATCGCCACCTCGGCGAGCGACAGTTGGATCGATGTCTGGTTCGTCCCGTCGCCCATCATCAGGTTGGCCTGCTCGGCCGCGGTGCACGGGTCGGCGTTGGCGTTGTCGCACATGTGCGGCAGCCCGAGGAAGTGGCCGATCTCGTGGGAGAGCGAACTCACGATCCGTCGGAAGTTTGCGTTGGTGTTCACGGCCTGCCCGCCGCGCGTGTCCTGCACCCAGATCGATGGCGGGTTACCGTTCCGGGTCGGGACCGACCAGTTGCTCCCCGTCGACGTGGTGCGCACGAAGTAGACGTTCATCACGTCGGGCACGTTGTTGTCTCCGGCGATGTCGGCCAGGTCGTCGAAGTCCTGGGTCGTGACGTCGGGCATCATCTGGGCGAGCGCGTCGTCGACCTCGACTTCGCCGAAGTCGATCACCCGGAAAGTGAGCTGGGCCTGCGTCCAGATTGCATTCACCGAACCGGCACCGGTTCGGTAGGCGGCGGTGTTGAGGTTGTCGATCAGTGCGGCGGATCCGGTCATCGAGCGGTCGGGCCCGATCGTGGCGGTCGTCGCGCCGATCACGTTCCAGCACTGCACCGGAATCTCGAAGGCGACGTTGCGCGCGGTCCAGGCGGGACCGAACCGGTTGTGCGCGTCGGCGCCGGCGTCGAGGAAGAGGGCGGCCGTGCTGTCGCTGAACGGCGTGGTCGAGCCGTTGAGGAAGATTCGCACCCGCTCGGGTCGCCAGCCGTTCGTCCCCGCCTTGCGGAGCCCGATGTTGCGGATGTCCGACCGCTGCATGCCATCGTGCACGGTGAGGTCGAAGTCGTCGGCGCGTCCCCTCTCGAAGTCGTTGCGGGCGATGTTGTCGAGCAGCCACTCCCTCGTGCCGACGTCGAGGTAGACGGCGTCGTCGGTCTGCGAGTAGCGACCTCGGCCGGTCGTGATCCGCACCCGCATCGCGTCGACCGGCGCCCCGGCGTCGGCTGAGATCGGCACCGGCTGCGGGTAGTCGGTAGCGGTCCACCTCAGACCATGTTGCAGCTGGGCCCCGGCTCCGCCGTCGAGCCACATGTCGATCGGGCCGTCATACAGCGGTGCTGCGAGCATCTCCTCGTCGTTCACCCACACCCGGATCCGGCTCGGACGCCACCCGTCGCGACCGGTCTTGCGCACACCGATCTGTCTGATGTGGTGCATCCGCAGCCGGTCGATGTCGGAGATCGTGAACGTGTCGGTGCGGCCGGGCTCGAAGTCGTTCCGGTTCGTGTTGTTCAGTTGCCACTCGCGGGTGCCGATCGAGAACAGGACCCGGTTGTCGGTACCCGCGGCGGCGCGCGTGTCGGTCGTCGTGCGAACGACGATGTTGCGCACGACCACCGCGCGATCGCGGAAACGTTGCGGGAAGTCGGTCGCCTGCCAGAGCACACCGGCGAGCTGTTCCGCACCGGCTCCCTGATCGAGCCAGATGTCGATCCTGCCGCTGTAGATCAGGTCGCCGTTCACGCGGACCCTGATCCACCTCGGTTGCCATCCGTTGGTTCCGCTCTTGGAGAGGCCGATCCTGCGGATGTCGCTCGTGTCGAGGTCGGAGTTGACCTCGAGGTCGAACGTGTCGGTCGCACCGGGCAGGAAGTCGTTGCGACCCACGTTGTCGAGTTGCCATTGCCGGGTACCGACATCGAAGAAGACGCGGTCGTCGGTGCCGTCGATGCCGCCGCTCGCGGTCGTCACCTCGACGACCAGGTCTTGGACTGCAACCATGTCGGCCCCTCGATGTTGCCCCCCGGTCGAGGGTAGCAAACGAGGGGCTACTCGGCGTCGGGACGGTTCTGGGCGTGCTGGTAGCCGAACCTGCCCTTGATGCACAGGTTGCCGCTGGTGATCGGGTGGTCGGGCGGCGAGGTGACGTTGACGATCGTGTTGTCCTGGACGTGCAGCGTGAGGTTGCAGCCGACGCCGCAGAACGCGCAGATCGTGTCGGTGGCGGTCTGACGAGATTCGTCCCACTCACCCGTTTCGCGCAGGTCGTACTCGCTCTTCGACATCAGCGCGCCGGTCGGGCACACCTGGATGCAGTTGCCGCAGTAGACGCACGCCGAGTCGGGGAGTGCGACGTCGTTCTCGGTCGAGACGCGCGACTCGAAGCCCCGGCCGGCGATCTCGATGACGAAGCTGTTCTGCCACTGCTCACCGCAGGCATCGACGCACTGGTAGCAGAGGATGCACTTGGCGTAGTCGCGGACGTACAGGTCGTTGTCGACCAGCACCGGTTGGTCGACGGTCGCCGCCCGGTCGCCGTAGCGGGAGGAATCGGCGCCGTACTCGGCGATCCATCCGGCGACCCCGTCGGTCAGCGAGAGGTCGACCGACGAATCGAGGAACTCGAGCACCATCTTCCTCGAGTGGTCGACGCGCTCGGATCGGGTTTGCACGACCATGTCGGGTTCGACGGGGCGTGAACACGACGGGACGAGTGTGCGCGAGCCCTCCACCTCGACTACGCACAGCCGACAGGCGTTCTTCGGGGTGATCGTCTCGCCGTAGCAGAGCGTCGGGATGTTCCCGCCCCGGCCACCGCAGGCGTCGAGCAGCGTCGTGCCCTCGGCAACGGTGATCTCCCGCCCGTCGATCCGGAGGGTCACCGATGTGGGTTCAGTCATCGGAGAACACTCCCAGGTCGGCGATCGCGGACTCGATGGCGCCGTGTGCGGTCTGCCCGAGGCCGCAGATCGAGGCGTCGGTCATCGCCCGACCGATGTCGGCGAGCAACCCGAGCTGCGAACCTCGATCTCCGTTTCGATCTCCGGTTCGATCGTCTGCCGCGAGGCGTACCAGGACCTCCTGCTGACGGACCGTGCCGACCCGGCACGGCACGCACTGGCCGCACGACTCGTCGCGGAAGAACGCCGCGATCCGCTGCAGGTGGTCGACGATCGGAACCGACTCGTCGAGCAGCATCACCACACCAGAGCCGAGCGTGAGGCCGGCGTCGCGCACCGAGTCGTGGTCGAGGACGAGATCGAGGCGGTCGGGTGCGACGAACCGGCCGGCGGCCCCGCCGAGGAGGATCGCCCGCAGGGTCGACCCGTCGCGGACGCCGCCCGCCAGGTCGATCAGGTCGCCGAGGGTGAGTCCCATCTCGACCTCGTACACGCCCGGCGTCGCGACGGCCCCCGACAGGCAGAACAGCCGTCGCCCCGCGCCGGCGCGGCCGAGCACGATCGACGGGACGTTGATCAGCGTCTCGACGTTGTTGACCACGGTCGGCTCGCCGAACAGCCCGACCTCGAACGGGAACGGTGGCTTGTTGCGCGGCTCGCCGCGGTGGCCCTCGATCGAGTTGAAGATCGCCGTCTCCTCGCCGCAGATGTAGGCGCCGGCACCGAGCATGAGTGTGATGTCGAACCCGTTGCCGAGGACGCCGCGCTCGCGGAACATGTCGATCGCCGCATGCAGCGTGCGCCCGGCGCGCGGGTACTCGCCGCGCAGATAGATCCAGCCGTGTGCGCACCCGGTGGCGAGTGCGGCGATGCACATCGACTCGAGCAGCGCGAACGGATCGTTCTCGATGAGGGCCCTGTCCTTGAACGTGCCCGGTTCGGACTCATCCGCGTTGCACACGAGGTGGTGCGGGGTCGTCGGCTGCGATCGCACCGCCTGCCACTTGCGCCCGGTCGGGAACGATGCCCCACCGCGTCCCACCAGCCCGGCCTCGTCGATCGCCCGGATCACCTCGTCGGGCCCGATGTCGCGCGCCCGGTCGAGGGCGACGAGTCCGCCATCGGCGACGTACGCGTCGAAGTCGAGCGGATCGGCGCGTCCGGCGCGCCGGAGGAGCACGAGGTCGGGGCCGCCCGCCTGCGGAACGGCCGCCGCCGGAGGAGCCTCGTCGCCCGGATGTGGTGAGTCACCTTCCGCCAGTGCGGTGAGTCGCCCGCTCGTCGTCGGGCCGTGCACCGCCGAACGGGCCGGATCGCCGGCGTCGATCACGAGTGTCGCGGGAGCGCGCTCGCACAACCCGAGGCAGGCCGAGGCCTCGACCCCCGGTGGCAGGCCCTCGTCGCTCGGACCGCCCGCCGCGCGGCAGGCGAGGTCGACGCATGCGTGCACCTGGTGCATCGGCCGCTCGACGGTCGAGAACAGTGAGTAGAACGTGGCGACGCCGTAGACCTCGGCGGGGGAGATGTCGAGGCGTTCGGCGATGTGGTCGATCGCCTCCTGGCCGATCCAGCCGACCCGATCGTTGACCGCGTGCAGCGTCGGCAGCAGGAGGTGGCGATCCGCCCGCCGGTCGTGGCCTCCGACGGCGTCGTGCGAGCCGAGCGGCAGCTCCGGTCCCAGTACCGATTCGACGGCCTCGCGCTCGTCGGGCGTCGGTGGAATGCCGCGCGTCTCGACGTCCACGGCCTCAGCCCCCGGCCCCGACGGTGAGGCGGTCGATGCGCACGGCGGTGGCCTTGAACTCGGCGGTTCCGGACTTCGGATCGGTGGCGTCGATCGTGAGCTGGTTCACGTCGACCTCGTCGGGGAAGTGGAGCGACATGAAGACAAGGCCCGGGCGCACCGCGCGGTCGATGCGCACCGGCGCCTCGACCGCACCACGCCGCGATCTGATGCGCACGATCTCGCCGTCGGCGACTCCGAGGTGGGCGGCGTCGCCGGGCGACACATCGACCGTCTCGCCCAACCTGCCCGGGCTGCGGAAGCCTCCCGATTGCACGCCGGTGTTGTACGAGTCGAGACGGCGACCCGTGGTTAGCCGCAGTGGGTAGTCGTCGTCGAGTTGGTCGACGGGCGGGTCGTGCTCGACGACGCTGAACGGGGCGGCCCGCCCGCGCTCGGCCGGATCGTCGGCCCACAGACGCCCGTGCAGGTATGGCGGTTCGAGCGTGTCGTCGGAGTAGCACGGCCACTGGATGCCGCCGAGTTCGTCCAACCGTGCCCACGACATCCCGGCGTGCATCGGCGACAGCCCGCGCAGCTCGTTCCAGATCTCCTCGTGGTCGGCGTACCGCCACCGATGGCCGAGCCGCCCGGCGAGATCGAGGAGGATGTCGATGTCGTCGCGCGCCAGGCCCGGTGGGTCGAGCGCCTTGCGCACGCGCTGCACGCGGCGCTCGGAGTTCGTGACCGTCCCGTCGGACTCGCACCACGACGCCGACCCGGGCAGGACGACGTCGGCGAGTTCGGCGGTCCTGGTGCGGTAGATGTCGACGACGACCAGATGGTCGAGCCCGGTGAGCAACTCGACAGCGGTGCCGACATCGGCCTCGGACTGCGCGGGATTCTCGCCGATGACGAGCAGGGCGCGCAGGTCGCCGCGCCCCATCGCCTCGAACATCTGCGTGAGGTGCCAGCCGACGCTCGGCGGCACGGACGCGCCCCACGCCGCGTCGAACTTCGCCCGCGCCGCGTCGTCGACGACATCCTGGAAGCCGGGCAGCTTGTTCGGCAGGGCGCCCATGTCGCCGCCGCCCTGCACGTTGTTCTGACCGCGCAGCGGAGAGAGGCCGGCGCCGTATCGGCCGACCTGGCCGGTCAGGAGGGCGAGGTTGCACAGCGACAGCACGTTGTCGACACCGTTGTGGTGCTCGGTGATGCCGAGCGTCCAACAGAGCTGCGCCGCGTCGGCGCCGGCATAGGCGTGGGCGAGTTGGCGTATCGCGTCGGCGGGCACCCCGGTGATTTCGCTCCCCCTGTCGAGCGTCCACGGCTCGACCGAGGCGGCGTACCGTTCGAATCCGGTCGTCGCCCGATCGATGAAGCCGGTGTGGGCGAGACCCGCGTGGATGATCTCGCGGGCGATCGTGTTCGAGAGCGCGACGTCGGTGCCGACGTCGAGCCCGAGCCAGCGGTCGGCGAAGCGGGCGGTCTCGGTGCGTCGTGGGTCGACGACGAACAACTCGGCGCCGCGGTTCACCGCGCGCATCACGTGCTGGAAGAAGATCGGATGTGCATTGCGGGCGTTCGAACCCCACATCACGATGACGTCGGCGGCCTCGGCCTCCTCGTACGACGAGGTCCCCCCGCCGGCTCCGAACACCGTGGCCAGACCGACCACCGAGGGAGCGTGTCAAGTTCGGTTGCAGCTGTCGATGTTGTTCGTGCCGAGCGCGATCCTGGCGAGTTTCTGGGCGATGAAGTTCATCTCGTTGGTCGATTTCGAGCAGGAGAAGATGCCCGTCGAACTCCCACCGGTGCGGTCGCGCGCCTCGGCGAGGCCGGCTGCCGCACGGTCGAGCGCCTCGGCCCAGGTCGCTTCGCGCAGCGCCCCGTCGTCGCGCACGAGCGGCCGGATCAGCCGTTCTTTCGGCCGGAACGTGTGCCCCCTCATGGTCCGATCGTAGTTCTTTCACCACCGGTGGTCCGCGATGTGGAATAATTCCGCATCGTGGAATCATTTCCGACCGATCTCGCGATCGCGCGAGCCGCCCATCCGAAGCCGATTCCGGAGATCGCCCACCGCATGGGCATCTCCGAGCACCTGCTCGAACCGTACGGGAGCGACATCGCCAAGATCAGCCTCGACGCGATCGACGACATGAGCGATCGTCCCAAGGCCAAGTACGTCGTCGTCACCGCGATCACCCCGACGCCGCTCGGCGAGGGCAAGACGACCACGACGGTCGGTCTCGGACAGGCGATGCAGCACGTCGGCAAGAACGCCGTGATCTCGCTGCGCCAGCCGTCGATGGGCCCGACGTTCGGTATCAAGGGCGGCGCCGCCGGCGGCGGTTACAGCCAGGTGATCCCGATGGAGTTGCTCAACCTCCATCTCACCGGCGACTTCCACGCGGTCACCGCCGCGCACAACCTGCTGTCGGCGATGCTCGACAGCCACCTCCATCACGGCAACGCACTCGGGCTCGATCTCGACAACATCACATGGCGGCGGGTGCTCGACGTCAACGACCGAGCACTGCGCAACATCGTGATCGGCCTCGGCGGCAAGATGGACGGTGTCGTCCGGCAGACCGGATTCGACATCACCGCCGCATCTGAGGTGATGGCGATCCTGGCGCTCGCGACCGGCCAGGACGACATGCGTCGCCGCTTCTCCAACATCGTCGTGGGCTACACCTCCGACGGCGAGCCGGTCACGGCCGAGCAGCTCGAGGGCGCCGGCGCGATGGCGGTGCTGATGCGCGACGCCCTCGCGCCGAACCTGCTGCAGACGCTCGAGAACACGCCGGTGATCGTCCACGCGGGCCCGTTCGGCAACATCGCCCACGGCAACTCGTCGGTCGTCGGCGACCTGATCGGCATCCGCGGCGGCGAGTACCTGATCACCGAGGCGGGCTTCGGCGCCGACATGGGGGCCGAGCGCTTCTTCAACATCAAGTGTCGTGCGTCGGGCCTCGCCCCCGACGCGGCCGTTGTCGTCGCCACCGTGCGCGCGCTCAAGGCGCACTCCGGCAAGTACAAGATCGTCGCCGGCCGCGAACTTCCGCCGGAGATGCTCGCCGAGAATCCCGATGACGTGCTCGCCGGGATCCCCAACCTCCGCAAGCAGATCGACAACGTCACCGCGCACGGCGTCACCCCCGTCGTCGCCATCAACGCGTTCCCCACCGACCACGCGTCCGAGCACGACGCGATCCGCTCGTTCTGCGACGAGATCGGTGTCCGGGTAGCGGTGTCGACACACTTCACCGACGGGGGCGCTGGAGCGACCGCCCTCGCCGACGCCGTGATAGACGCCTGTGATGACGAGCCGGGTTTCCACTACCTGTACGACGTCGCCGACAGCCTGATCGACAAGGTCGAGAAGGTGGCCACCACGATCTACGGCGCCGAGCGGGTCGAGTACACCCCCGAGGCGGCCAAGCAGTTCCGCAACTACGAGGCGAACGGCTTCGGGAACCTCCCGGTGTGCATCGCCAAGACACACCTCTCGATCTCGGGCGACGCCTCGCTCAAGGGCGCGCCGACCGGACACACGCTCACGGTGCGCGAGGCCCGCGCGTCGGTCGGCGCGGGATTCATCTACCCGATCTGCGGTGTGATGCGCACGATGCCGGGCCTCGGTCGCACGCCGGCCGCGGCCAGGATCGACATCGACGACGACGGCGAGATCGTGGGGCTTTCGTAGCGCGATGGGTACGGTCCAGTCGGTCGAGCGGGCGTTCGGCGTGCTCAAGTCGTTGGCGGCAGGCCCCGCCGGCGTCTCCGAGATCGCCGAGCGCACCGATCTGCCCAAGAGCACGGTGTCGCGCCTCTTGAGCACCCTCGTCGACCTCGGCGCCGTCGAGCGGAGCGACGATACCGGCGAGTACGGACTCGGCGAGCTGATCATCGACCTGTCGGTCTCGACCGGCCCCGAGCGCAGCCTGATCGCCTTCGCCAGGCCGTCGCTCGAGGAACTGTCCGCAGCGACCGGCGAGGCCGCCGGACTCTCGGTGCTCAACGGCACGCGCGTGCACTACCTCGACCAGATCGACACCGTGAACGAGGTCAACGTGCGCGACTGGACCGGCGAATCGATCGACGCTCACGCCGTGCCGTCGGGGCATGTGATGACGGCGTGCGGTACACGTGCCACCCGGGAGCGATTGCTCACCGCGCCGCTGCGCGCCTCGACCGACCACACGGTCACCGATCCCGCCGTCCTCGCGCGGCGCCTCGACGAAGCCCGCGACGCAGGGTACGCGTGGGGTCACGAGGAGTTCTCGATCGGGCTCAGCTCGGTCGCCGCGCCGATCGTCGGCCGATCGGGGAGCGTGATCGCGGCGGTGCACCTGCACGCGCCGTCCTACCGCTTTCCGGGCGAGCGAGACGAGGCCGCCGTCGCGGATCTCGTGGTCGAGTACGGCCGGCGCATCTCCGATCGTCTAGCGGGGGTGTGATGAGCGCCCCGACCGGCGAACGGCGCCGCCGGTCAGGTGGGCGCGAGGCACGTCGGACCCTGCGGGCGTCCGTGTCCGCGCCGTCCGAGGCGTTCGTGACGCGAGCGCTGACGCCGTTCGAACTGGTCTCCGACGAGGGCCTCGCACTGCTCGAGCAGAATGCCGACACGATCCTCGAAGAGGTCGGCGTCTTGGTCCGCGACTATCCGAGCGCGCTCGACCGCTTCCGAGCGGCTGGCGCCGATGTCGACGGAACGACGGTCAGGTTCCCGCGCGGCATGTGCCGCGCGATCGTGCGCGCCTCGGCACCCGCGATCTACACCCAGCACGCCCGCAACCCCGAGCGCAGTGTGCAGATCGGTGGCGACGCCACCGTGTTCGCTCCGAACTACGGGTCGCCGTTCGCGCACGATCTCGACCGGGGTCGCCGATACGCCACCATCGAAGACTTCGAGAATCTCGTCAAGCTGGCCTACCTCTCGCCCCACATCCACCACAGCGGTGGCACGGTCTGCGAGCCGGTCGACGTCCCGGTGAGCAAGCGCCACCTCGACATGATCTACGCACACCTGCGGTGGAGCGACAAGCCGTTCATGGGTTCGGTGACGTCCGCCGAGCGCGCCGCCGACTCTGTCGAGATGGCGCGCATCGGGTTCGGCGGCGACCTCGCCGACCGCACGGTGATGACGAGCCTGATCAACGCCTCGTCGCCGCTCGTGTGGGATGCGACGATGCTCGGCGCTGCCGAGGTGTACGCGCTGAACAACCAGGCGTGCATCATCACGCCGTTCATCCTCGCCGGAGCGATGTCGCCCGCGACCTCCGCCGGCGTCGCCGTGCAGACCCTGGCCGAGGCGCTCGCCGGCATGACGTTCGTCCAACTCGTACGCCCCGGCGCGCCCGTCGTGTTCGGCTCGTTCGCCAGTTCGATGTCGATGCAGACCGGTGCCCCGACATTCGGGACGCCCGAGCCGGCGCTCGTGCTCTACACCGTGGCCGCGCTCGCCCGCCGTCTCGGCGTGCCGTTCCGATCGGGCGGCTCGCTCACCGCGTCCAAACTGCCCGATGCGCAAGCGGCGTACGAATCGGCGGCGACGCTGATCCCGACGATGATGGCGGGAACCAACTTCGTGCTCCACGGTGCGGGGTGGCTCGAGGGCGGCCTCGCCGTCGGCTACGAGAAGTTCGTCCTCGACGCCGATCAGCTCGGGATGATGGCGACGTTCGCCAAGGGCCTCGACCTCAGCGAGAACGCGATCGCTCTCGACGCGATCCTCGAGAACCCGCCGGGGAACCACTTCCTCGGGACCGAGCACACCCTCGCCAACTTCGAGAGCGCGTTCCACCGGTCGGACCTCGCCGACAACTCGAGCTACGAGCAGTGGTCCGAGGAGGGCGGCCTCGATGCCGCGCGCCGGGCGAATGCGATCTGGAAGGAGCGGCTCGCCTCGTACGAGCCGCCGGCGATCGACGAATCCGCCGACGGCGAACTCCGCGAGTTCGTCCAACGACGCAAGGCCGAGCTACCGGACACCTTCGAATGAGGTCATCACCATGACGGTCGTACCCGAACCGAGTCCGTCGCCGCTGTTCACCACCGCGGCCGGTCGCGCCCTGATCGAGCGGTTGCGATACGAACTCGTACCGATGAAATCGCTCGACTCCGCGGTCGCCGACCTCGCGCCCGGCGCGTCGGTGTCGGTCACGTGCTCGCCCACGAAGGGGATCGCCGCGACCCAGCTCGAGGTGGTTCGGCTGATCGGGCTCGGGCACCGCGCCGTGCCGCACATCGCTGCTCGGCTGATCGAGGACCGGGCGCAGGTCCGCCAGCTCGCCGCGTGGTGCCGCGAGTACGGCATCGACGAACTGTTCGTCATCGCGGGCGATTCCCCCGGCGCTGCCGGACCCTACGAGGGTGCCATCCAGCTGATCTCCGACCTGCTCGAGGCCGATCCGGGTCTCGCCGCGATCGGGGTCGCCGGCTACCCCGACGGGCACCCGCTGATCGATGCGGGAACGCTCTCCGAGCACTTGCTGGCGAAGCGCGACCTGCTCGCGTCCGCCGGCGTCCGCGGATGGGTCACGACGCAGATGTGCCTCGACCCGGACGCGACGCTGACGTGGCTCAGAACCATGCGGGCCGCCGGGATGGACCTCCCGATGCACCTCGGGGTTCCCGGCATCGTCGAGCGCAAGCGGCTGCTCGCGATGGGCACCCGCGTCGGCGTCGGCGCGTCGATGCGGTTCCTGCGAAAGAACCGATCGATGGTCAGGATCGCGGCGCGGCGCTACGACCCGACCGAACTCATCGTCGCGGTCGCCCAGCACGCCGAGGCGCTCGACGTCGAGGCGGTACACGCCTTCACGTTCAACTCGGTCCGCGAGACGCGTGAATGGCACGAGGCGCTGGTCTCCGGACACGACGTGGTGTAGGCCAGCTACAGTTCGCTGTCGCACCCGCACGTCAGGATGAGGGCATGAAGACATCGTACGACGAAGGCAAGTTCGCCGAACTCGTCGTGTACGTGGCCTTCCGTCTCCGAGGCGACCGGTCCGGCGGAGCCACCAAGCTCAACAAGATCCTCTTCTTCGCCGACTTTGCTCACGTGCGACGCACTGGCGCACCCATCACGGGCGCCGAGTACAGGAAGCTCGAGCATGGTCCGGCCGCTCGGCGACTGCGCCCGGTGCGAGATCGGCTGATCGAGAGCGGCGATGCCGAGCTCACCGACGAGGAGTTTCTCGGATACCGACAGCACCGCCTCATTCCTCATCGAGACGCTGATCTCACGGTGTT
>CBDUYD010000080.1:0-13160 GCA_965371355.1 uncultured Ilumatobacteraceae bacterium
ACTCACCTTCGACGAACACCGCGTTGAAGCTGTCGCGCACGGTGGCCAGCGGGTGGTGCAGCGGGACCATCGTCGGGTGGACCCGGACGCTGATCTCCGAAGTCTGCGCGTCGCGTTCGACGATCCCGAGCAGCTTCACCGCGTATCCGAGCCGTCTCGCGATGGCGATCTCGGAGGCGGTGATCTCGCCGATTCCCTGGTGGTACACGTCACCGGCGACGACCTTGGCGCCGAAGGCCACCGTGGCGATGATCGCGGCCTTCGCACCCGCGTCGAATCCCTCGATGTCGGCGGTCGGGTCGCGCTCGGCATATCCGAGCCGCTGGGCTTCGGCGAGCGCCGCGCCGTAGTCGGCATCGCCACCCGCCTCGACCGCGTCGCTCATCTTGGTGAGGATGTAGTTGGTCGTGCCGTTGATGATTCCGAGCACGCGGGTGACCGGCTCGCCGTGCAGGCTCTCGCGCAGCGCCCTGACGATCGGGATCCCACCCGCCACGGCTGCCTCGAACAGCAGATCGCGACCGGCCGCGTCGGCGGCCGCGTACAGCTCGGCGCCGACGTTGGCGAGCAGCTCCTTGTTCGCGGTGACCACGGGTTTACCGTGCTCGAGCGCGGCGAGGATCAGCTCGCGTGCGGGTTCGATCCCCCCGATCACTTCGACGACGATGTCGATGTCGGGGTCGGTGACCACCGCGTGTGTGTCGCGGGTGAGCACACCCTCCGCCAGCTCGACCCCCCGAGGTGCGGACATGTTGCGCACGGCGACCCGGGTGACCTCGAGTTCGAGGCCCGTGCGCCGCGCCACCATGGCACGCTGCGCTTCGGCCAGCCGCACGAACTCGGCGCCCACGTTGCCGCAGCCGAGCACACCGATGCGGAGGCGCTGGGGTTGGCTGATCACGGGCGCGAGGCTAGGTGATCCCGGCGCGCTCCCCTCAGCCGATTCCAGTTCTCCCCGATTCCGAGCCACACGCCGACGTCGTATGCGGTTCGCGGAGCCCACGGCCTATGGTGTCGCACCGTGGGGAGGAAGAAGCCGGCGAAGTCCGGCACGATGACGAGCGCCACGTCGATGGCGACGCGACTCGCTGCTGCGGTGATCACCGTCAGCCTGATGTCGCTGATCGTGGCGACGATGGTCGGGCTGACGACGGGTCGCGATCTCGGCGAGGATCTCTTCGTCGACCGCTTGGACTCGCTTCGATCGTCGGCCGGATTCGGCGCGACCGTCGAGATGAGATCGCTCGCCAACACCACTACCGCTGTTGCCGACAGCCCGCAGGCGGCGGTCGCGATCGATGCCTTCTCCGACGCGTACGATCGACTCGGCGACCCACTCGGTGACGACGTAAACGACCATGAGGACGAGATCGAGGCACTGCTCATCGAGTACGAGGCGCGCTACATCGATCCGCAGGAAGCCACCGGGCATCCGCTGGAGTTCCGCGACATCCTGGCCGAGACCCCTGCCGGCATTCGACTGCAGTCGACCTACTCCATCGACTTTCCAGACGTGGCCGAGTCGCCCGACGAGATCGACGACGCGGGCGACGGCAGCGAATGGAGCGAGGTACATGCCGTCCTGCATCCGGTCTACCGCGACGTCGCCGACCGCTTGCGACTCGTCGATCTCCTCCTGATCGAACCCGACAACCAGGTGGTCGTGTATTCGGTCCGCAAGAATCCCGAACTCGGCACGAGCCTGCAGACCGGACCGTTCAGCGGTTCGGTGCTCGCCCGCAGCGTCGATCGCGTCCTCGACGATCCCGACGCAGGAACTTTCACGAGCGACCTCGCCTTCTACCCCACGTCACTGGCTCCACTCGGGGTGATCACGAGCCCGGTGTTCGCCGACGGCGAACTGGTCGGCGTCGTCGCCGCGATGTACGACAGCGTGCCGCTCACCGAGATCCTCACCGCCGACGGCGAATGGGCCGAAGCCGGGTATCCGGATTCGAGCCAGACCTACCTCGGCGGAACCGACGACACGACCCGCACCGAACCCCGCGGATACATCGAGGACCCCGAACAGTTCCTCGATGCCGCCGAGCTGGCCGGCAACCTCGACGAGGACGAGCGGCTGGCCATCGAGGCGCGGGGTACGACGGTGCTCACCCTGCGGATCGACGAGTCGTCGGTCATCGCGGCCAACGAGAACGACCAATCGATCGGCGAGCGCCAGAGCATCGGTGGAGACGACGTCTTCAGTACGGTCGCGCCGCTCGAGGCGAGTGGCCTGCCCTGGTTGGTGATCGCCGAGATCGACACATCGATCGCCGAGTCCGATCTCGACGACTTCCGCGAGTTGCTCATCGTCGGGGTCGCGATCTTCATCGTGCTGCTGGCGTTCGCCGCGGTCTACTGGGCGAACGGAATCGTCCGACCGATCCGCCAGATCAGCGATCGGCTGGCGACCGACGACGACACCGGGGTCGTCGAACAACTCGGCACGGAACCGGAACCACTCGACGTCCCCGACCGGAGCCCGATCGAGTTCCACCGCCTCGCGACGAGCTTCGAGTCGATGGCCGCCGGGCTGCGCGCCCAGCGGGCCAACGTGGCCGCCGCCCGCACAGAACGGCTCGCGCTGTTGCGCAAGATGCTGCCGCCGACGGTCGCTCAACGGGTGGCCGACGGGCAGATCCAGGCGCTCGAGGAGATTCCCCAGGTCACCGTCGGTGTGGTCGTGGTCGAGGGCCTGAGCGCCCTCGTGCAGGTGGGTTCCGATTCGTCGAGCCGCGAGCTCGTCGACCATCTGCTCGGCGAGATCGACGAGTTGGCCGAGCGCCACGGCATCGAGCGGATCAAGGTGGTCGGCGACGCGTACTTCGCGGCGGTCGGACACGACCGCCCGTATCTCGACCACGCGCCGCGGATGGTGAGTTTCGCATCCGATGCCCGCGACGCGGTGCGCGAAATCGGCACCCATGGCGACAAGGCAGGCGGTGACAGCACCGGACTCGACCTCGCGGTCGGCATCCACACCGGAGCGGTCACCGTCGGGATGACCGGGGGTGCCCGCCTCGTCTACGACGTCTGGGGTACGACGGTAACCGTCGCACACGAGGTCGCCCGCCGCGCCGGGCGCGGGCAGATTCTCGTCACCGATGCGACCAAGGCACTCCTGCCGAGCTCGATCGGCGTCGAACGCGACGACGCGGCGAGCGGCGAGGTCCTCGAGGTCTGGTCGGTCGAGCCGGCCACGGTGAGGGGTTCGGCATGACCTACTCCGCGGCAACCCTCTGGGCGACTGCCGTGATCATCCTCATCCCCGCGCTCGTCCTGCTCGCGACCGAAGCCGACGAGCGGCTCCGACAGCGCCGCTCGCCCCTCCGCAGACCGGTCGTCCTCGCCCGCAACTGGGTGTTGCCGGCGTTCGCACTGTGGGCCCTCCTCGTTCCGGTGCTCGACATCGATCGAGAGTCGCCGCTGGTCGTGGTCGTCGCGTCGTGGCTGACGATCGCCGTCATCGTGGTCGTGCTCTCGACCGTCGGCGCGCTGATCGACACGATCCGCAAGCGCACCGACGAGAGCGGAAGACAGGCTGTACCCCAGTTGCTGCTCGCACTCCCGCGCATCGGGGTGTACCTGCTGGGCGGCTGGATCCTGATCGCCGGCGTCTGGGGGATCGATCTCTCTGCGCTGCTCACCGCCCTGGGGGTGACGTCTCTCGTCATCTCGTTCGCACTGCAGGACACGCTCAGCGGTCTCGCGTCCGGCGTGCTGCTACTCGGTGACCAGCCGTTCCAGACCGGAGACTGGATCAAGGCGGGTGACACCGAGGGCATCGTCGTCGACATCAACTGGCGCACTTCGCGAATCCGCAACCGCAACGGCGACGTCAGCGTCGTGCCGAACAGCGAGCTGGCCACGGGAAGCATCGTCAACTACACCGAGGGCGGCTCGCTGCACCGCGTCGTCGTTCCGGTGCAGGTCGCCTACGTCAACGCTCCCACCCTTGCCAAAGAGATGCTGCTCGACGCCGCACGCGGCACCCCGGGAGTGCTCACGCAGCCGCCGCCCGCCGTCAGGGTGGTGATGGTCGACGACCCGCTGATGAGCTACGAGATCGACATGTGGATCACCGACTTCGCCAACGAGCCGCGCGTCAAGAGCGACTTCGGCTCACTCGTCTGGTACCAGTCGCACCGCCACGGCGTGCCGTTGCCGAGCCCGGCTCAGGACCTCTACCTCTACGACGGGCCGACCGCCAGCGCCGACAGCACACCGAGCCCCAGCGAACTCCGCGCCGCGCTGGCGACCTCGCCGTTCCTCGACTCGCTCCCCGATGACGAACTCGACCGGATGGCACACAAGGCCACCGCACAGCGGTACGCACGTGGCGAACTGATCATCGTTCCCGGCGCGGCCAACCGCGACCTGATGGTGCTCGTCGAGGGAGCGGCCGAGCTGATCCTCTCGACCGATACGAGCACCCACGAGATCACGGTCGCAACCATCAACGACGGCGACCTGATCGGGCCGATGAGCGGCGAGCGCGTCCACGGCCATTCAATCGCGCTGCGCGCGGTGAGCGATTGCGAGATCGTCAGGGTCGACGGCGACACCGCCGGCGAGGTCGGTAGCCGTCACTCGGACCTCGCCGATGCGCTCGATCGGATGGCGACGACCCGCCGCCGGCGGATCGATCGCATGATGGACGGCCGAGTCTCGCTGACGATCGAGCAAGACGCTGCGGGAGGTGACGGGTGAACACCACACCCGAGCGAACCAACGGCACCGACGAGGTCGTCGACGTCGTAGAGGTCGCTGCCCCCGAGACCGGCGAGGTCGTCGCCACGGTGACGACCTCCGACATCGAGGATTACGAGTTCGCGGAGCTGCAGGCGCGGCTCGACTCGCTGCCCTGGTGGCGCCGCCCGCGTCGGCTGCGCCGGCAGCTTTCGCGCACGCTCGTCGTCGTCTCGCTGCTGTCGGTGATCCTCGTCGGCGGGCTCAACTTCTTCGCCGCACAGGACCTGCTCGACCAGGGCACCGAAGATCAGTTGACCGGGACCGGCCGCAGCCGCGCCCTCAGCATCGAGCGCGGCGTCCATGACACGCTCGAGGTCACCTCCGCGATGGCGGCCGACCTCGCGGTCGTCAATGCGCTCGCCGACTTCGAGACCGTCTTTGCCGACGCGGGTCCGCTCGACGACGCGCAGCAGGCCGAGCTCGACACCTACTACCAGGAAGATGTGATCACACCGCTCGCCGAAGCCGACATCGTCGACCTCACGCTCGACGAAGCCGAGCCGGCGACCGAAGCCGGGAAATATCTCCAGTACCACTACATCGTCGACAACGACCTGCCCGACGACGAGCGCATCCTGATCGATGACCCGGGCGACGGTTCCGAGTACAGCGCGGTCCATGCCACCTACCACCCGTATCTCGCCTCCCTCGTCGAGACGCTGAACGTAGACGACCTGATGCTCGTGTCCGCTGCGGACGGCGACATCGTCTACACGGCCAAGAAGCGGATCGACTTCGGTGTCACCCTGACCGAGGGCGCGCACCAACGGAGCGATCTCGCGGCGACGGTGCTCGAAGACCTCCAGCGTGTCCGCACCGGCAATTCGGTGTTCTCCGACCTCCAGATCTACATACCCGCCCGCGGCGCGGCGGTCGCCTTCGCCGCCTCCGCGATTCGCCAGGACACCGAACTCCTCGGTGCTCTGGTGATCGAGATCTCGGTCGACGGCCTCAACGCGATCACCACCGCCAACGGGCAGTGGGAGAGCGTCGGACTGGGGAGTGGCGAGAGTTATGTGGTCGGTTCCGACAAGCTGCTGCGCAGCGAGAGCAGGTTGTGGATCGAGGATCCTGACGCGTACCTCGACAAGATCGATCCCGACCTCGCGGAACGAGTGAGTATCCTCGGATCCCCTGTACTCCTCCAGCCTGTAGACACCGAACCGGTCACGGTGGCGCTCGAGGGTGACGACTTCGAGGGTACGTCGAAGAACTATCTGGGCACCAAGACGCTGAGCTTCGCTACCGCGATCGACGTGCCGGGGGTCGACTGGGTCGTCGTCGCGGAAGTGCCGCTGAGCGACGCCCGCTCTCCGCTCTACTCGTACGCCCTGCGGATGCTGCTCGTCGTGGTCATCATCATTCCGATCTCGGCCCTCCTCGGCGCCTGGCTCGCCAACCGGTCGACCAGGCCGGTGCGCCCGGTCGTGGATGCAGCGAGCGCCGTCGCCGCCGGTGACCGTGACCCCGACCTGCCCGAGCTCGGTAAGGACGAGTTCGGCGACCTTGCCCGGCGGCTGCACACGATGGCCGCCGAACTCGGCGAGCAGGAGCGAGAACTCGAGGGCGAGTACGAGCGCACGCGCGAACTCCTCATGACGGTGCTGCCACCGCGCCTGATCGACCGCGACGGGGCCGTTTCGAACACCGGAGAGGCCGCCCAACTGGCCACCGCGATCGCCATCAGCGTCGCTGTCAGCGCGGATCAAGAGGCCGACGAGGTGATCGACGACGTGCTCAGTCGCGTGAGCGTGCTGATCGACGAGGCGGCGACCGAGCACGGTGTCGATCGAGTGCGCGTTGCCGCCGATCGCTCGCTCTACGTCGCCGGGTTCGGCACGAGCGCCGCGGGCGCCGATGATGCGCTGGCGTTCGTCGACGACGCCCGACACCGCGTCGCCGACCTCGTCGAGGCCGAGGCGATCAACGTCTCGGCGCACGCTGGACTGTCGACCGGAGCGATCGGCGTCGGTGTCCTGCAACTCGGCAGTGTGACCTTCGGCGCGTGGGGCGAACCGGTCCGCAGGGCACTCGCCATCTCGGCTCTTTCGCAGAGCGATCAGATCCTGGTCGACGCCAGTACGTTGGCCGAGTCGAGCGGCGACAAGTTCGTCCTCGAGGCCGCCGACGACGTCGTCACTCTCGATGGGCAGACGATGGGCCTTTACCGGCTCGGCGATCCGGTGTCCGAGCAGGTCTGATGACCGGCACACCAACGCTCGGCCCACATGCTTGACAGTCGCGAAATCGCGATGCCAGGATGACCGCACCGGACGGCGCCGACCGCGTTCATCGGCCGCACCCAGGGGCCGCGTTCATCGGCCGCACTCATTCAGCAGGAGTCGAATCGACGTGATCATCGCATCGGAATTCGGATCAGGGCAGGTCCTGTGGTCGCTCGTCTGGTTCTTCCTGTTCGTACTCTGGATGTACCTGCTGATGACGGCATTCTTCGACATCTTCCGCAGCCACGATCTGTCGGGCTGGGGCAAGGCACTCTGGACGATCATCGTTCTCCTCCTGCCGTTCCTCGGCGTGTTCATCTATCTGATCGTGCGCGGCGAGGGCATGCAGGAACGCTCTGCCGTGGCGTCGCACGACGAGGCGATGCGCCTCTACCTGAGCGGGATGGATGGCGGATCGAGCGACGCCGACGAGCTGGCGAAGCTCGCCGAGTTGCATACGGCGGGCAAGCTCGACGACGCGGAATATGCTTCGGCCAAGGCGACGTATCTCGGCTGAGACACCCGCCGATTCATCGTCCCCGTTCAGACCCACAACACCGACCAGCCCCGCAACAACGACCAGGAGGTCACATGGCACTCGCACCGATCGAAGTGCTCGTTCTTCATTTTCCCGGCAATCAGTTCTCCGGCGGCGTACTGCCAGAGCTCGAGCGGCTGGTCCAGAACGACATCATCAGCATCATCGACGGCGTCGTCGTGCGCCGCGGCGACGAGGGCGACGACCTCACGATCCTCGAACTCTCCGAGGTGGGCGATGACGACGATGCGGCGAAGCTGGCCGCACTCCTCGATCAGGTCGACGCGCTGATCTCCGACGAGGACATCGATGAGCTCGCCGACGGTCTGGCGCCGAACAGTTCTGCGGCCGTTCTCGTGTTCGAGCACACTTGGGCCAAGCCGCTCCGCGATGCGATCACGGCCTCGGGTGGCGAACTCGCGGCGAACTTCCGGATTCCCGCACTAGTCGTCGAAGAAGTGCTGGCCGAACTGGCCGCACTCACCGACTGAAACCCGAAACCCATCAGACGACAGGAGAAAACGATGATGCGCAGAAGAGTTGGACGCCCCGGCCTGGTCGGAACGATGGCCCGCACCGCGGTCATCGCCGGCACCGCCACCGCCGTCGCGGGCGGGGTGAGCAGCCGCAGGAACCGCAAGAACCAGGAAGCGGCTGCGCAGACACAGGCGAATCAGGCCGCGACCGAGTCCCAGGCCCAACTGGCCGAGATGCAGTCCCAGATGGACGAGATGAAGGCCAAGCAGGCGCCCGCCGAGCCGGCACCGGCCGTGCCGGCGGGTGACACCGACGACCTGATCGAGGAACTGACCAAGCTCGGCGACCTGAAGGCGGCGGGCATCCTGAGCGACGCCGAGTTCGCCGCCGCGAAGGCACGCATCCTCGGCGACTGAGCCGCCCGGCGCGGCGATCAGCCGAGGTCGGTCGCGAGGAGGTCGTCGTAGTTCTCGCGGCGCACGACCACCCTCGCATCACCGTCTGACACCCACACCACCGGCGGACGGGTGATCTTGTTGTAGTTCGAGCCCATCGAGTGCCCGTACGCGCCGGTCACCGGCATCGCCAGCAGGTCGCCGACCGCCACATCGTCGGGCAGGAACGCCTCGAACGCCAGCACGTCCCCCGACTCGCAGTGCTTACCGACCAGGCGCGCCGCGAGCGACCTGTCGGCGCCGGTCGCCCGCGGGAGGAACGACTCGTAGCCCGACCCGTAGAGCACCGGACGCGGGTTGTCGCTCATCCCGCCGTCGACGGCGATGTAGGTGCGTATCCCGGGGAGGTGCTTGACCGTGCCGACCGTGTACACGGTGATCGCGGCGGCAGCGACGATCGCGCGACCGGGTTCGACACTGACGTTCGAGCGCACCCCGAGCGAGTCACAGGCGTCGATCAGGACGTCGCCCCATCGTGTGATCGTCGGCGCCTCCTCACCCGAGACGTAGGCGACGCCGAGACCACCGCCGAGAACGAGTTCGGGGAGATCGAGCGGCACGGCGAAGTCGGCCATCACCTCGGCCGCCTTGGCGAAGAACGATGCCTCGAACACGTTCGATCCGATGTGACAGTGCAGCCCGACCAGCTCGACCGACGGGGTTCGACGAGCACGATCGACCGCGCGCAGGGCGTCGCCGTTGGTGAGGTTGAAGCCGAACTTCGAGTCGTCCTGGCCGGTGGCGATGAACTCGTGGGTGTGGGCGTGCACGCCGGGGGTTATCCGCAGCAGGATCTGCGGGGTCGGTCCGATGGTGTCGGGGGCGATCTGATCGAGGCGGTCGAGTTCGTCGAAGGAATCGACCACGATGTGGCGCACGCCGGCGGCGATCGCCTGGCGGAGCTCGGACTCGGATTTGTTGTTGCCGTGCAGGACACAAGCTGACGCCGGGACACCTGCGGCGAGCACGACGTGGAGCTCACCACCGGATGCGACGTCGAGCAGCATTCCCTCGTCGTAGGCGAGCCTCGCCATCGCCCGGCAGAGGAACGCCTTGGTCGCGTAGACCGCGCGGTCGCGCCCGAACGCGGCAACCGCCTCGCGGCACCGGTTGCGCAGGTGCTCTTCGTCGTATACGAAGACCGGCGTGCCGTGTTCGGCGGCGAGTTCGGCCACGTCACAACCACCGATCGACAGAGCGCCGGATTCATCGACCGAGGCGGTGTCGGGCAGAAGGCCGCGCGGGAGCGGATTCACATCCGCTCCGGAACTTCGATTCCGAGCAGTCCGAGTCCGTGGACGAGCACGCGCGCCGTCAGATCGGCGAGCGCGAGCCTGCTCGCGCGCGTCGCCTCGTCGGCCTTGAGCACCGGGCAGTGCTCGTAGAAGGCCGTGAAGTCGGTCGAGAGCTCGTAGAGGTAGGTGCAGAGCCGGTGCGGGCTGTAGGACTCGAGGGTCGCTTCGATCGCCGTCGGGTAGGCGAGCAGGCGGAGGGCCAGCGCACGCTCCTGGGGTGCCTCGATCGTGATCGCGTCGCCGCGCACGCTCGACCGCGCGACTTCGCCGCGACGGAACATCGAACAGATCCGGGCGTGTGCGTACTGGAGGTACGGCGCCGTGTTGCCGTCGAACGACAGCATCCGGTCCCACTCGAACACGTAGTCCTTCACCCGATCGGTCGAGAGGTCGGCGTACTTCACCGCCCCGATCCCGATCATCCGCGCCACCGCGGCGCGCTCGTCGTCGTCGAGGTCGGAGGTGCGCTCGTCGATCGCGGCGCGCGCCCTATCGACCGCCTCGTCGAGCAGGTCGACGAACTTGACCGGCTCGCCGGTGCGGCTGCGGAGGCGCTTGCGGTCCTCGCCGAGTACGACGCCGAACTGCACGTGATGGGCTTCGGTCGGCGGGGCGAGCCAGCCCGCCATCTCAGATACTGCGAACACCATCTGGAAGTGGAGTGCCTGACCGGCGTCGACGACGTACAGCATCACGTCGGCGCCGACGCGTTCGACGCGATCGATGACACACGCCAGATCGCTCGTTGCGTAGTTGAACCCGCCGGTGCGCTTCTGCAGGATGAGCGGGAGGGGGTCGCCGTCGCGGTTCTCGAACCCGTGTGGGAACACGACGTCGGCACCGTCGGACTCTGTGAGCAGGCCGGCGTCGCGGAGCCGTTCGACGACGTCGGGCATCAGCGGCTGGTAGCGACTCTCGCCGGCGATGTCGTCGTCGGTGAGCAGCACGCCGAGCTTGTCGTAGACGACGTTGAAGTGCTCGGTCGACACGCCGACGAGCAGTTCCCACAGCCTCATCGTCTCTGGATCACCCGCCTGGAGGAGCACGACGCGCTGACGTGCCCGCTCCTGGAACTCGGCCGAGGCCTCGAACTGTTCGTTGGCGGCCTTGTAGAAGGCGTTCAGGTCGGCGATCGCGTGGGTGCTCTCGGCATCGGTGAATCCCTCGTCGAGCAAGTGCTCGATGAGCATGCCGAAGGGTGTGCCCCAGTCGCCGATGTGGTTCTCGCGGAACACACGATGGCCCACGAACTCGAGGAGGCGGACGAGCGCGTCACCGATCACCGTCGTCCTGAGATGCCCGACGTGCATCTCCTTCGCAACGTTCGGCGACGAGTAGTCGACGATGTATCGGAGGGGGTCGACGAGCGGCACGCCGAGCCTGTCGTCAGCGGCGACCAAGGCGAGCTGCTCTGACAGGAACTGCGGCGAGAGCGTCACGTTGATGAACCCGGGTCCGGCGATCTCGAGATCGGCGGCGACGGTGTCGAGCACACCGGATTCGACCACCTGCTGGGCGAGTTCGCGAGGGTTCGCACCCGCCTTCTTCGCGAGGGGAAGCGCCCCGTTTACCTGGAGGTCCGCCCGGTCCGATGGGCGGACCGTCGGATCGGCCGGGTCGCCGCCGTTGAGTTCGGCGAACACCGGCTGGAGCAGTGAGGTGACCATGGTGACGGGATCCGACATGCGCCGACAGTCTGCCCAACCTCACCCGAAAAATGGAGCCACGATCGCGCTTGGCGCGACGAATCCTCCATTTTTCAGTGGAACGGGCGTGCGGATCAGGTCGCGATCAGGTCGCGGATCGGAGGGGCCGGGTCAGATCTCCGGGGCGTCGAGGTCGAGTCGCACGATCGGATCGATCTGAACCGGGCTCCACGACCCGATTACGGTTTCGGGAGCGGTCGGCAGGAACTCACCATCGGGGAACGACATGTATCCAGGTACGCACGCGACGACGCATCCCGACCGGGCGGCATTCATCATGGCGTCGACCGGCGAGGCGGTCAGCTATCGCGATTTCGAGGCGCGCAGCAACCAGCTCGCCCACCTCCTTCGCGCCGAGGGGCTCATTTCCGGCGACCACTTCTCGATCTTCATGGAGAACAACGATCGCTACCTCGAGGCGTGCGCCGCCGGCGAGCGGACGGGCTCGCAGTACACGTGCGTGAACTCGTACCTGACCGCCGAAGAGCTCGCCTACATCATCCAGAACAGCGAGTCGAAGGTGTTGATCACGTCGGCGGCCAGGCGTGCCGTCGCCCTCGAGGCACTCGCGGACTGCCCGGACGTGAACCTCGTGCTCGTCGTCGACGAGCCCGGTGGCGCCGACGACCCGCGGGTCTCCGACTACGCCTCGACGATCGCCGATCAGCCGACCACGCCGATCCCCGACGAGCGTCTCGGGATGGCGATGCTCTACTCGTCGGGCACCACCGGCCGCCCGAAGGGCATCATCCGGCCGGTCGCCGACGTACCGCCCGACGATTTGCATCCGCTCTACAGCTTCCTCGACGATCTCTGGCAGTACCGCGACGACATGATCTACCTCTCGCCCGCGCCGCTGTACCACTCCGCCCCGCAGGCCGCCGTCCACCTGACGATCCGCCGCGGCGGCACCGTGGTGATCATGGAACGCTTCGATCCCGTCGAGTACCTGCGCCTGATCGAGCGCTACCTGGTGACACACACCCAACTCGTGCCGACGATGTTCAGCAGGATGCTCAAGCTGCCCCCCGACGAGCGCGAGCGCGCCGATCTGTCGTCGCTCGAGATCGCCGTCCACGCCGCGGCGCCGTGCCCGGTGCAGGTCAAGGAGCAGATGATCCAGTGGTGGGGACCGATCATTCACGAGTACTACGGCGCCACCGAGGGACTCGGGTTCACGGCGTGCAACAGCGAGGAGTGGCTGGCGCACAAGGGGACGGTCGGCAAGGTGATCCTCGGCGACCTGCACATCACCGACGACGACATGGTCGAGCTTCCGGTCGGCGTGCCGGGAACGATCTGGTTCAAGACGGCGACCCCGTTCGAGTACCACAACGATCCGGAGAAGACCGCCGAGGTCACGTCGGCCGACGGCACGATGACGACGGTCAACGACGTCGGATACCTCGACGACGACGGGTACCTCTACCTCACCGACCGCAAGACGTTCATGATCATCTCCGGTGGGGTCAACATCTACCCGCAAGAGACCGAGAACCTGTTGATCACGCATCCGTCGGTGGCCGACGCAGCCGTGTTCGGGGTGCCGAACGTCGATCTCGGCGAGGAGGTGAAGGCCGTCGTGCAGGTGATGCCCGGCGTCGAGCCCGACGACGCGTTCACCGAGCAACTGATGGCGTTCTGCCGCGAGCATCTCTCACGCCAGAAGGTGCCCCGCTCGATCGACTACGAGGACGAACTCCCCCGCC
>CBDUYD010000081.1:0-13026 GCA_965371355.1 uncultured Ilumatobacteraceae bacterium
TTGACGATCGCCTCGACGGTCGCCTCGGGCCGTTCGAGATGCACGGAGTGCCCGGCGCCCTCGATCACATCGAACCTCGATCGCGGGATCGCGGCGGCCATGCGCTCTCCCAGCTCGCGGAACTTCTGGTCGTGTTCTCCGGCCAGCACGAGCGTGGGAACCGTGATCTCGGCGAGGCGGTCCCACAGCGGTTCCTGCGTGCCGGTTCCGGTGCTGCGGAGGCTCGATGCCAGACCCGCCGCCGTGTTCCGGCAGCGGTCGTCGACCTGTGCGGCGTCGGAACTCAGCCCGTCGAAGAGCGGGTTGCGGAGCCACTCGTCGACGAAGTCGCTGACCCCGATCGCCTCGATCCGCTCAGCGAGTCGCTCGTCGGCTTCCCGGCGCGCGGCGCGCTCGTCCGCATCGTCGATGCCGGCCGTCGCTCCGATCAGCACGAGCGCCTCGACCGCGTCGGGGTGGGCGAGCGCGGCGTGCAGTGCGACGCGGCCACCCAACGAGTAGCCGACGTACGTCCCGGTTCCTCCGCGCTCGACCAGATGGGCTGCGGCCCGCCAGAGATCGCCACCCGATCCGCCCGCCGCGCCGTGGCCCGGTAGATCGACACCGACCGTGTCGCAGCCCTGGATCCGCTCGGCGAGCAGCCGCTCGACCAGCCTCCAGGAACGCGCGGTCTGCGTGAAACCGTGGGCGAGGACGAAGCGCGGGCGTTGTGCGGTCACGCCTGTTCGGCGAGTGCTCGATCGGCCATCCGCTGGAGCACCTGGGCGAACGTGTCGGGTTCCTGCGCGCCTGGCACGGCCCAGTTGTCGTTGAACACGAACGTCGGGACGGCGGTGACACCCGCCTCGTATCCCTGCCGCAAGTCGGCGGCCACCTCGTCGGTACCCCGGTCGCTGTCGAGGAACGCGACGATCTCGTCGCGGTCGAAGCCGACCTCGGAGGCGCACTCGGCGAGCGCGTCCGGGTCGCCGATGTGTATCCCGTCGGTGAAGTAGGCCTTCAGCAGACGCTCTTTCATCACCGGTTGGGTGACGGGCGAATCGGGTTGCCCGGCGAGCCAGATCAGGCGGTGGGCGAGGAGCGTGTTCGCGCGCAGCGCCTTGTCCATGTTGAATTCGAGCCCGGTCTCGCCGGCGGTCCCGGAGACCTGGGCGATGATCTGCTCGGCGCGCTCGGGTCCGCCGAACTTCTTGGTGTAGGCCTCGAGCACGGGGGTCGCCACGCCCGGCGGGGCGGTGGGGTCGAGCTGGTGGGGCAGGTAGCGAATGACGACGTCGACACCGAGGTCGTCGCGCACCTGCGCGAGGCCGAGTTCGAACTTGCGTTTGCCGATGTAGCACCACGGGCAGACGACGTCGGAGTAGATGTCGACCGAGATCGTGGGCCGATCGGAGCTGTGCCCGGAACCACCTTCGGTTTCCACGGTCAACAACGTACGCCCCTATCGTCTCGGAGCAATGGTCGGCGGTATCCAACCTGCACCCGAGGACGTTCAGGCGACGTACTGCGCGACGCTCGTCGACGAGTGGCTCCGGCTCGGGATCCGCCGGGCGGTGATCGCCCCTGGTTCGCGGTCGACGCCGATGGCGCTGGCGCTCGTAGCCAGGGAGGAGATGCGCGTCGAAGTGGTCCACGACGAGCGGGTGGCTGCGTTCGTCGCGCTCGGCATGGGGCTCGACGGAGAGCCGGCGCTGCTCCTCTGCACGAGCGGCACGGCGGCGGCGAACTTCTACCCGGCGGTCGTCGAGGCGGGGCTCTCGGACGTGCCGATGATCGTGCTGACCGCCGACCGTCCGGACGAACTCCGCGGGATCGGTGCGCCGCAGACGATCGACCAGCGCCGGCTCTACGGCGGGCACGTCCGCTGGTTCCACGATCCGGGCGTCCCCGCACCGGACGCGCGTGCGACGTGGCGTCCGCTGGCCCGGGAGGTCCGCCGGTGGGCGGGCGACGGGCCGGTTCAACTCAACCTGCCTTTCCGCGAGCCGTTGCTCGGCACCGAGACCGACCTGCCCGCACCCGAGCCAGAGGTGGCGCAACCCGGGCCGACGTCCGGGTCGCCGGTGCACGCGGAGCCGTCAGCTGGGACGCGAGCGGCGGGCGGGGTGCCGGGGCTGGAGCGTCAGCGCGGCGTCATCCTGGTCGGTGGGCGTAGTGGTGTCAGTGCAGAGGATGTGGCCGAACTGCACCGGATGACCGCGTGGCCGATCCTTGCCGACCCGACCTCGGGGATGCGGCACCTCGACGGCGTGGTGACGACGGCCGATTCGCTGCTCCGCCACCCTCGCTTCGCGGACGATCACGCCCCAGAGGTGGTGGTCCGCATCGGTCGGCCGCCGGCGTCGAAGGTTGTCGCACACTGGGTCGTGCGCACCGACCCCGTGCTCATCCAGGTCGGCGGTCCGGGCGTGATCGACCCCGACCGCAACGTGTCGATGGTGACCACGATCGACGAGGTGTTGGCGGCGCAGCCCGAGGGCGCGACCGGTACGACGTGGCCCGTGCGCTGGGCGCACGCCGAGCGGCGCGCCGACGAGGCGATCTCGCAGGCGCTCGCCGGGTGGTCGCGTCTCACCGAACCCGGCGCGGCGCGGACGGTGGCCGACCGGATTCCCTCCGAGGCCGTACTCACGGTGGCGTCGTCGATGCCGGTGCGCGACCTCGAGTGGTTCGGCGGGCGCGCGGCGCGCGCGCACGCCAACCGCGGCGCCAACGGGATCGACGGTGTCGTGTCGACAGCGCTCGGGCGTGCACTGTGCGGAACACCCTCCGTCGTGCTGATCGGTGACCTCGCGTTCGTTCACGACAGCAACGCACTCGTCGGCCTCGCCGCTCGTCCCGCCGACCTGCGCATCGTCGTCGTCGACAACGACGGCGGCGGGATCTTCTCGTTCCTCCCGCAGGCGAGCGAGTTGCCTCGGCAGCGATTCGAGCAGCTGTTCGGAACACCGCTCGGCACCGACGTCGTCGCGCTGGCCGCCGCGCACGGTGTTTCGGGGCGCACGGTCGAGACGGCGTCGGAACTGGCCGACCAGCTCGTCTTGCCCGGCCCTTGGCTCGCGCGGGTGGCCTCCGACCGGGTGGCCAACGTCGTCGTGCACGACGCCCTGCACAGCGCCGTCGCCGAGGCGCTCGGCTGACTCAGGGTCGGACGATGGCGGACAGCATCGCCTGGAACTTCGCCTGGGTCTCGGCCAGCTCGCCGAGTGGGTCACTGTCGGCGACGATGCCGCCTCCGGCGACGAGCCGTGCGCTCGTGCCCGAGATCTCGGCACACCGGATCACGACCGCCCACGTGCCGTCGCCGTTCGCGTCGACCCAGCCGACCGCGCCGCCGTATCGACCGCGTTCGAAGCCCTCGACGCGAGCGATCAGCGCGAGCGCCTCGTCACGGGGATGCCCACCGAGGGCCGGAGTGGGCGAGAGTGCCCGTACGAGTTCGGTGACCGCGGGCCCCGGTTGCGAGAGCATGCCCTCCATCCGCGTCCCGAGGTGCTGCACGTTGGCGACGGTCACGATCGACGGTTCGGGCTCCCAATCGAGATAGCTCGCCCAGGGCAGCAGGGTGTCGTGCACGACATCGATGACGATGCGGTGCTCGATCTGGTTCTTCGTGCTCCGGACGAGTTCGTCGGCGATGCGGGCGTCGTTGGCGACGTCGCCCGTGCGCGGCGCGGTGCCGGCCAGGGGGTGCGATCTGACGATGGGACCCTCGACCTCGACGAGCAGCTCGGGCGACGCTCCGATCAGCCCGTCGACCGAGTACCGGTAGCTCGATCCGAAGCTGGCTTTCAGGCGGGTGAGTACGGCGTGCACGTCGATCGGCCTGTCGGCGGTGATGGTGATCGGCCGAGCGATCACCGCCTTGGTCAGTTCGCCCCGCCGTACCGCGTCGCGTGCCGACGCGACCGCGGCGAGGTAGTGGTCGACCGGGCTCTCGGGGGCGAGCGTGTAGGACGCGGCGGTCGGCGTCGACCCCGCCGGTGAGGCGATCGCGTCGACCGGGTCGATCGCGTCGAGCTCGTCCGCGTCGGAGGCGACGATCGTCAGCCACGGTTCACGGCCGCGCCGCTTGACCAGCGTGGTGGACGGCACGGTCAGATCGGCGCTCGAGTGTGGGAAGAAGGGCAGTGATCCGATCGCCACCGGCGCGGCGCCGTCGATGGTCGAGTCGTGCTCGATCGAAGCGAGGAAGGCCGGCGCATCGTCGATCGGGACGCGAGCCGCCACGCCCCGACCGGCGAGACCGACGCCGTCGCGGACGAACAGCAGCCCGTCGCCACGGGCGACGTCGTCGAGGTCGGGCGCGGCGCCGTCGAGGCCCGCCAACTCCGAGAGTGGGCGTGAACGGGCCCTCATCGCCGGGAGCGCGTACCGGTCAGCAGTTGGGTGAGCCCACCGGTGAGCTGCGCGTGGGTCACGCCCTCGAAGCCTGCGTTCAGCAGTTGGGCGGTCATCTCCTCGGCGCTGGGCAGGTAGGCGACACTCTTGGGGAGGTAGCGGTACGCGGCGCCATCGCTCAGCAGGGCGCCGATCCGCGGCACGACCTTGCCGAAGTAGATGTCGTTGCCCCATCGGACGACCGGGTTGGCGGGGATACCGACATCGAGGAGCGCGACACGCCCGCCCGGGCGCACGACGCGGCCGAGTTCGCCGAAGAACGTCGGGAGGTCGGCGAGGTTGCGGAGCGCGAAGCCGCAGGTGACCCCATCGGTCGACGCGTCGGGCACCGGGAGTCGCAGGATGTCGGCCTGTACCCGCGGGACGCCCGAGCGGTCGGCGGCCAGCATGCCGAAGCTGAGGTCGATCGACAGGGGACGAAGCCCGGACGCCGCGAGATCGACGCACAGGTCGCCGGTGCCGCTGGCCAGATCGAGCACACGGCTACCGGCGGCGAGCGCGAGGTCGCGCACGGCCCGCCTGCGCCAGCGCACGTCGAGGCGCAGCGAGATGATCCGGTTCAGGCGGTCGTACTTCGGCGCGATCGCATCGAACATGTCGCGGACCGCGGCGACCTTTTCGTCGCCCTCCGGCAACTGCTCGGTGTCCCATGATCTGCCCGTGGATCTGCCCATGGATCTGCCCGTGTCGGTCACGTCGTGCAGGCTACGCGTGCGCCAGGGCAGTGGCCGCGGCCCATCGGTAGTCGGCCTTTCCGGCCGGCGAACGCACGATCTCGTCGACGTGCACGATCGCCTTGGGGAGCTTGTAGCGGGCGATGTGCCGTCCGGCCTCGGCGAGCAGTTCCCGATCGTCGACCGACCCGCGCAGGCGCACGATGGCGACTACCTCGTTGCCCCAACGCTCGCTCGGCCGCCCTGCCACGACGCAGTCGTACACGCCAGGATGCGCCTTGATCGCCGCCTCGACCTCCTCGGCGAAAATCTTCTCGCCGCCCGACGCAATGGTGGCCGAGTCGCGCCCGTGCAGCTCGACGTCGCCGGACGGTGTCAGGCGCGCCCGGTCGCCCGGTACCGCGTACCGCACACCGGCGACGACCCGATAGCTCAGGGCCGACTTCTCGGGATCGCCGAGGTAGCCGAGTGCGAGGCGGCCCGTCTTGGCGAGCCAGCCGATCTCGTCATCGCCGGGCTCGAGCACGCGATCGAGAGCGGCCGACAGCACGACGTTGCCCGGCGCGATCTCGAACGTGCCGGCGCCTGCGCTCCCGCCCGCTGACACCTGGCTGATCTGCCCGCCCGCCTCGGACGAACCGAGTCCATCGACGATCATCACGGCGGGAAGCCGCGTGAGCAGCTCCTCCTTCAGCGGACCCGACAGCGGCGCGCCCCCCGAGAGGATGACGGTCAGCGACTCGAGGTCGTAGCCGCCGCGGTCGAGTTCGTCGATCAGCGGCCTCGCGAACGCATCGCCGACGATCAGCAGGAAGGTCAGGCGCTCGCGTTCGATCAGCGACCAGACGTCGACCGGGTCGAGTCGTTCGGGCACCGATTGGACGAACACGGTTCCGCCACCGAGCCACGTGCGGAAGCTCATCCAGTGGCCGGCGCCGTGCATGAACGGTGGAGCGAGCAGCGCCCGGAGACCGATCTGGGCTTGGGCGACGTGCTCGGCGACGGTGGTGGCGGTCGTGGAGCCGCCGAAGCACTCGATCATCGCGTCGGCGTTGCGCCACATCACGCCCTTGGGCATGCCGGTGGTGCCGCCGGTGTAGAGCATGTAGAGGTCGTCCGGGCTCCAGTCGACGGGCGGGAGCTCCTGGGATGAAGCAGCGAGCGCGTCCTCGTACCACACCGCCCCCGGGAGGAGCGGGTGGCCGGAATGGTCCGGCACTTGGAGGATCACGTCGATCGCCGGGAGCTCGGGGAGCACATCGGACAGCGTCGGCGCGAACTGTGAGTGGACGACGATCGCCCTCGCCTGCGCGTCGGTGAGCAGGTAGTGGAGTTCCTCGGCGACGTAGCGGTAGTTGACGTTGAACGGGGCGACTCGCGCCTTGAGCGAGCCGAGCATCGACTCGAGGTACTCGTTGCCGTTGTGCAGGTAGATGCCGAGGTGGTCCTGTCCGCTCTCGTGTCGTTGGAGTCGCGCCCGCTCGACATGGCAACCGAGCCCGTTGTCGAGGAGGAAGTTCGCCAGCCGCCGCGTGCGGTCGGTGACCTCGCTCCAGCTCAGGCGTCGATCGCGGAAGACGAGGCAGGGCTCGTCGGGGCGTGATGCAGCGATGGCCTCGTGGACCTCGGCGACGCCGAGTTGCGCGCTCACGATCGGGGGTCTGACCGCGAGGTCACTCGTAGTACCGGAAGATGACCTCGGCGACACAGGAGGGCTTCGCTGCACCCTCGACCTCGTAGACGAACTCCATCGCGATCTGCGCTCCGCCGGCGACGTCTTCGACGCTCTTGAGCGTGGCGCCGAGCCGCAGATTCGACCCGACCGGCACGGGCGCCGGGAAGCGCACCTTGCCGGCGCCGTAATTGACGCCCATCGAGATGCCGCTGACGGTGAAGATCTCCGGCGAGAGCGACGGACCGAGCGAGAGCGTGAGATAGCCGTGCGCGATCGGCCCGCCGAAGGGGCCGGCGTTCGCCCGCTCGACATCGACGTGGATCCACTGGTGGTCGCCGGTCGCGTCGGCGAACGTGTTCACCTGTTCCTGGGTGATCTCGATGTAGGAGGAGTAGCCGAGGTGCTCCCCGACGAGAGCCTTCAATCCGTCGATGCCTTCGATCGTGCGCGTCATGGCTCAGAGCTTGGCAAACTGGGTCCGTGAACGACGAAACGCACGAGCACCGATCGGGTTTCGTGACGCTGCTCGGTAGGCCCAATGTCGGGAAATCATCGCTCGTCAACGCGATATGCGGTCGCAAGATCAGCATCGTCTCCGACAAGCCACAGACGACCAGGCACCGCATCATGGGCGTGCTCACCCGCCCGGATCACCAGGTCGTCTTCGTCGACACGCCCGGGCTGCACAAGCCGGTGACCGCGCTCGGCGAGCGGGTGAACGCCACCGCACTCAAGGCCGGCGTCGGCGTCGACGTGACGTGTCTCGTGCTCGACGCGAACAAACGCTTCGGGAAGGGCGATCGCTGGGTCGCCGACCGCATCGACATCTCCGACTCGATCGTGATCGTCAACAAGATCGACATCGCGACACCCGAGCAGGTGCTCGAGATGCTCGGCGCGGCAGGCCAACTCGGCGCCCGCGAGTATTTCCCGGTCTCGGCGCGCACTGGCGAGGGGATCGAAGGTCTGGTCGATCGACTGGTGGCAGACCTGCCACCCGGACCGAAGTTCTTCCCCGACGACGAGATCTCGGACCTCCCCGAGGAGCGCTGGGTCGCCGAGTTGGTGCGCGAGCAGTTGCTTGCGGTGACCCGCGACGAGCTGCCGTATTCGATCGCCACGCAGGTCGTCGAGTGGGAGTGGCCCCGGATCAAGGTGAACATCGTCGTCGAGCGCGAGAGCCAGAAGGGGATGGTGATCGGCAAGGGAGGGGCGATCCTCAAGCAGGTCGGCGAGCGGGCGAGGGCGCAACTCCCCGAAGGGGTCTACCTCGAGCTGCGGGTCAAGGTCGACAAGAACTGGCAGCGTCGCCCCGACCGGGTCGAGCGCCTCGGCTACTGATCGATCGAGCCGGTCGGCGTCACGTCGACGTTGTCGATCGTCGTCGTGGTCGATGTCGATGTCGATGTCGATGGCGTATCGACCAGCAGCTCGCGATAGTCGTCGAACGAGACCGGCTGGCCCTCCTCGGCGAAGAGTCCGTTGCCCTTCTGTACGCCGAGCGGCTCGCCGTCGAGGGTGAAGGCGACCTGGCCGACACCTCGGAGGTTGCCGGTGAACGTCAACACGATCTGGGCGACGGTGAGACGCTGATCCCTCGAGTCGACCTCGTCGAACACGTCGCCGTCGAGCATCACGGTGACGACGCCTCCGAGTTCCTCGGTGTCGGCGATGAGCCCCGGTTCGACCAGGGTTTCGAGTCCGACGCCGGCACTACCCGGCGGCGGTCCGGCTTCGAGCTGGCTCACCAGCTGGTTGCGCCCGTAGTCGCGCGGGACGTCGACCGTGACCGGTTGGAGTTCGCCGCGCGAGAGGAAGTAGATGTCGACGGGTTCGAGCGCGATCGTGGTCGTCGTCTCCTCGACGGTTGTGACGGGCACCTCGGGCATCGTCGTGGTGGTCGTCGTCGAGGTCGTCGAGGTCGTCGTCGACGTGGTCGTCGCGGGTTGATTCAGGCCGAACGGCACGTTTGCGGGTTCGATCTCATCGAACGTCGCTTCGCCGGTCGGGACACCGCATCCCGTGAGCGCCGCCGCAGCGAGGGCGCTCGTGCCGAGAGCGATCATCACCAACATCCCGCGCGGCCCGCTCATCAGATCATCCCGATCGGGAGTTCGACGATGAAGCGGGCGCCGCCGCCGGGCCGGTCGTCGACCCATGCCCGCCCGCCGAGTGCCGCGCTGTGTTCGGCGACGAGCGCCAACCCGAGTCCCGTGCCGATCTGGTGGCGCGCCGCGCTGCCCCGCGCGAACCGTTCGAAGATCCGGTCGCGCTCGCCGTGCGCGACGCCCGGACCGTTGTCCTCGACGGCGAGTTGGACCGTGTCGTGGAGCGAACCGGTGAGTTCGATCCGGGTGGCGCCGCCGCCGTGGTTTCTCGCGTTCTCCAACAGGTTGCCGAGGATACGTTCGTAGCGCACCCTGTCGATCGCGACAGTCGTCGGCAGCTCGGGGTCGACGGTCAGTTCGACCTCGGCGGCACCGTACCGAGCCGCGATGCGGCGCGTGAGATCGGTGAGATCGGTGAACTCGAGGTTCAGTTCGGTGGCACCGGAGTCCATTCGGGCGAGTTCGAGGAGGTCGATCACCATGTTGTCGAAGCGACGCACCTGGCTGACGACGACGTCGAGTGCCTGCCGCGTGCGTTCGGGGATGTCCTCCCGAGCGGTGTCGAGCACCTCGACCGCCGCGGTGAGGGCGGTGATCGGCGACCGCAGTTCGTGGCTGACGTCAGAAGCGAACCGGGCTTCGCGCTCGATGCGGGTCTGCACCGCGTCGGCCATGTCGTTGAACGAGCCGGCCAGCCGCTCGAGGTCCGGGTCGGATTCGCCCTCGAGGCGCGTGTCGAGACCGCCCGAGGCGATCTCGCCCGCCGCGTCGGCGACGCGGCTGAGCGGGCGCAGCAGGCGTCTGCTGATCGAGAATCCGAACACGGTGGCGAGCAGGAGTGTTCCGGCCGCGCCCAACGCGAGGGCCGTGAGCAGAGCGTTGAGCGTGCGTGCCGTCGTGTCGATCGGGAGTGCTTCGAAGTATCCGGTGTCGTGCTCGGCGATGTAGACGCCCACCGTGACGTAGTCGTCGCCGTCGATCTCGGTGTACTGCGTACCCGAACGCTGGCCGCGCACGGCGTCGACGAGCCGATCGGGGAAGTCACCGACCGGGTGACGGGCGTCGGTCACGGCCGCCGGCGCGGCCGGGTCGGTCGCGCTGAGGGTGGCAAATCCGCCGGTCGCCGTGCGCAGATCCTGCTCGAAGAAGATCCCGATCCGTTCGGGTTCGAGGTCGAGCTGCTCGCTGACCTGGCTGGCGTTGATGAACGCCTGCTCGCTCGCGTCGTTTGTGCGCTCGTCGACCAGGTTGCTGCGGGCGAAGCCGTAGGTGACACCGACGAGTACGACACCGCCGAGGAGCGCGATGAACGCGAAGAACAGCGTGACGCGGGTGCGCAGCCGCAAGGACCGCTGTCGGGAGGATCGTGCCACGCGGACAGTGTGTCAGGAGCACGGGTTGGCGGCGTGTTCCCACGCTGCCGGTGAGGCACCAGGGGGAGGAAGGTACCCCACCGAGGCAGCGTGAACGGCAATATCATCCCGCCGCTCTGTGACGGCACCACGCCTGCGGTGTGCGATTTCTGTAACAAGTGGGTCGATCGGCCATGATCGGGCGATGGAGTCGCTGCTGTTCATCGAGGACGACGACGGGATCAGGCTGGCGCTGTCGCTCGCGCTCGAGGACGAGGGGTACTCGGTTCTACAGGCCCCCAACGGCGCCGACGGCCTCCGCGAGTTCGAGCTGAAACAGCCCGACCTCGTGTTGCTCGACCTCCGGCTGCCCGACATGTCCGGGTTCGACGTGTGCCGCTCGATGCGCGCCGAGAGCATCGTGCCGATCATCATGATCACCGCACAGACCGATACGCACGACATGGTCGCGGGGCTCGAGGCCGGCGCGGACGACTACGTCACCAAGCCGGTAGTGCCCAAGGAGCTCGCAGCCCGGATCCGTGCGCTGCTCAGGCGCGTGCAGCTCCACGGGTCGTCCGCGGCGAGCGATGTGAGCACGTTCGGCGATGTCGAGCTGCGCCGCCAACAGGGCATCGTGCTCAAGGCGGGTGTCGAGGTTCCCCTGACGAAGACCGAGTTCCGCCTGCTGTGCGACTTCGCCGATCACGCCGGCGCCGTGCTGTCGCGCGACCAGCTGCTCGAGCGCGTGTGGGGCTACGAGTACCTCGGTGACTCGCGCCTCGTCGACGCCCATGTGCGCAGGCTGCGCGTCAAGATCGAGGACCAACCCGACGATCCGCGCCTGATCGTCACCGTCCGCGGCATCGGGTACCGACTGCTGAAATGACACCGCTTCCGGCCGCAGGTTCTGGGCGGCGCGGTCACCCGGTCGTACACTCGATCGGGTGACGGACCTTCGCAACGACTTCCCGGCCGGTGTGCTCACCGGCACCGACGCATCCGACGTGCTGGCCCTCGCCAAGGCCCAAAGGTTCGCGTTGCCCGCCGCCAACTGCGTGGGCAGCAACTCGATGAACGCGGTGATGGAGACCGCCGGCAAGCTCAACAGTCCGGTCATCATCCAATTCTCCTCCAGCGGGGCCGCGTTCATCGCCGGCAAGGCCATTCCCGGTGGTGGCGACCGGGCCTCGATCCTCGGATCGGTCGCCGGCGCCAAGCACGTCCGCACGCTCGCCGAGGCGTACCGAGCACGGGTGATCCTGCACACCGACCACTGCCCGAAGGGCAAACTCGGGTGGATAACGGGGCTTCTCGACGTCGGCGAACAGCACTACGAGCAGACCGGCGAGCCGCTCTTCAGTTCCCACATGCTCGATCTCTCCGAGGAGCCGATGGAGCAGAACATCGACATCTGCGTCGACTTCCTGCAGCGGATGTCGAAGATCGGGATGACCCTCGAGATCGAGCTCGGCATCACCGGTGGCGAGGAGGACGGTGTCGACAACTCCGATGCCGATCCGGCCGACCTGTACTCCAAGCCCGAGGAGGTCGCCTACGCCTACGAGCGACTGTCCGAGGTGAGCCCCCACTTCACGATCGCCGCCGCGTTCGGCAACGTGCACGGCGTGTACAAGCCGGGCAACGTGAAGCTGACACCGACGATCCTGCGCGACGCCCAGGCATACATCGCCGAGCGGTTCTCGACCGGTGACAAGCCGGTCGACTTCGTGTTCCACGGCGGATCGGGTTCGACCGCTGCGGAGATCGACGAGGCGATCGGCTACGGCGTCATCAAGATGAACATCGACACCGATCTGCAGTGGTCGTTCTGGGACGGGGTGCGCGAGTACGAGGCCGCCGAGCACGATTACCTCCAGGGCCAGCTCGGCAACCCGGACGGCCCCGACGCGCCGAACAAGAAGTACTACGACCCCCGCGTCTGGCTGCGGTCGGCCGAGGTCGCATTCGTAGCTCGGCTCGAGCAGGCGTTCGCCGAATTGAACAACGTCGACACGCTCGCCTGAGCGTCACGACCCGGCAAGGTCACGCAGGAAGGCCTCGACCTCCGAACGGTGGCGGGTTCGCTTCATCGGTGGGAGCGCCTTCACGATGTCCCACCGGTAGTTGGCTTTTCCGAGTCGGGGGTCGAGAACCGCGACGGCACCCCGATCGGTCGTCGAGCGGATCAGCCGGCCCGCCGCCTGGGCGAGCATCATCGCGGCTCGGGGGATGTCGATCTCGGAGAACGCCGTCGGGCCGAGTTCGTCGCGACGCGCGGACAGCAGCGGATCGTCGGGGCGGGGGAACGGGATGCGATCGATCACGACGAGCGACAGCGATTGTCCGGGGACGTCGACGCCCTGGAACAGGCCCTGCGTGGCGAACAGGCACGTCTCGTCCGACTCTGCGAAAGCCCGGATGAGCGCCGGCTTGGGGAGGTCTCGTTGTGTGAGGATCGGGTTGTCGATTCGCTCGCGAAGGGCCTCCGCGGCATCGTCCATCGCCCGCCAGCTCGTGAACAGTGCCAGCGTGCGGCCACCCGCCGCTGCGATCAGCGCCTCGAGCTCGTCGTGCACCGCCGGGCGGAAGCCGTCGCTGTTCGGATTCGGCATGTGCAGGGCGCAGTAGAGCATCGAGTGCGCCTCGTAGTCGAAGGGGCTGCCGACGTCGGCGACCTCGACCTCTTCGGCGGGAATCCCCAGGCGCTGGGGGAGAGATGAGGGAATGGTCGCGCTCGTCAGCACGGCCGTGCGCTGCGACCACACACCCTCGGCCATCGTGGGGCCGACGTCGAGCGGCGCGATCTCGAGTCG
>CBDUYD010000082.1:0-12913 GCA_965371355.1 uncultured Ilumatobacteraceae bacterium
TACGGTGACGCGATGCGAGTGACGCAGCTCTGGCGCTACCCCGTGAAGTCGATGATCGGCGGGCGCGTCGAGGCGATCGAACTCGACGAACTCGGTGTCGTCGGGGACCGCACCTGGGCGGCGCGCGACCTCGAACGGGGTGGCATCCGGGGCGCCAAGAAGATCGGAGGGCTGATGAGGCTCGCCGCCCGCGACATCGGCGACGGTCGGGTCGAGATCACGCTGCCCGGAGGCGCGACCGTTCTCAGCGGCGACGAAGACCTGAACGAGCGGGTCAGCGAGGCGCTCGACCATTCCGTGCGTCTCGAGGCGTTGCGCCCGGCGACCGATCTCGACCACTACCGCCGGGGTGCGCCCGACAGCGACGACATGCTCACCGAGATGCGGGCGATCTTCGGTCGTACCGACGATGAACCCCTGCCCGCGTTCGGGACCTTCCCGCCCGAGCTCGTCGAGTTCGAGTCGCCACCCGGCACCTACTACGACGCGTTCCCGTTGCTGGTCATCACAGAGTCGGCGCTCCGCTCGCTCGCCGACGCGGTTCCCGACTCGGTCGTCGACGTGCGCCGGTTCCGTCCTTCGATCGTCATCGACACCGCCGAACCCGGGCACCCCGAGTTCGGCTGGGTCGGGCGCTCTGCCCGCATGGGATCGGCCACGATCGAGTTCGGGCTGCCGTGTCCGCGCTGTGTGATGGTGACCCGCGAGATCGACGATGACACGCCCGCCGACCGTGCCGTGCTGCGCCACATCGTGCGCGATCTCGACCAGAACCTCGGCGTGTACGCGATGGTCACCACACCCGGGGCGGTGTCGACAGGGGATCGCGTCGAGTTCGTCTGACCCGCACCGACCGCTCCGGTGCGAGGGGAGTTGGTCGGGTAGCGCCCGCGGCTGGGAAGATGGGGCATGGCAGGTCTCAGAAGGCGGAAATCGAGCGAGGCGGCAGACACGGCCGACACGACGGCCGGCACGGTGCGCGGCATGCTCGAGTCCAACGGACGGATGGCGGTGTTCCGCGGCATTCCGTACGCCGCGCCACCCGTCGCTGACCGCCGGTGGCGTCCACCGGCGAAGCCCGAGGGCTGGAAGGGCGTGCGCAAGTGCAACAAGTACGGGCCGTACGCCTACCAACGCGGCGACATGGAGCTGTTCATCCGCAACCTCGCCGACGGTCTCGGGCTGAACGCGACGCGCAAGCGGGCGCTGCTCACCGGCGTCAAGTTGGTGAGGACGAAGCAGAGCGAGAACTGCCTCACATTGAACGTGCGCGCACCGTCGCACGCCGAGAATCTTCCCGTCATGGTGTGGATCCACGGCGGCGACCACACCGACGGCAGCGGAGCCGAACCGCACTACAACACCGATGCGCTTCCCGAGCGGGGGTGCGTGCTGGTCACGTTCAACTACCGGCTCGGCCTGTTCGGGTTCTTCGCCCATCCCGAGCTGTCGGCCGAGTCGCCGGACGGCGTGTCGGGGAACTACGGCCTGCTCGACCAGATCGCCGTCCTCGAGTGGGTGCGCGACAACGTCGCCGCATTCGGCGGTGATCCCGGCCGGGTGACGATCTTCGGCGAGAGCGCCGGCGGCGAAGCAGTACTCAACCTGCTCACATCGCCGCGGGCCCGCGGGCTGTTCCATCGGGCGATCGCCCAGAGCCCGAGCGACACGGGCCGCTGGCTTCACCTGCGCCGCCAGGCGCTCGACTTCGGACCCGCCGAAGAGGCGGGCGTGAGGTTCGCGGATCTCGCGGTCGGCAGTGGCGAGGGGCAGGTCGCGCGGATGCGCGAGATGGATCCGGTCGCGCTCTACGACCTGTACCGGGCGCATCCCGAACTCGGGCGGTACTTCTACCCGGTCGTCGACGACGTCATCCTGCCGACCACGCCGATGTCCGCGTTCATTGCGCACCAACAGGCGAGCGTGCCGCTGATCATCGGGTACAACAGCGACGAGGGCAGTCTGTTCACCGACGTACTCAATCCCGCCGGCGGCGAGTTCCTAGCACCACCGCCCGACGGCAGCGAGCGGGTCAGCGCACCCGAGGCGCGTGCGATCTTCGAGCGTTCGTACCCGACACCCGGTCACGTCGACCGGCTGATGGCGGCGTATCCCGGGCTGGCGTCGCTCGATCCCGATGCCGTCGAGGCGCACATCGGCGACCACATGTTCGGCGTACACGTCGATTGCGCGAGCCGGCAGCACGCTGCCGCCGATGCACCGGTCTACCGCTACTACTACAAGGCGGTTCCGCCCTCGCCGAAGCAGACCGCCGGAGCGTTCCATGCAGCTGAGCTGTTCAACGTCTTCGACTCCAGCTTCCCGATGGTGCCCGTCGCCGACGACGCGCACCTCCTGACGCGCGAGATGGGCGATCGGTGGTTCGCGTTCGCGGCGACCGGCGAACCCGAGTCGCCCGGGCGTGAACACTGGCCGACCTACGACCCCGGCGAGCCGAGGCAGATGGTGTTCGACCGTCCCGCGTCGCGCGTCGAGGTCGTCCCTCCCCAGCCGGGCCTCGACGTGATGCGCGAGCGCATCGAGTGGCTCACCGACTCGCTGCGCCGCCGCGACCAACACCGCGATTGACACGGTGACCCGCTCTGCCGCCAGCGCTGTGGCTACTCGGCGCGCATCCCTCTAACCTCATCGCATGTCCCGCTCCAAGCCACGCTCGACGGCTGCCATCTTCGATCTCGATCGGACGTTGATCACCACGTCGTCGGCCGGGGTCTTCCGATCGCATCTCGCCGACGCGGGGCTCGGCGGCTCGAAGCTCGACTCGCTGCCGCTCGCAGACGCGTTCAGCCGGTACTACGAGCAATTCGGCGAGAGCTGGCTGATGATGCAACCGGCGCGGCTGGCCAGCCGCATCGCCGAGGGGTGGGACGTCGAGGCGGTCGAGTCGGCGATGGACGACGCGGCCGTCGACCTGGCTGACCTGGTGCTCCCGTTCGCTTCGCGTGAGATCGAGATGCACCGCGATGCGGGGCGGCTGCTCGTGCTCGCCACCACATCGCCCATGCCATTCGTCGAGCCCTTCGCCCGGCGACTTGGCTTCGACGGTGTCGTGGCGACGGGATGGGAACGCGACGGTGACACGTTCACCGGCAGGATGGACGGCGGTTTCATCTGGGGTCGCGCGAAGGCGGACGCCGTCGCCGCCTGGGCCGACGAGAACAACGTCGACCTCTCCAAGAGCTGGGCATACAGCGACAGCTACTTCGACTCGCCGCTCCTCGCGAACGTCGGTACGGCGGTCGCCGTGAACCCCGATCTGAGACTCCGCGCCACCGCCGCGCTGCGCGGCTGGAAGGTCCGCCATTTCGACAAGGCCGACGGGGTGTGGAAGATCGGAGGCCGCGAGATCCAGGACTGGACGAGGCCGCTGATGCGCCCCGAACTGATCGCGCCGAACGTACGGTTCGAGTTCGAGGGCCTCGACAACATCCCCGCCGAGGGCTCCGCGATCGTGGTCTTCAACCACCGGTCGTACTACGACGCGAGCACGATCGGCATGCTGATCACCAAGGCCGGGCGCAACGTACGGGGACTCGGCAAGAAAGAGGTCTTCGACGTGCCGCTGATCGGCCGTGTGCTTCAGGGCTCGGGCGGAATCCGGGTCGACCGCGGCACCGGCTCCGATGAGCCGCTCGAGGCGGCGATCGAGGCGTTGCGGGGCGGTGAGCTGCTGATGCTCGCCCCCGAGGGCACGATCCCGCGCGGTCCCGCGTTCTTCGATCCCGAACTGAAGGGCCGGTGGGGCGCCGCACGCCTCGCTGCGGCGACCCATGCACCCGTGATTCCGGTGGGGCTGTGGGGCACCGAGCACGTATGGCCGCGCAACTCGCGCACGCCCAAGTTCTCGCTGACCGACCGCCCGCTGGTCACCGCGAAGGTCGGACCTCCGGTGGCACTGAAGTACGCCAGCCCCGATGCCGACACGAAGCGGATCATGAAGGCGATCAGCGCCCAGCTCCCGCCCGAGGCGCGCGAGAAGCGCACGCCGACGCCCGAAGAGCTCGCCCGCACCTATCCGGCGGGTTACGCGGGCGACCCCGAGTCCGAGGCCGAGCGTCGGCCCGGCACCGATACCTGAGACGCGTGTGACGCGTACCTGAAAGAACCTGAGAGGACACGATGGCACAGCGCGAGAGAGAGATGCGGTTCAACGACCGCATGTCCGACCACGAGGCGTTGATGTGGAACGTCGAGAAGGACCCCTGGCTCAACCCGAGCGGCGGTGCGCTGGCGATCCTCGACGGCCCGATCGACGCCGAGCACTTCCGGCGCACGATGCGCGCCGCGCTCGTCAAGATGTCACGCCTCTACGAGCGCGTCGTGCCCGGTCTCGCCGGGCTGACCCCTCCCGCCTGGGTTCCCGATCCCGAGTTCGACTTCGACTTCCACGCACGCCACCTGAGCCTGCCGGCGCCGGGCACCGAGCGACAGTTGTTCGACCTCGCGACGCAGCTCTACCAGGAGCCGTTCGACCGCACGCGCCCGCTTTGGCGGTTCGTGGTGATCGACGGCCTCGAGGGAGGTCGCAGCGCGATCTGGTCGATGATGCACCACTCGATCAGCGACGGCATCGGTCAGCTGCGGATGGCCGAGATGTACCAGCAGGTGAGCCGCGACGAGCCGGCACCCGACGAGGTCGACCTCGAGGGCATCATCGCCGCGGCGGTCGACGAGCATGTCGCGAAGGAGCAGGGGGGCGATCTCACACGGGGCATCCCGAGTTCGGCGGCGAAGTCGCTGTCGCATCTGATTCGGCGTCAGGCGGGACTCGTCCGCCGCGCAGCCGGCGAGGTGGCGATCTGGCCCGCAGATCCGATGCGGGCCAAGGACTCGCTCGAGCAGGTCGTGGCGGCCGCCGGTTCGACGGTCGGCGATCTGACCGGTGGCGGCAACGAGGTCGAGGGAGGATCGCCGCTCTGGAAGCAGCGATCGCGTCACCGCCACCTCGAGAGCGTCATCGTCCCACTCGACGAACTGAAGGCCGCCTCGAAGCGGTACCGCGCCTCGATCAACGACCTGTTCCTCGCCGGCATGGTCGAGGGAGCGGTTCGCTACCACGCCGATCGCGACGTCGAGGTCGACGCGTTCAACACGAGCTTCGTCGTGAGCACACGCACCGACAGTGCGATCGGCGGTAACTCGTTCACGCCGGTGCTGATACAGGTTCCGGGGACGAAGATGAAGTTGAAGCGCCGTATCAACCAGGTCAGCAAGGTTCTCACCGAGAAGCGCGAGGGGATGGCGGTGGGGTCGGGGATGAGCGCGCTGTCCGGCGTCGCGAGGTACCTGCCTACGTCGCTGATCACGAGCGTGGCCCGATCGGCGGCAGGCAAGATCGACTTCGCCACCTCCAATCTGCGCGGCGCCAGCTTCCCGCTCTACGTGTCGGGTGCCGAGGTCGAGAGCATCGTCGCGATGGGTCCCGTCGCGGGAACGGGATGCAACGCGACGGGGATGTCGTACCGCAACGAGTTCGGCATCGGCCTGTTCATCGATCCGGTCGCGATCGACGAGCCGGGCGACTTCCGCGACGCGATCGACGGCGCGTTCGCCGACATCATCGCCGATTGACGAACCGTCTCGCGCTCGCCGCGGTCGCGATCGTCGTGCTGGTCGCCTGCACCGACGAGCGCACCGACCCCGTCGACCCGGAGCGGATCGTCACGCTCGGCGATTCCTACAGCTCGGGCCTCGGGCTCCACCGCGACGGTTCCGACTACGACGACCACGGGCCGCCCGAGCACTCGTTCGACCCCGACACCCGTCTCGGCGCGAGCACCTGTCACCGCGAGATCGACACGACGCCGGGTCCCCGGATCGCGGTAGAGCGCGGGCTCGAGTCGGTCTTCGTCGCCTGCGCGGGTGCCTCGATCGCCGACATGTCGAACCAGGTGGAGGCCGCCGCGATTCCGGGCGATGGAGCCGGGACGATTGCCGTGCTCACCGTCGGCGGGAACGACGCCCGCACCGAGGACGGCGGCGGCTGGCCGACCACCCTGATCGAATGCATCACGTCGTTCGGGTGCGACGATGGCTCGGGTGGTATCGCCAACGCGGATGAGATCGAGGCGCGGCTGACCATCTTCCTCGCCGAACTGTTGGGGGAGTATCCGCGCCTGGCGGTACGCGTGTCCGGGTATCCGGCGCTGATGCAACCGGATCGTTGGGGGTGCCTCGGCGTCACCGGCGTCGGCAGGGGGGAGGCGAACTGGATCGACGACCAGGTCGAGGTGCTCGACGCAGCCATCGAGCGAGCGGTCGTGACCGTCGTGGGCGACGGGACGGCGGGGCTCGACCTCGAGTACGTGCCGGTCGGTCCCGAGTTCGAGAACCACGGCGCCTGCCGGACGTTCCAGCGCGACCGGTTCGTCAACGATGCGCTGAAGGGTGAGCGCTACTGGCGCGAGATGACCGCCGAGGGCGAGGTGGTCGACCACTACGACGACGGGCTGCTGACGATCAGCGCCTCGTCGTTCCACCCCAGCCCGGCGGGCTACGACGCGTATTTCCGTGCGCTCGACGTGTCGCTTGGCACATCTCCCGAACCGAGTGAGTGAGCGCTCACTCAGTTATGGTCGGCACCCGTGTCGCCGACCGTCTCACCATCGCGCCGCGCGAGCGCTCTCCCGCCCGATGAACGGCGCGCGGCGATCGTCGAGGCCGTCCGCCCACTGCTCATCGAGTACGGCGACCGCCTGACCTCGCGCCAGATCGCCGAGGCCGCCGGCGTTGCCGAGGGCACGATCTTCCGCGCCTTCGGCGACAAGGACGAGGTGCTGTCGGCGACGCTCGAAGCGGTCCTCGACCCCGAGCCGCTCGAGCGGGCGCTCTCGGGGATCGATCCCGACCAGCCGTTCGAGAAACAGCTTGTCGAGGCGACCGAACTGATCCGCAGGCGGGTCGTCGACGTCTGGCACGTCGTGTCGCAGCTGCGCGGCAAGCTGCGCGAGCAGGCGTCCCGGCCACCCGCCGACAGCGACGAACTCACCGCGATGTTTGCCCGCCGGCGGACCCGGTTGCGCATCGAACCGGCCGACGCCGCCCGCCTGCTGCGTGCGCTCACGCTGTCGCTCACCCACCCGATGCTCACCGGAGGGCCGGTGACCGCCGACGAGATCGTCGCCACCGTCCTACACGGCATCGAAAGACCCAGGAGCGATCGACCCGGGAGCGAGCGATGAACCTCTGGTCACTGCTCAAGAGCCACCTGCTGGGCCCCTACCGGAATGTGCTGCTTCTGGTCGTCTTCCTCCAGACGATCCAGACCTTTGCCGCGCTCACGCTGCCGACCCTCAACGCCAACCTGATCGACAACGGGGTGTTGCTCGGCGACAACGAATACATCCGCCAGACCGGCCTCATCATGTTGTTCTTCACGATCGTCCAGGTCGTGTTCGCGATCGGTGCCGTCTGGTTCGGCGCCCGCGCGGCGATGGGGTTCGGCCGTGACGTGCGGCGTGACATGTTCCACCGCGTCACCGAATTCTCCGCCCGCGAGGTGGGCGATTTCGGCGCGCCGTCGCTGATCACGCGCATCACCAACGACGTACAGCAGGTGCAGATGCTGGTCGTGTTGGCCTCGACGATGATGATCGCCGCTCCGATCACGCTCGTGATCGGCATCTTCATGGCGGTCCGCGAAGACGTCGGGCTGTCGGTGATCCTCGTGTTCGCCATCCCGGCCGCGGTGATCATCCTCGGCCAGGTCGTGTACCGGATGGTCCCGGCCTTCCAGGCCATGCAGGTCCGCATCGACCGGCTCAACCTCGTACTGCGCGAGCAGATCACCGGCATGCGCGTCGTGCGGGCATTCGTCCGCGAGCCAGAGGAGGTCGAGCGCTTCGCCGAGGCGAACGAGGAACTCACCGAGGTGTCGCTGCGCGCCGGTCGTTTGATGGCGGCAATCTTCCCGACCGTCACGTTGATCATCAATGCATCGAGCATCGCCGTGCTGTGGCTCGGCGCCGACCGGATCAACGCCGGGAGCATGGAACTCGGCTCGCTCGTCGCCTACCTCAGCTACCTCATCCAGATCCTGATGGCGGTCGTGATGGCGACGTTCATGGTGTCGATGATCCCGCGCGCCTCGGTCGCCGGCGTGCGGATCTCCGAGGTGCTCGCCACCGAGTCCTCGGTGCGCCCTCCGGCCGATCCGGTGACCGAGGTCGACCGACACGGCTCGCTCGAGTTCCGCAACGTCGGGTTCCGCTACCCCGGCGCCGCTCACGCAGTGCTCCACGACGTCTCGCTCCGGATCGAGGCGGGCGAGACGACGGCGATCATCGGCAGTACGGGATCGGGCAAGACGACGCTCGTCAACCTGTGTTCGCGGCTGGTCGACCCGACCGAGGGTGCTGTTCTCGTCGACGGTGTCGACGCGCGCGACCTCGATCCCGATCTGCTGTGGAGCAAGGTCGGCTATGTGCCCCAGAAGGCGTTCCTGTTCTCGGGCACGGTGGCTTCCAACCTGCGATTCGGCCGCCCGGACGCGACCGACGGCGACCTCTGGGAGGCACTCGAGATCGCCCAGGCTGCAGGCTTCGTGCAGGCGATGCCCGACGGGCTGTACAGCGAGATCACCCAGGGTGGCAGCAACGTGTCGGGTGGGCAGCGCCAGCGGCTGGCGATCGCGCGGGCGCTCGTCGTGCGGCCCGAGGTCTACGTGTTCGACGACTCGTTCTCGGCGCTCGATCTCGCCACCGACGCACACCTGCGGATGGCCCTGAAGCCCCACACGACCGACGCGGCGACGCTGATCGTCGCCCAGCGCGTGTCGACGATCGCCGACGCAGACCAGATCATCGTGCTCGAGAACGGCGAGATCGTCGGGCGCGGCACCCACCTCGATCTCATCACGTCGTGTCCGACGTACGCCGAGATCGTCGAATCGCAGGTCGGCGAGGGCATGGTCGCATGAGCGGTATCACGGCCCCATCGGGCAATGGCGCCGAAGAGCCGGACGTTGTCGAGGAAGGGCAAGCCGCGCAGGACGAGCGCGAGCTGATCGCGACGACGGGCAACGCCGCCCGCCGCGGCACCTTCGGCCCGAGCGGAGGTCTCGGGATGCCGACCGAACGGTCGGAGAATTTCGGCACCACGCTGCGCCGTCTCGGTGAGATCCTCGGCAAGGAGCGCTGGAAGCTGTTCGTCGTGTTCGCGCTGACCCTGACCAGCGTCACGCTCGTCGTCCTCGGCCCGCGGCTGCTCGGGCAGGCCACCGACATCATCGTCGAGGGATTGTCGAGCCCCGACGGGATCGACTTCGACGCTTTGCACCGCAAGCTGGCTCTCGTCGCCGGGCTGTACGGCGTGAGCTGGGCGCTGGCGTACGGCCAGGCATACATCCTCGCGGGGGTCGTCCAACGTTCGATGTACACGCTTCGCGAGTCGGTCGAGGACAAGCTCAACCACCTGCCACTCAGCTACGTCGACCGTCAGGCCCGGGGCGATCTCCTCAGCCGCGTCACCAACGACATCGACAACCTCGCGCAGAGCCTCCAGCAGACGATCAGCCAGATCCTCACCTCGCTCCTCACGCTGATCGGCGTGATCGTGATGATGTTCACGATCTCTCCGCTGATGGCGATGATCGCGCTCGTCGTGGTGCCGCCGTCGATCCTCCTGATGAAGGTGATCGGGGGCCGGGCTCGACCACGTTTCATCTCCCAGTGGCGTCACACCGGCGAGCTCAACGCGCAGGTCGAGGAGGTCTTCACCGGTCACTCGGTCGTCAAGAGCTTCGGTCGCCAGCGCGAGGTCGAGCAGGCGTTCAACGACGAGAACGAACAGCTCTACGAGGCGAGCTTCGCCGCGCAGTTCATCGCCAACCTGATCCAGCCGGCGATGATGTTCATGGGCAACGTCCAGTACGTCCTGATCGCCGTCGTCGGCGGCCTGCGGATCTCGACCGGTGCGATGAGCATCGGCGACATGCAGGCCTTCATCCAGTACGCCCGCCAGTTCTCCCAGCCGCTCACCCACCTCGCCTCGATGGCAGCGACATTCCAGTCGGGCATCGCGTCGCTCGAGCGGGTGCTCGAACTGCTCGACGCAGACGAACAGACCGAGGAGCAGCCCGACACGATCGATCCGCCGCCGGTGCGCGGCCGGGTCGTGTTCGACGACGTCGACTTCTCCTACGACCCCGACAAGCCCCTGATCGACGGGCTCAGCGTCGTCGCCGAGCCCGGACAGACGATCGCGATAGTCGGACCGACCGGCGCCGGGAAGACCACGCTGGTCAACCTGCTCATGCGGTTCTACGACCTCGACGGTGGCACGATCAGCCTCGACGGGCGCGACATATCGAGCTTTCCGCGCCGCGAGCTGCGATCGAAGATCGGCATGGTGCTCCAGGACACCTGGCTGTTCGGTGGCACGATCCGTGAGAACCTCGCGTACGGCAACCCCGATGCCACCGAGGAGCAGATCCTCGAGGCGGCGCGGGTGACCTACGTCGATCGGTTCGTCGGCATGCTCCCCGACGGGTACGACACGCTGATCAACGACGAGGGCGACAACATCTCCGCGGGTGAGAAGCAGCTGATGACGATCGCCCGAGCGTTCCTTGCCGACCCCTCGATCCTGATCCTCGACGAGGCGACCAGTTCGGTCGACACCCGGACCGAGGTGCTGATCCAGGAGGCGATGAACGCGCTGCGGGCGCAGCGCACGAGCTTCGTGATCGCGCACCGGCTGTCGACGATCCGAGGGGCGGACGTGATCCTCGTGATGGAGGACGGACACATCGTCGAGCAGGGCGATCACGACGAACTGCTCCGGCGGGGCGGCGCCTACGCCCGCCTCTACAACGCCCAGTTCGCAGGTCAGGCCACCTGACCGGATTGGGCTGATCAGGCAATCGCCTCGCGGTCGGTCGTCGCCGTCTTCGCCGGAGCGAGCCCGCGGGTCGCCGCGACGTCGTCGTCGTGGATGTACCAGGCCGCCCACGCCGAGGGGAGCATCAGCAGGCCGCATGCCAGGAAGCCCCACTGGTAGGCCTGGAGACGGTCCACGGCAGGGGCCGCGTCGCCACCCACGGCGGCGAGGCGGGCGGTGATCACCGTTGCCACGATCGCGACACCGGCCGCGTACGACACCTGTCGCAGGGCGGTGAACAGCGACGTCGCGCGTCCCGTGTCGGCGATCGAGGTCGTCGCGTAGACGGCGGTCTGGACCGCGACGAACACGAGCCCGACCGACAGCCCGCGGAACAGTGAGATCGCCGCGATCACGCCGAGCGGGGTGTCGAGTCCCGCCAGGGCGTAGGCGCAAGTCGCCGCCGCGGTCAGCAGTAGACCGACCACCATCAGACGCCGCGGACCGACGCCGCGGTAGAGGCGGTGTCCGAGAAGGTTCGACACGAGGAAGACCCCGAACGCCTGGGGCGCCTGGGCGAGACCGCTCTCGAAGGCCGAATAGCCGCGGAGCGTCTGCATGTACAGAGGGAGCGCGAAGATCAATCCGAAGAAGCCTGCATACATCGAGGCCGACGAGATGTTGATCGTGCGGAACAGGCGGTCCTTGTAGAGGCGCAGGGCGAGCATCGGTTCGGGGATCCTCAGCTCGACGACGATCAGTGCGATGCCCGCGCCGACCCCCACCAGCGCGAGCGCGAGGGTGCCCGGGTGCGTCCAGCCACGCCCTGGCGCGGTCGAGAGGGTGTACAACAGCACGCTGACCGAGGTGACCGACAACACGAAACCGGCGAGGTCGAACCGGCCCGGTCTCTCCTGGCGCGTCTCCCTGAGCCAGATCACCGAGAGCACGAGGGCGACCGTTCCGATCGGACCGTTGATCAGGAAGATCCAGCGCCATGAGACGCCGTCGACGAGCAGGCCGCCGATCAGTGGGCCGATCGCGGGCGCGATCACCGCGACGCTCAACACGCCGATCGCGGCGGTCGCACGATCCTCGAGCGGGAAGGCCCGGTAGAGCATCGCGGCACCGATCGGTGTCAGCAGGCCGCCGCCGACCCCCTGGAGGAGCCGCAGCGCGACGAGCTGTTCGAGCGACTGCGACAGCCCACACAGGATCGAGACGCCGATGAAGAGGATCAGTGCGCCGATGAAGATTCGACGGGTTCCGAAACGGTCGCCGAGCCAGCCGGCGGCCGGGATGATCGCCGCGAAGCTGAGCAGGTAGCCGACCGCGATCCACTCGATTTCCGTGCTCTCCACGCCGAACTGGTTGGCCAGCGTCGGTAGCGCGACGTTGACCATCGTGCCGTCGATCACGGTCATGAAGATGACCATGATGTAGACGACCATCACCTTCTTGCGGTACGGCATGTGGCTCACCGGCCGCGGCGTTCGGGGGGAGGGAACACGCTTGGGAACCTACGCGACCGATCCCGTTGCGGTGCCAGCGAGCGGCGCAACTGCGATGCTGTTGCGCTGGTGGCCGCAGAGCAGCGACGCAGTGCACATCGGGCGCTCGTCGAATCGTCGCGCCTGTCGTACCCCGACACGCTCCCGATCAGCGAGCGACACGATGAGCTGCTGAGCACGATCCGCGAACACCAGGTGGTGATCGTCGCCGGTGAGACCGGCTCGGGCAAGAGCACCCAGCTACCGAAGTTGTGCATCGAGGCGGGCCGCGGGCTCGAGGGTCTGATCGGGCATACGCAGCCGCGGCGCGTCGCCGCCCGCACGATCGCCGAGCGGGTCGCCGACGAGATCGGATCACCGCTCGGCTCCGATGTCGGGTACACGGTGCGGTTCACCGACCATGTCGGCGAGGCGACGCTCGTCAAGGTGATGACCGACGGCATCCTCCTCGCCGAGATCCAGCGCGACCAGACGCTGCGCAAGTACGACACCTTGATCATCGACGAGGCGCACGAGCGCAGCCTCAACATCGACTTCATCCTCGGCTACCTGAAGGAACTGCT
>CBDUYD010000083.1:0-12818 GCA_965371355.1 uncultured Ilumatobacteraceae bacterium
GCCGGCGACGAACGATCGGCTGGCCGAAGCGGTCACGAGAATGCTCACCGAGCCACGACCGGTGATCACCATCGTTGGGCCCGCTGGTGCGGGCAAGACCAGCATGCTCGCGTCCGCGGTCGACGCTTGGCGCACGGCCAACGTTCCGGTCTACGGCGTCTTACCGTCAGCATCAGCCGTCAAGCAACTCCAGCACGGCGCCGGGACTCCCGCTGACACACTCCACAAACTCGTCTACGAACACTCGACCAAACAAGCCCGCTGTCGAGGAACCGCCGACACCGAATGGGAGCTCCCCACGCGATCGGTCGTCATCATCGATGAGAGCGTCATGGTCGACACCGCGCTGCTTCACCAGTACGCACAGATCGCTACAGCAAGGAAGTGGCGCACGATCCTCGTGGGTGATCACCGGCAACTCGCCCCCGTCGATGCCGGCGGCATGTTCGCCGAACTCGTCAGCGATCCTGACGTGGCCACGGTCGAACTCGACACCCTCCGCCGTTTCGACCACGACTGGGAGGCCGAAGCGTCGCTCGCCGGAGGCGACGCCGCCGTTCACTACGACTCCACCATCAGCCGAGCGCAGGGAGCGACGGTCGACGAGGCCCACGTCATCATCGATGATCGGACCAACTCGAAGCAGCTCGACGTCGGCGCCACTCGCGGCCGTCGCGGCAACCACATCCACGCCGCGTCCCCGGCCTTCGATCTCGACGAACACGGCCCGGGCGAGAGAGGGACCGAGTGGGCTCCGACAGGTGCCGTGACCGCCGCATTCGAGCGGCAACCCGACGACGACAGTGCGATCGCTCGACGTCGGCAACTTCGAGAACTCTCACCGCGGTCACCAGAGCGGCGAGCACCGGATGCGAACGAAGCTCCGATGGAGGCCGATCCAGGCGACGCCGCGAACGAACGGGTGGCCGCGGCGATGCGCCGACTCCAGCGATTCGGCCGTCGACCCACGCAGATCCTCGGAAGGTAGTCAGACAGCGCATGATGTGCGTGCGTTCAGCGCAGCGGCGAGGTGCGTCAGGCGGGGATCGTCTCGAGGGTGAGGCCCGGCGCGTCGTGGAACACGCGGTCGTTGGATACGAGCGGAATGCCGAGACGAACTGCGGTGGCGGCGATCCATCGGTCGGCGTCGTGTTGGCGCTGATGCAGTGCGTGCCCGGCGCGCGCGCTGGCCACCCGCAGTTCCGTGTATGCGTTGATGAGTTCATCTCCGGTATGGAGCATTTCGACCCCGGCGATGGGAGCATCGAGTCGGGCGAGTCGGACCGGCCCCCAGCCGCTGAGGCGAGCGCCATAGCGCAATTCAGCAACGGTCTGGAACGAGATCACCTCTGCACGCCCGGTGAGGAGTGGTTCGTAGCGGCGGGCGAGCAGCGAACTGGCTATCAGCCGGGCGCTGAATACGTCGGTGTCGACGACGACTGGTCCGCGCCATCGGAGACGTCGTCAGCGCGCGACGGCTTCGAGGAATGCTTCGGCTTCCTCGTCGGTGAGATCCTCGATGACGTGTTCGCCATACGGTGGGTGCGGCTTGGCGCGCCGAAGGACCTCTTCGACCGGAAGCTCGAGATTCTCCGGAGGGGTGTGCTTGTGCTGCGGGGTGGCCATCTCGATCCCCAGTGTACGCGCACGGGGCCTACGGTCCGAGCTGCGAGATCCATCGCGCTGTGGGGACGCGGTCGAGCAAACTCCGATTGTCGCAGACGACCGTGTGACAGCAGCGATGCGCCGCATCGAACGACTCGTCCGTCGGCCCAATCAAGGGCTCGAGAGATAGTCGGACGATATGGGCGGAAGACGCAGCATGCGGCAAACTTCTGGCACCGATCGGAAGTGCCGATAGCCGACCGCGTGAGCCTGACGGCAGCGTCTATTGGGCCATGGCGAGACTTGCGACGTGATCAGAGTGTTCGAGGCTGTCAATTTGGTGCAGGTTCAAGGCGAGTGGGGGCAGACCCTGGCTCGCTCAAGGAGAACGAAGTTGTTGATCAGCTGAGGCCACTTGACGCCGACGGCTTCGAGGGCCCTGGGGAGCAGCTCGAGGCTGATGGGTGCGGTGGCCCGTAGGACTCGCCACAGCGGCCCGCCGGTTGCGGAAGCTTCACGGCGAGCGAGCGGCGGCAGGCGTCGCAGCATCTCGGTGAGTGTGATGGCGATCTCCATGTGCGCGTAGCCCTTGTTGCGCTCGACGCTGACGACACGCAGCCCGGCGTCGGCTGCTATTGCCCGGTATTCCTGAACCGATCGATAGACCACCTGATATTCGCCGGTCCTGACCTCCACGCCGGACCGCACACCGGACTCGCGAAGGACGATTCGGCCGTTGGGGGCCAGTTGGCCGAGGCGTTTGAGGAGTACCCCGGCGTCGGCCCGATCAAGATACATCAGCAGCCCTCCGAGCAGCACGCCATCGAATTCGCCCTGCAACGGTGCGGTGAGGGCGTCCCCGTGCACGAGTTCGACGTTGTCGTGTCCGGCCAGGCGCCGGCGCGCTGCGGCCAGCATTCCGGTGCTCGCGTCTACGCCGACGACACGCGCGTACTGTTGAGCAAACAGCGCTGTCCACGCACCAGCGCCGCACCCGATGTCGAGCACTGCGGCGGTCGGTCCCAGCGTCGCAAACCACCGGTCGATGACGGCCTGTTCGAGCGCAAAACGGTGTTCGATGCAGTCACGCGGAAGGCCTTGGTCGTGGGCCATGTAGGAAGCCGAGTCAGCCTCGTCGGCGGCGCCCTCCCAATAGGAGCGCACGGCGTCGTAGTCGAGGTTGTCATCGGCGCCTCGCTCACCGTGCATAGAGCGGACCCTAACAACGAGATGTGCGAACCGGGTGGGCATGCATCACCACCGTTGTTGCTCTGATCAGAGGCGAAATACCCTCAATGCTGATTGTTGGAGTAGGTTGAGTTGTGCCCTAGTCGGATGCGCGACGCGTTGTTCGTCGTTGAACCCGCCCGTGATCGGCGAATGCCCGTTGAGGACGTTCGCCTGCAATTCTTGCGCCGGGAAGAACCAAGGCGCTGGAGAACGTTGTGCTGAAGACCCTTGAGTCCGACCATGTTGGGCTCACGAATATTCAACCCGTGGGATCGCCCGCGCCCGTGCGTCGGGCTGTGATCCTCGCGGCCGGCATGGGGAGCCGGATGGGGTCTCTGACCACCTCCGTGCCCAAGTGTCTCGTCGAGGTGAATGGTGTTCCAATCTTGTTCCGGTCCCTGCGGGTTCTGGCGTCCGCGGGTGTGACCGAGGCAGTTGTGGTGGTCGGCTATGAAGCAGACCAAGTGCGGCGTCGCGTCGGCAGCACGTTCGCCGGGATACAGATCAATTACGTCAACGCTCCGCTGTTCGACCGAACGAACAACATCTGTTCGTTGTGGGATGCGCGCCGGTATCTCAATGAGGACATCCTTCTGATCGAAGGTGACGTCGTCTTCGACGTCGATGTGGTTCTCGGCCTCTACGAGCACCCAGGGTCCAGCATGGCCGTCGCTGCCGATCGCGCAGAACTCTCAGGAACCGTCGTGCGTCACGACGGTCGTGGTCTGGTGACGTCGTTCATTCTCGGTGCCGAGCGCGTCGGCCTGGTCGATGTCACGAGTGTTCACAAGACGGTCAATCTGTATCTGCTCCGTGGCGAAGAACTGCGCACCACGATCGTGCCCGAGCTGTGCCGCCAGGTCGAGAGCGGGAACGTGCAGGCGTACTACGAGACCGTCCTGCGCGACCTCGTGGCCACACGCGACCTGCCTGATCTCGTTGTCGTCGACGTGACGGAGAGCCGGTGGTACGAGATCGACGATCATCGCGATCTCGAGATGGCCGAGTTCATGTTTCTCAGCCCAGATCGGCAGTATGACCGCGTCCAGTCGTTGCACGGGTCGTACTGGCGCTACGGCATCGTCGATCACTCATACCTCTACAACCTGCATTTCCCACCGCAGGCGATGCTCGACCACCTACATTCCGAGATGCGCGAGCTCGTCACGAACTACCCGGTCGGCCAAGCCGAGTTCGACCGACTGGTGGCCCAGTGGGTCGGGGCCCCGACGGAGAACATTGTGGCCGGCAACGGAGCCGCCGAGTTGATCAGAGTTCTCGGAGAGCACGTCATCGACAAGATGACGATCGCCGTGCCGTCGTTCAACGAGTACGAGAACGCCCTGCGACCCGATCAGCTCGACCGTGTGCCACTCGAACCGGAATCCTTCGACGTCGACCTCGTCGCGTTCGCGGAGTCGGCTCGTCGGGCGGGTTCAAACGTTGCGATTCTGGTCAGCCCGAACAACCCGACGGCTCGGTCGGTCAGTCGTACAGACATCCTCGAGCTCGACGACTGTCTTTCTCGCCACGGGTGTCGGCTGATCGTCGATGAGTCGTTCATCGAGTTCAGTCGAGGCGGGATCGCTGAGAGTGTCGAAGACGACGTCGTCGGCCGCCCCAATCTCGCCGTCATGAAGAGCATGAGCAAAGTGTTCGGCATCGCCGGCCTGCGCCTTGGATACCTGCTCACCGACGATCGCGAGTTCGCGACATCCGTACGCCGGCACCTGCCGATCTGGAACATGAATGGCTTTGCCGAGTCTTTCTTGCGTTATCTCCAGCGGTACCGGACCGAATTCGAAGTCAGTTGTGACCTGGTGCGCGACACGTGCCAGAGCTTCTATGCCGAGCTGCTCACAGTTCCAGGCTTGGCTGCTCTGCAACCCGACGCCAACTTCGTGTTCTGCAAGATCACCACGGCTGGCCTGACCGGACCGGTCGTGGCGCGACGCCTGTACGTCAAACACGGCATCTTGATCAAGGACTGTGCCTCGAAGTCGATGCCCGAGGCCGAGCGCTACCTGCGCATCGCCTCCCGCACGACAGACGAGAACCGCCGCCTCGTCGGCGCCCTGTGCCAGATGGGGTTGGATAAGACCTGAGCGCATCACCGCCGATCGGCTCGCCGAGGGAGGCGCCCCGCCCGATCCTGTCCCATGTAGCTGACGCTGCCAACCTGCTGACGCTCTGTGGCCTCGCGTCCAGCGTGCTTGCGATGCTGCTCGCCGTGCGAGCAGAGTACGCCGGCGCTGCGATTGCCTTGGTGGCCGCTTTCGTGTTCGACGTGGTGGACGGCCCCGTCGCCGCTCGGGCGAAGGGTCGAGGCCCTGACCAGTCGTCGTTCGGAGCCAATCTCGACTCGTTGGCTGACATGGTCTCGGCCGGAGTTGCGCTCGGCGTGGTGATCTTGGCGTACGGCGATTTCCGGCTTGCCTACTTACCCGTCGCCATCGTGATGGCGGCGGCCGCTGCTCTGCGCCTCAGTTACTTCAACGTCCACGGACTCGACCCAGGCGCTGGCACGTACACCGGTCTGCCGACCGACCTTGCCATCATCGGATTCGTGGCGCTCATGCTGCTCGACGGGCCGCTCGATCTCACTGCGTTTCGGGTCGTACTCAGCGTTGGTGCGCTGATGCTGGCTGGGCTGATGGTCAGCTCCTTGCCCATCCCCAAGCTGACCGGGCGTTCGTATATCGCTGTGATCGTCGTCGGGCTGGCCCTGGCGGCACTCCACGCGGCTCGCCTCGTTGTGTGACTCGACGAGGCACCGCAGCGTCGACAAAGCGAGAACGTGGAGATCGCCCAGCATTTCGCCACGCCGAATCAATCGAAGCCCGCCCCTCTGCTAGCGTCGCTTCGCGGCTCGTCCGGAAAGTAGTCGTCGGCGCGCAGGTGGTGCGCGACGGCGAGGTGGCCGGTGTTGGAGTCATGCTGATGTAGAAGGCCGACGAGCGGACGACAGGGGACATCGGCCGATCGGGGCGCACCGGACACGATCTCCCGAGAGGAACCCGACACGATCCTGTGATCCGTGGTGCGCGACTCGACGGCAAGGGGCTTGAGCGGTCGTATGGCGCGAGACACCCGGGGTGAAATGGACGTGCCTTTCGACGGTCTGCGGTGAGCCCGAAGATGCAGCTCGAAAGGAGAAGGGGACGGCCGTATCTCCGCTTCGGGTCATCGGGTCGTGAGGACTCCAGCTTCAGCTGGACGGCGCTATGGCAGTGGAAGTCGGTGTCCTCGGAGATGATCACCTGTTCGCGGGCGATCGCGCGGTCGAGGATGACGTCGGCGGACGCATCTCCGAGTCCGATCTCGCGATCGGCAACGGCGTCATAACCGTGTGCACGGAGTTGGGCGGCAATGCGTGGTGAGAGGTTCGCGTCGACGAGGAACTTCACGCGGGCTGACAGTGAGAGGCTGGAGTGTGATCCTGCAGCCGCCGGGTCTGACCTTTCGGCTCGGCGCGGGTCCCCCTTGACGAGGCGGTCTTCGGCGCACAACCGCAACCAGTTCTGGAGATGCGCAGCATCATCGCTGGCGGCCCCGGCCTGGTGGCGGTCGGGGGGAACAGGGTGTACGACACGTTTGGAGCCACCGAATCCGATGCGGCGGTCTGGGTAGCGACGTTCGAGCGCTGATCGTCGTCGACACGAACCACCCCGCGCGGCCCTCCTGCTCGCCGATGCGCTTCGCTGCGTCGGGCCCGATGTCGCCGTCACCACGATGCCGGCTCAGACAGGGATGCGTCGAGCAGAGAGGCGATCGATATGGTGTGCTCAGGAGGAATCATGAGCGATGACACCGATCCCACACTGGCGAACACGTTCGGTCCGTTGGCCTCGATCACTGCATACATGAGCGACGAGATCGTCGCTCTCGATCCATCGGCCTCGTTGCGTCAGGCGGCGGTGGCGCTCGACGAGGCGGGTGTGGGCTGCATGGTCGTCGGATCGCCCGAGGCCGTCGAGGGTGTGATCAGCGAACGCGACATCCTCCGAGCCGTCGCCGCGGGCGCCGATCTCGATGTCACCCTGGTAGGTGCCGTCGAGAGCACCGATCTGAAGTGGGCGACGCCCGACTCGACGATCGGTGAGGTTGTCGAGGAGATGATGGAGAACTACGTCCGCCATGTGCTCGTCGGCGAGAACCGCCGACTGGTCGGCATCGTCTCGATCCGCGACGTGCTCGGCGCCTTCCTCGACTAGCGCGCTCCGCGACCGCTTCGGGTTCGACACCGAGTAGTCCCAGGTCGAGCGGACATCGGGGTCTACGAGTGGAACACGACAGACTCGGGCGTCACCCGCGGGACCGTCCGCTGCCGCTCGTCGGGGCGCTCCCAGCCTCCGAGGGCGGAGTAAACACCAGCGGTCAACTCGGCGCGAAGGGGATCATCGTGGATCGCCTCGGCTGTTGCGTAGATCACCAGGTGTGCGCGACCGTCGCGTCGGCCGGTGGTGGCGATTGCCGACATGTGCTTCGAGAAACTCGCGGTGGATGGGTTTCAGGGTCATGAATCGCTCTCCTGCGGAATCGTGGTCCGCTCGCGGCTCTGGGGTGATCGCTCCGATCGACCCCGGTTCGGCGACAGGTGCGTCGAACCGGTCGGGCTGCACGACCGTGTCTCGACCGAGCGCGTTGGTCATGCTCGGCCTGCCGAGAGAGCGTCGCGCAATGGCGACCGGTCCCGCCGGCCGGGATCGGGGAGTGGCTACGCCCACCAGCCCCGTTGCTCGAGCAGCTTGCGGAGGTTGCGCTTGGCGCGATGTTCGGTGCGGACTCGATCGAGCAGCCGCTCCCAGCGTTCCGGCTCGCCGGCGTCGGATGCCAGCCGTTCGATTCGTGCCATCAGATCGACCGCGCGTTGGTATCCGTCGTTGTTGCGGGTGTTGATGGCGGCGAACACGTGGGGCTCGTACACGTCGATCGACTCGCCGGGGGCGACCGACTCGCGACGCCCGGCAAGGTCGAGCCGAACGTCGTCACTGCATCCGTAGTCCGAGGCGGCCTCCCACGCCGCCTCGATCTCGTCGGCGCCGACGAGGATCTCGACCAGCGTTGAACTCAGCCCGGACCATGGCTGCCAGGCGCTCGATGCCGGTCCGGTAGCACCCGCCTCTTCGAGGCGCTCCAGTAGATGCGTCGTACACCGATCGAGGAACTCTGTCTCGCGACCCGGGTCGAACTCGCACAGGTCGGTGTACGCGGCCCGGGACGGCTGCTGTTCGAACGCGTCCCACAGGATCTGCTCGACCTGGGCTCGGGCGTCGTCGTCGGCCAGGCCCGCGTCCGGCCTCAGGAGGAGCTCGATCGCCAGCTCGCGCAGGTGATCGGCGCCGCGCCCCGGATGCTCGATCAATCCGAGGCGTGCCCAGTTCAACGCCTCGTCCGCGCGTCCCGCGTCGTCGAGCGCGCCGGCGATCGAGAGATAGTCGCTCGCCGACGACAGGTCGTGGGTGCGGACGAGGATCAGAGCGTCGGGATCCCCCGTCCCGAGCGCCCACCCGATCATCGCCTCCGACACCCCGTACGACTCGGCCCACCGGCCGTCCGACATCGCCTCGGAGCGGGTCGGGTTCTCCTCCCAGCGGGGGAGGAGGAGCCGGTGGAACTCGGCGAGGCCGCTCTCGCCGAGCACGTCGGCATAGGTCGCCGCCCCGTGATGGAACGTGTCGAGCTCGCTGTTCAGCTCGAGCTGGAGCAATCGACCGGCCAACGCGACGGGGTCGGGGTGGCTCTCGTCGCACGCACGGGCGTGGATGTCGCCGATGTCCATCGCGATCGACATGATCCGCCCGTCGGAGTCGTCGACGAACTGCATCGCCGCCTCGGCCCGCTCGAAGGCGTACTCGATCAGCTCGATCGCTGCGTCGTGGTGCCCGGCGTCGCACATGGCCGACACCTCGGCCAGCGCATCGTGGACCCCCGCTGCCCAGCCGGCTGCTTCGCGGTAGTGCACGTAGTCGCCGTCCGGCTCGAAGGCGAGGTCGAGGCGGGCCTTCCACGCATCGAGATCGGGGCCCATTCCGCGAGACGCACGCACCTCGTCGACGAGTTGGCGCCGGAACCCGGCGTCGGTGTCCGCCCGGTCGAGCACGAGCTCGACGAGTCGGCCCTGGTCGAGCCCATCGACGTAGGCCGCGAGGTCGGCGGCGGAGACGCGGCCCGTGCGTCCATGCCCCTTGGGGTCCGCCGTCGATCGGGAGCCCGACTTCGACGATGTCGACGCTCGAGCGACCCGGTCGATCTCATCGGATGCAAGGTCTTCGAGCATCTGTGCGGCCACCGCCACACAGTGCTTGCAGAACGAGCCGTCGGCGGCAGCCGGGCACGTGCAATCCCATCGCGTCGTGCGCGCCGAGCGGGTCAGTTCGACGCGGTACACGCGGGTGCCGTCGACCGTCGCCTCGATCGTCGTGTCGCTCGCCGCGAGGATCTGGACACGGCGCTCGCCGTAGTACTTCATCCCTCGATGGAACGCCCCCGGTCCGGCGTGCATCTCGAGCGTTCCCTCGTCGAGTGACTCCTCCCAGCTCACCCCCGCAGCGTACGTTCGAGGTGGGGGATGAGAACAAGAGTGCAGGCAGGTGACGGGCCGCGGTCGGCTTCGGGTGATCGCCGACACTCGCAGGTGCCGTGCGACGTATCCTGGGGCCTCCGGTCCGAGGAAGGGATGCTGGATGCGAGTCGATGTTGGCGGCAGGCGGATGTTCTTCGATGTGGACGGTCCCGGCCTCGTCGCCGATGGGGCCGCGATGACCGAGCGTCCGACGGTGCTCCTGCTGCACGGCGGACCCGGGATGGACCACTCGGGATTCAAGCCGGCGTTCGGTGTGCTGGCCGACGTCGCGCAGTTGGTGTACGTCGACCACTCCGGTCAAGGGCGCAGCGACCCCACCTCGCCCGACCGATGGACGCTCGACTATTGGGCAGACGACGTGGTCGCGCTCTGCGACGCACTGGAGATCGAGCGACCGGTGATCCTCGGATGGTCGTTCGGCGGCATGGTCGCGATGAACCTCGCCAGTCGATATCCGGACCGTGCGCAGAGGTTGATCCTGCAGTCGACGGCAGCGCGGATGGATCTCGACCGGATCACGACCGCCTTCGAGGCTCTCGGCGGTGCGGAACCGGCCGAGATCGCCCGCGCCCACTGGTCGGCGCCGTCGCCCGAATCGATGCAGCGGTACATGGAGGTGTGCCTGCCGCTCTACAGTCCCGAGCCGCTCGACGCCGACGCGATGGCGAGGATGGTGATGACTCCCGAACTCCTCACGGGAGGCTGGACCGAGGCGATGAGCTTCGATCTCACCGCCGCTCTCGCCGAGGTGACAGCGCCCACCCTCGTGTTGTCGGGCGACCTCGATCCGATCACTCCACCCGCCGCCGCGGTCGAGATCGTCGAGCATCTGCCGGCCGACCTGACGGTGCACGAGACCTTTGCCCGCTCCGGCCATTTCATCGCGGACACCGAGCCGGACCGGTTCTTCGCCGACATCCGCGCCTTCATCACAGGCTGACCATCCGCGCCCCGCACGACGAGATGCGCTAACCACGTGCTGGGCGACGAAGCAATGGTCGCCCAGGAAAGGCAACCATGTTCAAACTCCTGTTGACATTCATCGTCGTGTTCTTCGTCGTGACGTTCCCGGCAACCTGGCTCCTGATGTTGTTCCTCGGCAACGCCGGTCTCGTTCAACTCGGCTACTGGGGTGTGCTCCCACTCGGCATCCTCGTCTCCACGCTCATCGGCAGCGCATCCGCCAGCACGTACGACTGACCTCACGACCAGGTCCCACATAGCTTCGCGATGACGGCAGCGATCCTCGACGCCGATCAGGTGCGGTCCGGAACTCCTTGGCGTCATCTCGCGGACGCGATCGCCACGATCGTCGCGTCCGACAGCACGACATCGCCCGAACGCCACGTCCACGAACTCGATCTGCCCGATGGGAGCAGCGGGTCGCTGCTGATCATGCCCAGCTGGATCGCCGGCGACGTCATCGGCGTCAAGGCGGTCACGTACGTCCCGAGCAACGCGAGGAACCACGCTCCGACGATCAACGCGGCGTATCTGTTGTTCGACGGTGCGGATGGCCATCTCGTCGCCGTGCTCGACGGCGACGAGCTGACCGCGAGACGAACCGCTTCGGTCTCGGCGCTTGCCGCCGATCGCCTGAGCCGCAACGACTCGACGCGACTGTTGGTCGTCGGCACCGGACGACTGTCGCCATCGGTCGCAGAGGCGTACTCGCAGATCCGCCGACTCGAGGTGATCGAGATCTGGGGTCGCAGTGACGCGGCTGCCGACGGCGTCGTCGCCGGACTCGTCGGGATCGGACTTCCGGCGCGGCGATCTGGTGATCTCGCCGAAAGTATCCGGAGCGCCGACATCGTGTCGTGTGTGACCGGGTCGCCCGATCCGCTGGTGCACGGCGCCGACCTCCGACCGGGCGTGCACCTCGACCTCGTCGGGAGCTTCCGAGCCGACATGCGGGAGTCCGACGACGATGCGATCGAGATGGCGTCGCTGTTCGTCGACACCGTGGCCGGGGCGCTGAAGTCCGGAGATCTGGCACAACCCCTCGCCGATGGTGTGATCACGGCGGAATCGATCCGCGGCGACCTGCGGGCGCTCATCAGCGGAGAGCACGCCGGGCGGGCGAGCGACGAAGAGATCACGATCTTCAAGTCGGCCGGCTTCGCCCTCGCCGACCTCGCCGCGGCCCGTCTCGCGTTCGATCATCACGCCGAGGTCCAGCGGTGAGGCTCGTCACCGCAGACGGTTCGGCCAGGTGTCGCTGACGCGGTAGCCGAGCGGCCACGGATCGGTCGCGTCGACGAGATACGAGAAGTGACCCGTCCGCCAAGCCCGGCCCGAAACCAGCGGCACGATCGCATCGAGGCCACCAATCGTCGTGTCAGCCTCGATCCGGCCGGTGAACTCCGAACCGATGACCGAACGCATCCGGAGTCGATCGCCGACCTGCATCAGCCCCTGGGCTCGCAGCAGTGCCATCCGTGCGGACACACCCGTTCCGGTAGGGGAGCGGTCGAGTTTGCCCGGCTCGATCACGACCGTGTTCGTCATCGAGAGTTCGCCCTCGGCAACGCGGGCCAACGGACCGGCGATCTGGCAGAACGAGAAGTGTGTCCAGTCGATGGTCGGATGAGCGAAGCTCAACCGCTCGTTGGCGGCCGTCGTGATGCGCGTTCCGAGCCTGGCGAGTTCGAGGCCGTACCCCGGGTCGATTTCGATGTCGAGGTCGGCGGCATCGACCATCACGAAGCTGTCGCCCCCGAATGCCGTGTCGACGCGGATCGTTCCGAGTCCCTCCACCTCGAGGGGCAGGTCACGTCCCACGGCGAACGAGGCAACGTTGCGGATCGTCACCTCGACGACCTTTCCGTCGACGCACCGGGCAACGGCTTCGACGAGACCTCCTGGCGCCTGCAGCGTGAGCGTCGTGGTCGGCTCGGTCATCTCGATGATCCCGGTCTCGAGCACGACCGTCGCCACACAGATCGAGTTCGATCCCGACATCGGCGGGGTGTCCTCGGGTTCCATGATGATGAACGCGACGTCGGCCGCCGGATCGGTCGGCGGGACGAGCAGGTTGACGTGTCTGAACACACCACCGCGAGGCTCGTTCAACATCAACTTCCGGAGGCGCTGGTCCTCCGCGATCCATCGGGACTGCGCCCAGACCGAGTCCCCCGGCGGGACCTCGATCCCACCGACGATCACATCGCCGATCTCACCCTCGGCATGACAGCCCACGACCTCGATCGGCCCGTCGACGAAGTCCGGAACCCCTGTCGTTTCCATCGGCCGATGGTATCTACGGTCCTCGAGTCGGCCGATTCCCGTCCGCAGCACCGAGCGTTGCCTCGACGACTTCGACGTCGGCCTGACGGGTCGTGTACTGGATATGGAGCCGGAACCCCATCTCGTCGTTGATCGAGCGCATCGGTGC
>CBDUYD010000084.1:0-12712 GCA_965371355.1 uncultured Ilumatobacteraceae bacterium
GGTGTCTGGATTCACGACGCTACGACCTCTGGTCCGTCCGACTTTCTCGTCGCCGGCGACCTCGCGTTCTGGTCACCTACGTGAGCGATCCGGGCCGACCCGAGGTTGACGGTGAACGACCCGCGAACTCGTCGTCCCGCGCCGCGAATCGGTGCTCGAGCCAGAATCCGGCGCCGCTAGGTTGGCCGGGTGAGCGATTGGAACACCATCTGGTCGATCGGCTCGATCCGGCTTCAGCGCGTTCCCTACTTCGACATCGCTCTGTCCGCCGAGAGCATCGACCTGGAGACGGTCGTCGACTCCGTCGACTGGGCCGAGCCGTGGCTCACCGACGGACAGCCGACGGTGGGCCAGGCCTTCTGGATCGTCCGCTCCGACGACGAGACGGTCGTGGTCGACCCATGTGGCGCGAGCGATCCGTTCCTACGGTCGGGAAGCGAGGCCGTCACCCATCAGAGGGCGGCATTCGACCTGCTCCGGGCCGCCGGATGCGAATCCGAAGCGGTCGACCACGTCGTGTTCACCCATCTCGACGGGATCGGCATGGCGGTGCTCGCCGACGGGGCGCCGGCCGGCGACGAATCGTGGACACCGGCGTTCGCCAATGCAGACCTCCTGATCTCGGAGACCGAGTACGCGCACATCGCCGGTCGGCCCGAAGAAATCGGGGGCGCAGTGGCGTTCGCCGAACTCGATGCGCTGGGCGTGGTCCGGCCGGTGGAGACACCCCACGAGGTCATTGCCGGCGTCACGCTCCGACTCACGGGGGCTCACAGCCCGGGTCACTGCTGCATCGATATCGAGTCCGAGGGCGACCGGGCGGTCATCGTCGGACATCTCGCGATCAGCCCGCTCCACGCGGCGGTTGGCGTCTCGTCGAATCATCTCGACAGCGACGCGGCGTGGCGCGAACTCGCTCAGATCCTCGACGACGCGGCGCGGGACGACGCGCTCGTCGCGGGATCCCTGTGGCCCTCTCCGGGCGCCGCTCACGTCGTGGGCACGGATCCGTACGTCCTCGTACCCGCTTCGCCATCGGCGACGGCGGTCAGCTCCGCTTGACGAGCCGCAACTCCGAGCGAACCTCGTCCGGGCCCATCACACCGAAGTTCAGGTCGTCGAGAATCCGTACGGCGCGCTCGACCAGATCCGCGTTCGAAGCGGGCCGGCCCCGATCGAGGTAGAGGTTGTCCTCGAGTCCGACGCGCACGTTGCCGCCGGCGATCGCCGCCAGCGCGACGTACTCGAGCTGGCGGCGTCCGATCGAGAATGCGCTGAACGTCCACGACTCGGGGACGTTGTTGACCATCGCCATGAACGTGTTGAGATCGGCCGGCGCCCCCCACGGGATACCCGTGCACAGCTGCACCATCACGGGGTCGTCGATCAGGCCTGCGTCGACGAGCGACTTCGCTTCCCAGAGGTGCCCGGTGTCGAACACCTCGATCTCGGGGCGCACGCCGAGCGCTTTGATCTGGCGGGCCATCTCGCGCAGCGTGTCGGGCGTGTTGGCCATGACGTAGGCGCCGTCGCCGAAGTTCATCGAGCCGCAGTCGATCGTGCAGATCTCGGGAAGCAGCTCGACGACGTGGGCAAGACGTTCGCTTGCCCCGACCAGGTCGGTGCCGCCCGAGTCGAGCGGGAGCGGTTGCTCGGCCGAGCCGAGAGTGAGGTCGCCGCCCATCCCGGTGGTGAGGTTGAGCACCACATCGACGTCGGAGGATCGAACCCGGTCGACCACCTCGCGGTAGTGGTCGAGCTCACGCGACGGAGCACCCGAGATCGGATCGCGCACGTGGATGTGGACGATCGCCGCACCGGCGTTGGCCGCGGCGATGCAATCGTCTGCGATCTGCTCGGGGGTGAACGGCACCTTGTCGGACTTGCCGACCGTGTCACCCGAACCGGTCACCGCACACGTGATGAACACCGAACCCATCGCAACCTCCCGACCCGGAAACGTACCGCCGCCGGCCGTGTTGATTCACCCGTCGCCGTCGACGAACGCTCGGGCGCCGGTCTCGATCCGCTCGAGGTACTCGATCAGGATCTCGATCTCCCCCTCGTCGAACACCCGGAAGATCGCCCGGTCGAGCACGTCGGTGAGGAGCGGTGCGAGCCTGCTGACGACGTCTCGGCCGGCATCGGTGAGCACCACGAGCCGGGCGCGACGGTCGTCCGGATCAGGCCCGCGGCGGACGAGGCCGCTCTCCTCGGCCCGGTCGATGAGGCGCGAGATGTGGCTCGGGCTCTTCAGCAGTTGCGCGCACAAGTCGACCGCCCGCAGCGAATGGCCGGGCGCGAGGTGCAGCCGCACGAGGAGATCGGCCGTGGTCGGGTCGTACCCGATGGGCGCGACCGCATGGTGCTCGATGGCCGTGCCGAGCGCGATCTGCGCGGCGAGCAGCGCGCCCGACGGTCTGAGAAGGTCGGGATCGAGTTCGCTCCGTTCGGCCATCGCCACACGATAGCTCAGCCTTAGTTGCCTTGACAATCATTGTTGGAGGACATATCATTAGTTGTGTGAGCAATCAAATGCAGATCGCCGGACTCGACGACGAACCGGGCGACGCCGGCGATCCGCAGCGGTGGGCGGTGCTCTGGATCCTGTGCGGCTCGCTCGTGCTCGTCGTGGTCAGCGTCAGCTCGCTCAACGTGGCGATTCCCCGGATCCAGACGGCACTCGACACGTCGGGCAGCCAACTGCAGTGGATCATCGACTCGTATGCGCTCGTGTTCGCCGGATTGCTCCTGCCGGCCGGCGCGCTCGGCGACCGCTACGGGCGCCGCGAGGCTCTCCTGTTCGGCCTCGGCGTCTTCGGTCTCGCGTCGATCGCGGGCATGCTCGCGACCGACGCGCTCCAGCTGATCATCTGGCGGGGCGTGATGGGGGCAGGGGCGGCGTTCATCATGCCCGCCACGCTGTCGATCGTCGCCACCGTGTTCAGCCCGCGCGAGCGCCCGAAGGCGATCGCCATCTGGGCCGGATTCGCGGGTGCGGGCGGTGTCGTCGGGCTCATCTCGAGCGGTCTCCTGCTGCGCTCGTTCTGGTGGGGATCGGTCTTCGCGATCAACCTCCCGCTCGTGCTGATCATGGTGATCGCGGTGGTCCTGGTCGTGCCGACCTCGCGCGACCCCGACGCCACCCGACTCGACCCGGTGGGTGCCGCGCTCTCGATCATCGGGCTCGTCGCCCTCGTGTTCGGCATCATCGAGGGCCCCGAGAAGGGATGGGCGGCGACACCGACGCTCGGCGCCTTCGCCGTCGCCGCAGCCGCCCTGATCGGCTTCGTGCTCTGGGAGCTGCATTCCTCGCATCCGATGCTCGATCCACGGTTCTTCCGCCAACGACGCTTCTCGCTCGGATCGCTGACGATAACGGCGACGTTCTTCGGCATCTTCGCGATGTTCTTCGTGCTGACGCAGTTCCTCCAGTTCGTCCAGGGGTACGACCCACTCGAGGCGGGGTTGCGGATCCTGCCGTACGGCGTCGTACTCCTGATCGTGTCACCGCGCTCGGCCGATCTCGCCGAGCGGGTCGGTGACCGCACGGTCATGTTGGTCGGCATGGTCATCGCCGCCGCGGGGTTCATCGTGCTCGGCCTGCTCGAGGCGGATTCCCCGTACTGGCCCACCGGGCTCGGGTTGACCGTGCTCGCGCTCGGCACTGGTCTGTTGATGCCGCCGGCGACGACCGCGCTCGTCGCCTCACTCCCGGCGGCGAAGGCCGGGGTCGGATCGGCGATGAACGACACGACCCGCGAGGTGGGCGGCGCGATAGGCATCGCGGTCGGCGGCGCGCTGCTCTCGATCGGATATCGCAACGGCGTCGAAGCAGAAGCCGACGGCCTGGCCCCGGAGGTGGCCGAGGCGGCCGAAGACTCTCTCGGCGCGCTGCTGAGCCATCCGGGGACCCGCCACCTCGCCGACATCGGGCGCGACGCGTTCACCGACGGGATGCAACTGGCGATGTTCGCCTCCGCAGGTCTGCTCGTGCTCGCCGCGATCGCCGTCGCCGCCTTTCATCCCCGACAGGACGAACCGTCCACATCGGAACACTCCACATCAGAGCCGTCCACCTCGGAAGCAGCACCGTCACCGGCAGAGGAGGCATCGAAATGATCGTCGACACCGACCGGACCGTCGCTCAGATCGTCACCGCGGAACCCCAGCCGGGCACCGGAATCCTGCATCCGTTCCCGACGCGCGAGCTCCCGCACCTCGACCCGTTCGTCTTCCTCGACACCGGCGTGCCGCGCCAGATGCGGGGTGAGGAGATCTACGTCGGGCCGCATCCACATCGCGGCGTCCAGCCGGTGAGCCTCGTATTCCGGGCGCGCATCGAGCATCGCGACTCGCTCGGCACGCACCGCACGGTCACCTCCGGTGGGATGCAGTGGCTGGTCGCCGGGTCGGGTGCCCTCCACGAGGAGATCCTCGAGGGCGACGACGAGGGCATCTTCCACATGGCTCAGCTGTGGGTCAACGTCCCCGCCGTGGCGAAGATGGCGCCGCCCGAGCACCACGCCGTCGCGCCCGAGGATCTCCCCGTCCTGACCGATCTGCGCGAGGGTGTGCGCGTGCGTCTGTTCGCCGGCTCGCTGGCCGGCAGCTCCGGTCCGGCACCCCTCGGTACCCCCGTCCTGATCGCCCACGTCGAGCTCGACCCTGGTGCCACGGTGACGTTGCCTGCCGAGCGCGACTGGACCGCCGGATTCTGCGTCGTCGCCGGATCGGTCGACCTGCCTGGCAGCGACCGCCTCGCGGCCGGAGCAACGCCCGTGTTCAACCACGACGGTGACACGATCACCATCGGTTCGACGTCCGGCGGCGAGGTGCTGTTGATGTCCGGCGAGCCGATCGCCGAGCCGATCGCGATGGGCGGCGGCTTCGTGATGAATACCGCCGCCGAGATCGAGCAGGCCTTCAGCGACTACGAATCCGGCGCGATGGGTACGCTCACGCCGAGTCGATGACCGGAGTTCGGCCACGATCGTCGGTCGCGGACGCCGACGAGAGGGTCCTGGCCGTCTCGCTGAGTGGAACGTCCCTCTTCGAAGCCGGGTAGGTACCGAGCAGCCGATCGCCGAGGTTCGAGGTGATGCCCAGCCAGTAGTTCTCGTTGCGGAAGTGGTGCAGTCGGTGGTTGCGCACGAGGCGCCGGTAGTACCGCGTCCTCGGTCGATAGCGGCTGTGCTCGAGGAGATGGGTCCATTCGTAGTGACCGAGTGCGAGGTACGCGCAGAGGATCGCGGTGAGCGTGGGCACGAGGACTCCGACGCCGCTGACCTGCGACCCGAGCACCCACATCGCGGGTACCGCCCACAGCGCCGAACCCGCCGCGATGAGGATCGCGAAGACGATCGCGTCGGTGCGGCCGAGCAGCAGCCACTCGAGGTCGGGTGGATCGAGATGGTGACGGCGGTGGCCCGACCCGGTTCCGAGCCGGCGGCTGGTCCAGGCCGATTCGGAGGCGTGCAGCAGGTGGAGGTGGAGCACCCATTCGACGATCCCGGTGGCGACGAGAGTGATCGCGAGGATCGCTCCGTCGACCAAGCTCCACCGCCCGACCGAGAGGCGTGCGATCGCGGCGACCGCGATGAAGGCGATGATCACCCGGGGCGAACCTTGAGCGACGAACGTCGCGCCGATCTGCCGCTTCGTGCGCAGTTCGTCGCTCCGGATCACGCACCCATGCTACGGAGGGGGTTACGCGGGACGTCCGCGCGCTACGGCGTGCACGATCGGTCGACGCCGTTCCTGTCGGCGCGGACCCGACGACATACAGTCGGCGAGATGACGACGCTCGCGGATCAGGCACCGGCGAAGGCCGGTCGGTGGACGGCCCAGTGGAAGGAGTTGTACGCCGAGGTCATCACGACAGGCCTGTGCACGGGCTGCGCCGGATGTGTCGTCACGTGTCCCCACGACGTGATCGGCTACGAGCACGAGGAGGGCAAGTACCTCCCGTTCCACCTCGAGGAAGAACTCGGTCCCGACAACTGCATCCACGGCGAGAAGGGCTGCACCACCTGCACGCGGGCGTGCCCTCGATTCCGCGCCTGGGAGCCGGCGGCCGACATGCACCTTTTCGGTCGGGTCCGCGAGCCCGACGAGATGGCGGGCGTATGGCGCCAGCTCCACCTCACCAGGGCGAGCGACGAGATGATCCACAAGATGGGCCAGGACGGTGGATTCGTCTCGGCGATGCTCATCTGGCTGCGTGAGAACGACTACATCGACGGCGCCCTCGTGTCGGGGGTCGAGAACGACGACGCGTGGAAGGCCAAGCCGGTCGTCGTCGAATCGCGCGAGGAGATCCTCGCCACCGCCGGTAGCCGCTACACGTACTGCGCCAATCCGCTCGCCCTGCCCGAGGCGCGAGAACGCGGGATGGAGCGCCTCGCACTGGTCGGGATGGGCTGCCAGACGTCGTCGCCACCCACGATGTGGGATCGCAAGGCGGGCAAGATGTCGAAGCCGTTCCTGTTCAACATCGGCCTGCTCTGTTCGAAGACATTCGACGACGCCATTTTCACCGAACTGTTCGAGGCGAAATACGGCCTGAAGAAGCAGGACATGGTGAAGATGAACATCAAGGGCGTCTTCCAGATCTGGATGAAGGACGGCTCGTACCACGAGATCAACCTGAAGGAATGCCATGCGTGGACGCGCGAGGGCTGCAAGCGTTGTCCCGACTTCGCCGCCGAACACTCCGACATCGCCACCGGCGGCATCGGTGAGGACAACGACTGGACGCTCACGATCGTGCGAACCGAACTCGGCGAGGAGGTCATCGACCGGATGATCGCCGACGGCTCGATCATCGCCCGGCCCGCCCAGGAGGACGAGACAGCGATGAGGTTGTTGCGCCTCCTGTCGATCGTCAGCCGCCGCCGCTGGCCCGACGACGCCGACCCGGCACCGGCGGTCGGCGTCCCACCCCCGAAGAAGAAGAAGAAGGCCGCCACGGCGTCCGCGTCGCCGAAGTAGTCAGCGATCGCACGGCGGCCGCCTCCGCCCCGGCCGCCCGCCCACACGATCTGGGGCGGATTCGTTTCGGTGTGCGGTACCGAACGCGCCCAGATCGTCGTCGGTGATCAGGCGTCACCGCACGGGCCTCGCGCCGTCCCCGAACCGGGCGCCACGAGGTTCGACCAGCGGCTGAGATGCCCGCGCTCGGGCCTGATGAGATCGACACGGTCGCGTTCGTGTCGCGGGATACCCCAGAGGTGAGCGGCCGAACGGTGCGACGCCAGTCCGTCACCACCGGTCGCGAGGACTGCGGCGGCGATCGCCCGCTCGGGTGTGTGCGGTGTTCCGCCCAACCGAGCGACGAGTGGATGGATCTGCTCGAGCGCTCCGGCGCGGATGGCCCGGTACCAGGCCGACCTCGTGAGGCCCGAGGCCCCGAGTGTGATGAGCCCATGATTCCGGCGGGCCCAGGCGTCGAGCTGCTCGATTCGCATGCCCCGCAGTGGGCGGTAACTCTGCCGGAACGCCAAGCGCGACGGTATGGGCGCCCTGCGCGTTGCTCAATCCGGCACACGATCGCCCCAGAGCGCGTCGGGACCTGTGCCAGGAGCTGTCCGGAGTACTTGCTTCGCCCCCGTGCAGGGTTCACCAGATGCGTCAGGTCAGAGGCAGGAGGAGAGACGGGCCTCGAGTTCGTCGAGCGCCACCTGCGCGGCAGCCTTCTCGGCGTCGTCGCCGTCGTTCGCGTCGCTGCCGATGTCGTCGAGTTCGTCCGCGCTGTAGCCGTCGAGGATGTCGAGCATGCAGTCGCGCTCGGCGTCGGTCTCGGCGAGCGTGTTGATCAGGTCCTGCGCGACGCGCTTCGCGCTCGGGTCGGACGAGCAGGCCGAAGCGACCAGCGCAACGCTGCCGACGGCCAGCGCGATGCGGGTGAATCGATGGTGACGGCCTGACTTCACAGGGCCGAAATACTACTGGCAGACTGCGTCGATGCCGCTCAATTCTGAAGCCCGGGCACTCCTCGACATCTTCGCGGAGCTGGAGGTGCCGCCATTCGAGTCGCTGGAGCCTGACTCTGCTCGCGAGATGTTCGACTCGATGCGGGAGCCACCCGTCGAAACATGCCACGAGATCCGCGACGTCGATGCCGGCGGTATCCCCGCCAGGCTGTACCGGCCGGGCGACGACACGACCGGGCTGCTCGTGTGGTTCCACGGGGGCGGATGGGTGCTCGGTGATCTCGAGATGAGCGAGGACGTCTGCCGACGGATGGCATCGCGCAGCGGGCACTCGGTCTTGAGCATCGACTACGCGCTCGCACCCGACCACGCATTTCCAGCTCCGCTCACCGACTGCATCACGGCGACCCGGTGGGCGCACGCCAACGCCGATGCGCTCGGCATCGATCCCGATCGCATCGCCGTCGGCGGCGACTCGGCGGGCGGCAACCTCGCCGCGGTCGTTGCGCAGCTCGGCCCGGTGCCGCTCGCATTCCAGGCGCTCGTGTACCCGGTGACCGACGCCCGGATGGGCAGCGATTCGTACGTCGAGAACTCCGACGGGTACTTCCTCACCACCGCCGCCATGCGGTGGTTCGTCGACCACTACCTGGCGGGCGGTCGAGGCGCGGTCGATGATCCCAGGGTCTCCCCGCTGCTCGCCTCCCCCGACGCGTGGCGCGACAGCCCTCCCGCGCTCGTGATCACCGCCGGCTTCGATCCACTGCGCGACGAGGGTGCCGCCTACGTCGACCGTCTGGCCGAAGCGGGCGCGACGGTGAGCCACGTCCACTATCCGGGCCAGATTCATGGCTTCTTCGGCCAGCTCGCGCTGATGGCCGACGCCCGGTCGGCCAACGCCGTCGTCGCTCAGGCGCTCTCGGACGCGCTCGCTCCAACCAGCCGCTGATCGACCTACACGCCGGCCAGCTCGACGGCGCGCTCGAAGATCTCGTCGAGCATCGGTTCGGTGAGGCGCTTCGTGAATGTGTTCTGTTGGCTCGGGTGGAACGAACACAACATCGTCGGCCCACCGTCGACGCGAACCTCGACACCGTGGCCGAACTTTGGTCGTCGACGGACGCCGAAGTGCACGGCCGCCGCCCGATAGCCGAACCCACCGAGGCAGACGACGACCCGCATGCGGGCGAGCGCCGCGAACTCCCTGACGAGGAACGGCGCGCACGCATCACGCTCGGCGGGCAACGGCTTGTTCGCCGGGGGCGCACACTTGACCGCCGCGGTCACCCACGCGTCGGACAGTTCGAGGCCGTCGTCGACCGTCACCGATTCGGGCTGGTTGGCCAGGCCGGCCCTGAACATCGCCCGGAACAGCCAGTCGCCGCTGCGGTCACCGGTGAAGACACGGCCGGTGCGGTTGGCGCCATGCGCCGCGGGCGCCAGCCCGAGCACCACGATCCGGGCGCGCTCGTCACCGAAACCCGGTATCGGGCGACCCCAGTACTCGTCGTCGCGGTACGAGGCCCGCTTCTCGACCGCCACCCGCTCGCGCCACTCGACGAGTCGGGGGCATGCCCGGCATGCGACGACATCTCGTTCCAGGCCGCCGAGCGCGCTCACGCGGACCGACAGTAGGTTGGTCGGCACACATGGCCAAGACGAAGAAGACTCCCCCACCGACGACCACGGTGTTGCTGGTGCGCCACGGACAGACCCCTACCACCGGCAAGGTGCTCCCGGGCCGGGCGAAGGGACTCCACCTGGCCGACACCGGCCGCGCGCAGGCCGAAGCCACGGCATCACGAATCCGCGAACTGAAGCGCATCGACGCCGTCTACTCCTCGCCCCTCGAGCGGGCCAAGGAGACCGCTGCGCCGATCGCCCGGGCGTGCGGTGTGCGCACGAGGACCGCCCGCGGCCTGCTCGAGTGCGACTTCGGCGGTTGGACCGGCGAGAAGCTGAAGACGCTGATGAAGCTGCCCGAGTGGCAGACCGTGCAGCGCTCACCCTCCACCTTCAGGTTCCCGGGCGGCGAGAGCTTCACCGAGATGCAGACCCGCATGGTGACGTGTCTCGAGGCACTGCGGGTGAAGCACCCCGGCGGCACGATCGTCTGCGTCTCGCACGCCGACACGATCAAGGCGGCGGTCGCCCACGCGATCGGCACGCCGCTCGATCTCTTCCAACGCATCGTCATCAGCCCGGCCTCTATCAGCACGATCGCGTACACCCCGGGCGGGCCGATCGTGCTCGCCGTCAACTCCACCACGCTCGCCGAGCTGCAGCCCGCCTGATGAGCGCCTTCTACGAGTTCGACGAGGTCGATGCATTCACCGTCGGAGCGGTGGGACAGCCCGGCAGCCGTACCTTCTACGTCCAGGTGCGCTCGTCCGGCCATTCCGTGACCGTCAAGTGCGAGAAGCAGCAGGCGATGGTGATGTCCCAGCACGTCCAGAAGGTGCTCTCCGACCTCCCTCCGCCCGAGGACCGGCCGATGCCGGGAGCGCTCGAACTCAGCGACCCGGTCGATCCGGCGTTCACCCTCGGACCCATCGGTCTCGGATACGACCCGAACTCCGACCGGGTCCTCATCCAGCTCGAGGAGATCGGTGAGTTCGACGAGCACGGTGACGAGATCGAGAGCGACGATCGCGGTCATGTGCGACTCCTCGTCAGCCGTGGACAGGCGGCCGCGTTCTGCGACCGGGCCGACGCGATCGTCCAGGCCGGCCGACCGCTGTGCCAATGGTGCAGCACTCCGATCGACCCCGACGGACACGCCTGCCCGCGCATGAACTGAGCGTGTGATGGCCGATGGAGGTGAGGTGGGTGTGCGGCTCGACGTCGACGTTGTCGACGACCCGATCGAGCACCTCCTGCGCGGCGAGATCGACGTCGCGGGTCGCATGCCGTACAGCAGCAACGCGACGTTTCTCGTGCACGTCGAACGCGGCGGTGCGCGCCACCCGGCGATCTACAAGCCGATGCGCGGCGAGAGGCCGCTGTGGGACTTCGACCCGGGACTGCACCGGCGCGAGGTCGCCGCATACCTGCTGAGCGAGGCGGTCGGCGCCCACGTCGTCCCGCCGACCGTGCTGCGCGACGGCCCGCTGGGCGAAGGTTCACTTCAGTGGTTCGTCGTCGGCGACCACTCCGAGCACTACTTCACGATCTACGAGTCGCGGCCCGACACACACGATCAGCTGCGGGCGATCGCCGCGCTCGACATCCTCGCCAACAACACCGACCGCAAGAGCGGCCACTGTCTGCTCGTGCCCGGCGAAGAGACGGGCGAGAACGGTGACCGGGATCAGGTCTGGGCTATCGACCACGGTCTGTGCTTCGCGCCCGAGTTCAAGCTGCGCACCGTGATCTGGGAGTTCGGCGACGAGCCGCTGCCCGAGTGGTTCCTCCGAGCTGCATCACGCCTGTGCGAGCGGGTGCCACTCGATGTCGCGGCGCTGCTCGGCGACGACGAGGTCGAAGCGATCCGGGGGCGCGCGGCCTGGTGCGTCGAGGAGCGCCGATTCCCGACCGACGACACCGGTCGGCGCTATCCCTGGCCACTCGTGTGATCGACGATCGGTCAACGCCCGACGACGACCTCGACGATCTCGTCCATCGCGCCGACCTCGACGCGCTCGTCCGGATGATCGACGATCGCTGCTCGACGCGCGACTGGTCGGGGCTCCTGCGGATGCGCGACAGGACTCGCCAGGCGGTCGTGACCGGCCGACAGCTCTGGCCGGCGGCGACACTCGCCGAGTACCGATTGGCGCTGCTCGCCCCGGCCGAGTTCGTCGCCGCCGTGCTCGACGAGGCCGACGGCTTGTCCGGACGATTCACGATCGGCCCGCTCACCGAGGTAGCCGCCCAGGATCATCGGTGGGCCGATCTCGTGTCGATGCTCGATCGCGGACCTCGCGCCTCGTTCGTCGCCCACGAGCGTGTCATCCGCGGCGAAGCGATCGGCGACATCGAACTCGCTCCGGTGCTCGACATCCCGACCGAGCTCGCCACCTGGGAACCGTCGTACGCGCTCGCCACCTACTCCGAGACCGGGGCGGAGTTCCCGATGCCCGCGCTCCGCGACGACTGGTCCGAGGTCTCGCCGCTCGCCGACGCGGAAAGGCTCGACGACGATGTCGAGCTGGCGACGCGCCAACTCGTCGAGCCGTGGACGGTCGGTTCGAACGGCCGGCTGGACACGGTCTGTGTCGCGGGCGGTGTCGACGAAGCCCTCGGCGCCCTGGGTGTGCGGCGTGCGAGGGTGGTCGAGCTCGAGGCCACAGAGGCGATCGCCTGGATCGCGTGGGCCGGCGCGAGCGGCGGCGCCCACGGACGGCGACGCGGGGCTGCATCTGGCCGATTCGGTGCGTGGTGGCTGCTCGCCGCACTCGGCGACCGCCTCGACGAGTGGCCGCTGAGCGCCGCTGCCATCGGCGAGATCGCGGCGTCGTTGCGCTGGTACCGGTGGGACGCCTTCGAACCCACCGTCGGTTGGAACCTCCAGCTCGCGATCGATGATCCCGAAGAATCCGTCGCCTGGGCGATCCACGCGACCGACGCGACCTGACCATCCCGAAACCTGCCTGACCACCCGAAACTTGTACGTGAGATCCCGCCCAGCGGGAAGATCCGTACACAGAACGGAACCACATCGGAAACTTGTACGTCAGATCCCGCCCAGCGGGAAGATCCGTACACAGAACGGTGAAGGCGTGGTCCGCGCTCGGCCGGTCGCTAGGCCGGCACGGCGGTGCGGTGGTACTCGGCCA
>CBDUYD010000085.1:0-12213 GCA_965371355.1 uncultured Ilumatobacteraceae bacterium
CAGCGGGCCGACGGATGGGAGCACACCGTCGTCGCCGGACGCGAGACCTATCACCGCGGCGAGGCGTCCGATGAACTGCCCGGCCGACTGATCAGGGGTGCACAGGACGCCCCAGCACCCTGACCCGGCACACCGAAGACGATCGACCCTCCGCACCACCGACCCTCGACCGCCGACCGCCGACCGCCGACCGCCGACCCTCGACTCTGCAGATCCGACCGGGAGCACCGACATGACGACACTCGACGAAGCCCGACAGATCACCGCCGACAACATCGTGGAGTTGGAGACGCACGCCGACTGGACCGCCGCCGACGTCGCCGACACCGCGGAGTGGACGCTCCGGCTGAGCGACGCAGACCTGGCCGAACTCGACGCCGCGTTGGCCCACGCCCGGTCGGTGACCGATGAGATCCTCGATGTCACCGCGGCCGACTTCCCCCTCCCGACCCTCGCCCCGCGACTCGACCTGCTCACCCACGAACTGATCGACGGGCGCGGTTTCGCGCGGATCGCAGCGCTCGACATCGACCGGCTCGGCGCCGAGGACGCCTCGTGGATCTACTGGGGCATCGGCGCACACATCGGTGAGCCCTGGCCACAGAACGCGCGGGGACACCTGCTCGGCGACGTGACCGATCAGGGCAAGTCGCTCGACGACCCGACGACGCGCGGCTACGAGATCGGCGGCCATCGCCTCGATTTCCACAGCGACGGCTCCGACCTCGTCGGCCTGCTGTGCATCGATGCCGGCGTGTCGGGTGGCGAGAGTCTCGTCTCGAACGCGATCGGCGCGTACAACCGGCTCGTTCGGACCCGTCCCGACCTCGCCGCGGCGCTCTACGAACCACTGCCCTACGACTTCAGGGGCGAGGAGCGCGAGGGCGGTCGGCCGTACTACTCGATCCCCGTGTTCACCGAGCATCGCGGCCGGCTGTTCATCCGCTACATCCGACCGTTCATCGAGGCGTCGCAGCGTCACGAGCAGGCGCCCCGGCTGACCGATGTGCAGATCGAGGCGATGGATGCCTATGACGAACTCATCTACGCCCCCGAGAATCGGGTCGAGATGGCGTTGTCGCCGGGCGACATCCAGTTCGTCAACAACTACCACGTCGTGCACGGTCGCAACTCCTACGTCGACGACCGCGCCTCGGGGCGCGTGCGTTGGCTCAAGCGGTTGTGGTTGGCGACCGACGTTCTCGGGCCCGACGATCGACCCACCCGCTACCAGCGCATCGGTGCGATGGAGCACTGGGGCGAGAAGCGTACGCGGGCCTGAATGTGAGTTCGCGCAGATCGCTCGGCGCCGCGATCACACTGCTGTCGGTATCGGCGGCGATCGCTTCGTGCGGTGGTGGCGGCTCCGGGCCGAGCGGGCCGACGATCGAACCCGACGCGACGGTGATCGCCGAGACCTCGGCCACAGCGATGGGCGAGGTCACAAGCGTTCGCTTCGAACTCGACCGCACCGGTGCGCCGGTCTACATCGACTCGGCCGAGGTGATCGCGCTGAACTCGATCGTGGGACGTTTCAACGTCCCCGAGTCGGCCGATGCGGTCGTCGAGGTCCAGGTCGCCGGAACCCTCACCACCGAACTCGGGGCCGTCGCGGTCGGAGACGACGTCTGGTTGTCGAATCCGATCACCGGTGAGCTCGAACCGCTCCCGGCGGGTATCGACCTCGACCCGTCGAGCTTCTTCGACCCCTCGGGCGGATGGCAGCCGCTGCTCGAGAACCTCACCGACGTCGAGTTGATCGGCACCGACGACGGCCTCTATCACGTCCGGGGAACCGCGACCGCCGAGAACGTCGAGGTGATCACGGCCGGCCTCGTCACCGGTACAGGCATCGTGATCGATTTCTGGATCGACCCGGTCACGGCGCTCGTCGCCACCGTCGAGTTCACCGTCGACCTCGGCGACGGCGCAACGCACTGGGACGTGCGGCTCTCCGAGTACGGCGAGACGTTCGACATCTCCCCACCGCCCGACGGCTGATCCTCCGGATCGCAGCAGGCCGATGACGTCAGGGTGGTCGCCTCCGGGGCCGGACCGAGCAGCGCAGACGAAGATCTCACCGCGCACGATCCTGATCGTCGTCGGGTTCAGCGTGTTCGTCGCCGCCGATGACCTCACGGTCGTGTCGACGATGCTGCGTCCGATCATCGGTGACCTCGGCCTCGTACTCCCCGACGGGCTCGACGATGCCGCATGGATCGTCAACGCCTACCTGATCGCGTTCGTCGCCGTGATGCCGCTCGCCGGACGTGTCAGCGATGTGGTCGGCCGGAGGCGGACGTTCCTCGTCGCCTGGGCGATCTTCCTCGTCGGAACGGTCTGGATTCCGCTCTCGGATTCGCTCGGCATGCTCCTCACCGGACGCGTGCTGACCGCGATCGGCGCCGGAGCGATGGTGCCGGTGTCGCTCGCGGTGGTCGGCGACGTGTACCCCGAGGATCGGCGGGCCCGCGCGCTCGGCACGCTCGGCGCGATCGAGACGCTCGGCTGGGTCTGGGGTCCGCTGTACGGGGCGATGCTCGTCCGGTTCCTCACATGGCGCTGGCAGTTCTGGCTCAACGTGCCGCTCGCCATCGTCGGCATCGTCGCGGTGTGGTTCGCCCTTCGCGACCACGACCGCCCAGCTCGAGACGCCCGGGTCGACTGGCTGGGCGCGTCGCTGCTCACGATCGCCCTCGTCTCGTTGAACCTCGCGCTGCTCGGCAACGCCGAGGTGCAGAGCGTCGAGGGTCTCGACGAGTTGACCGGCGGTCGCGGACCAGACCTCCGCCCGCTCTACCTCGTCGCCGCGGTCGCCGGAGTGCTCTTCTGGCTCCAGCAACGACGATCCCCACACCCGTTGTTCGACCGCTCCGGATTCCGCGGCCGCAGCGTCCGGGCGGCACTGCTCGTCAACTTCGTGGTCGGGGTGGGCCTGGTCATCGCGATGGTCGACGTGCCGTTGTTCGTCAACGCCGTCGAGATCGACATCGCACGGGCGGCGGTCGTCTCCGGCGCGATCCTCTCCGCCCTCACCGCAGCGATGGCGACGGCGTCGTACATCGGCGGTCGGGCGACCGAACGGTGGTGGCATGGCCCGCCGATCATCGTCGGGCTGCTCGCCGCCACCGTTGCGTACACGTTGATGGGGTTCACCTGGGAGGCGACGTCGCCGTACCCCGCGCTGGCCGCACAGCTCGCCCTGCTCGGCGCCGGACTCGGCCTGACGATGGCTCCGACCACGACCGTCGTGGTCGATGTCGCACCCGCCGACCGGCGCGGCGCGGCCGCGTCGACGGTGATGGTGGTGAGGCTGCTCGGACTCAGCGTAGGACTCTCGGCGTTGACCGCATGGGGTCTCGCGCGGTTCAACACCTTGCGCGTCGACATCGAACTTCCGGCGATCACCGATCCCGACTTCCAGCGCGCGGTTCGTGCGGCCACCGGCGACCTGACCGCTCAGTCGATCGCCGAGACGTTCCTCGCCACCGCGGTCGTGTTGGCGGTCGGGCTCATCATCGCGGCCGTACTACTCCGCGACCGACATACCCTCGACGACGATGCACCGGAGGCACCGATGACCGACGAATCCAACGTACCGGAAACCGACACCGACACCGACACCGACACCGACACCGACACCGACACCGCTGAAGCGATCGAGCCGGACGCTGCCGCCGAGCGTGCCGCGCCGAGGAACGGCGTGCTGATCGCATTCGGCGTGGCACTCGTGGCCGCGTTCGTGCTGATCGGCGTGCTGTTCATCCGATTGAACGACACCGATGACGATCTCGACGCGACCCGCGCCGAACTCGAGCGCGTCGAGGCGGGAGCCGCGATCTTCTCGTCACAGGTGACCAGCATCGTCGGTCAACTCACCGAGCTGAGCCCGTCGATATCGGCGGGGCTCGACGAGGCGGTGGCCGGACTCGAAGACTTCGGTACCTCGACACTCGAGTTCAACATCAGCATCGACGAGGAGGTCGCGATCGGCGCCGAAGTGGTCATCGATCGCACGCTCAGCGTTCCGATCAAGACGACGCTGCCGATCGACGACGAGTTCGACACACGCATCGAGATCTCCGGGCCGTTCGGGATCGAGGTGCCGCTCGACGTGACGGTGCCGGTCAAGATCGATGTGCCCATCGATCTGGTCGTCGAGATCCCGATCAACGAGACGATCCCGATCGACGAGACGATCCCTGTTTCGATCGATGTTCCGATCACGATCGATGTCTCCGAGACCGAACTGGCGGCCTTGACCGATTCGCTGGCGGCGGGACTCGAGTCGTTCCGTGACGTCCTCTCGGGATTCGGTGGATGACCACAGCCCGATCGGTGCACCGATCGACGTCGACGTTCAAGCCGAGGAGGCGTCGGCTCTCCGAACGGCGCCGCGCGGACATGCAGCGCTGGCTCGAGACTCGGGGTCTCGAACCGACTGGGCCACCGCTCGACTGGCGGTTGGTCTTCGGGCACCACCGCAGCCCCGGGGCCGACCCGGTGATCGACCCGGTGAGCGACCCGGGGACCGCGGGTTCGGCCGACGCCCCGCTCGACGCACTGCTCGATGTGGTGCTGGACATCGGCTTCGGCCACGGCGAGTCGGTGCTCGAGCTCGCCCGCCGGTCGCCCGACTCCGGCCTCGTCGCCGTCGAGGTCCACACGCCGGGGGTGGCGACGCTCCTCGAGATCGTCGAGCGTGAGGGTCTCGACAACGTCCGCGTCGTGCACGGCGATGCGCTCGTGTTGATCGAGCGCATCCCCGCGGCCTCGCTCGCAGAGGTACGCGCTCTGTTCCCCGACCCCTGGACCAAGACACGCCAGCATCACCGACGTCTGGTCCGTGACGATGTGGTGGCGGCCTTGACCGATCGGCTCCGCATCGACGGCGTGATTCGATTGGCGACCGATGTCGACGACTACGCGGAGCGGATGATCGCCGCGTGCGACGGCGAGCCGCGGCTGTCGGGCGGCCGGATCGGCGAGCCGACCGATCGTCCGACTACCCGATTCGAGCGGCGCGCGATCGCCGAAGGCCGCCGGACGACCGACCTCCGCTACGTGCGGATCGCGTAGGTGAACGTCGCGCAGGCGACCGTTCCGCGCCGCCTCGCCGGCCTCCTCCGACACCGCACCGGCACCTCGAACCTCGGTCGGGACCCCCGCGGCCATCGAACTCGACGTTGACTTGCGCACTCGACGGGCCAGACTTGGGGCCGTGACGGTGATCGACGACATGCTCCGAGACCACGATGTACTGCTGGTCGACGGCGCGATGGGCACAGAGCTGTTCGACCGCGGCCTCGGTGCGGGAGACGCCCCCGAACTGTGGAACGTCGAGTTCCCCGACCGCGTGCGCGCGGTGCACGACGACTACATAGCGGCCGGCTCCGACATCGTGCTGACGAACTCGTTCGGCGGCACGTCGTTCCGGCTCGCGCTGCACCGTCTCGACGACCGGGTCGTCGAGTTGAACAAGGCCGCAGCGGCCGTGGCGCGAGAGGCGGCCGACGCCGTCGACCGGACGGTGCTCGTCGCCGGCTCGATGGGGCCAACCGGCGAACTGCTCGAACCGATGGGCACGATGACACCGTCGACCTGTGCGGCCGCGTTCGCCGAGCAGGCCGAGGGTCTGGCCGCCGGTGGGGCCGACGTGCTGTGGATCGAGACGATGAGCCACCTCGACGAGGTCGCCGCGGCGATCGAGGGCGCGAGGTCGGTGAGCGACCTTCCGATCTGCGCGACGATGAGCTTCGACACCGCCGGCCGGACGATGATGGGCGTCTCGGGTGCGGCCGCCGTCGAGCGGATCGCCGCGCTGGGGGTGTTCGCACTCGGCGCGAACTGCGGCAACAACCTCGCCGACACCGAGGCGGCAACGACCGAGATGCGGATCGCCGACGGCGACACCCTCCTGATCAGCAAAGCCAACGCCGGGATGCCCGAGTGGCGCGGTACCGAACTCCACTACAGCGGATCACCCGACGTGATGGCCGCGCACGCGGCGCGCCAACGCGACGCCGGCGTCCGGATCATCGGCGCGTGTTGCGGAAGCTCGCCGACCCACCTGGCGATGATGCGCCGGGTACTCGATGGGGTCGTGCCGGTTCCGGAGGTCGACTACGAGGTCGCCGCGGTGCGCCAGGTGCCCAAGGGCCGCGCCCGCCGCGGCCGCCGCACCTCCCGCCCCACCGAGTAGCCGGCCCAACCGCACCCACCCACTCCAACCGCTCGATTTGTGTCGGCGAAAACGTATGGCGTCTTGATATTCGCCGACACAAACCCGGGATCTGCCCAGGTCAACGGCCGGGCATCAGGCGGTCTCGCAGTTCGAGTGCCCTGGCCGCCGCCGCGCTCGTCACGTCGGAGGTGACGGTCATGTGCCCCATCTTGCGACCTGGCCGGGGCTCGATCTTGCCGTACAGGTGGAGCTTCACGTCGGGTTCGTCGAGCACCCGGTTCCAACGCGGTTCACCCGCATCCCAGAGGCCACCCAGCAGGTTGACCATCGCGATCGCCGGCGCCGTCATCACCGTTTTGCCGAGACCCGCGCCGCACACCGCACGGATCTGCTGCTCGAACTGGCTCGTCGTGCACGCGTCGAGCGTCCAGTGACCGCTGTTGTGCGGGCGCGGCGCGAGTTCGTTCACCAACACCTCGCCACCGACGACGAACATCTCGATCGCCAGCACGCCGACGAACCCGAGAGCATCCGCGATCGCCATCGCGAGTCCGGTCGTACGGTCGGCGAGCATCGGATCGACGCGAGCGGGGACGACCGTGAGGTCGAGGATGCCGTCGACGTGGTGGTTCTCGGCGACCGTCCAGGTCTCGGCCCGGCCATCAATGGTCCGGGCGACGAGCACGCTCAGTTCGACCTCGAGTTCGAGCAGGGACTCGACCACACACGTGACACCCCCGAGCTCGGCGTGCGCGGCATGCATTTCGGCGACGCCATCGACTCGCCGTTGGCCCTTGCCGTCGTACCCGAGCCGCGCCGTCTTGACGATCGCCGGCCCGTCAACGGAAACGGGTGCGTCTAGAGCGTCGCGATCAGACCCGAGCACATCGTACGGAACGACCGGAAAGCCGTTCTCGTCGAGGAACCGCTTCTCGAGGACCCGGTCCTGGGCGATCCGAACGCTCTCGGGGCCCGGTGCCACGATCGTGCCGATCGAGAGTTCGTCGAGCGCAAGGGCCGGCGGGTTCTCGAACTCGATCGTGACCACGTCGCACTCGTCGGCGAGGCGACGCAGCGACGCCGGATCGTCGTACGACGTGACGAGGTGCTCGCCGGCCACCGTCGCCGCCGGCGCTGACGGATCGGGATCGACGACGATCGTGCGGTATCCCATCGACGCCGCCGCCATCAGCGCATAGCGACCGAGTTGGCCGCCACCCAGCATGCCGATCGTGGCCGGTGGGATGATCGGCGTTCTCACCGCCGTCGGCGATCTGGCTGACGCTCGGCCCGCGGATCGGACGGGGCCACGACCGGCGGCACCACGGACGAGGCCGCCAGTTCGTGACGTGCGGCGCGATCCGCGTCGAGCGCGCCTCGGACGTGCGCGTCGTCGTGGGCCAGCAGTGCAGCCGCGAAGAGTGCGGCGTTGGTGGCTCCGGCCTCGCCGATGGCGAACGTCGCGACAGGAACGCCGGCGGGCATCTGCACGATCGAGTAGAGCGAGTCCTGGCCCGACAGATGGCGCGAGGCGACAGGAACGCCGAGCACGGGAACCGTGGTCTTTGCGGCGAGCATCCCAGGGAGGTGAGCGGCCCCACCAGCGCCGGCGATGATCGCTCGCAGACCACGGCGGGCAGCCCCTTCGGCGTAGGTGAACATCTCGTCCGGCATGCGGTGCGCGCTGACGACCCGCGCCTCGTGGGAAATGCCGAGCCGCTCGAGCACCTCGACCGCCTTCGACATCGTCTGCCAGTCGCTCGATGAACCCATCACGACCCCGACGCGGGGCGCATCACCACTCACGCGAGCAGCGTAGGCGACACGAACCCGCTCGGCGCCTACGTCGGCGAGTACCTCGACCGCCGCTCGATCGTGATCGACCAGGGGATCGAGATGGACTCGCCGATTGGGCTCACCGGCGACACCACGGACGGCATCAAGGTGACGGGCTCGGTTCGATATGTCGACTCGGGCCGACACGAGATCCCCCGAGCCGGCAACGGTCGGCGTCAGCGGTGCCGGCAGCCCAGCCCGGCATCCACCCCGGCCGCGGGATCACTTGTCGGCGGTGAGGGCGAATCCCGACATGAACGGCTTCTGCAGCGCGATGAACACCAACACCGGCGGGATCGAGGTGATCAATGCAGCGAGCATCAACGGTCCGAACGTGAGTCCGACATCGATGCTCTGCAATCCCTGTAGGCCGACCTGCACGACCTGGCGGTCCTGATCCGAGATGATGAGAACCGGCCAGAGGTACATGTTCCACACGAAGATGAACTGGATGACGGCCAACGCCCCGATCACGTTCCACGACAGCGGGATGAGAATCCTGAACAAGAACTGGACCGGTCCGGCTCCGTCGATCTGAGCGGCCTCCGGAAGTTCACGGGGAAGGTTGGCGAAGTGCTGGCGGAAGAGGAACGCACCGGTGGCCGATGCCGCGAACGGGACGACGAGACCCGCCATCGTGTCCTTCCATCCGAGATCCGAGACGAATCTGAACAAGGCGAGGATCATCACCTCGGTGGGCATCATCAAGGTGATCAGCACGAAGTAGAACACGATCCACTTCCCGCGAAACGAGAAGTAGACGAATGCCAGACCCGCGAGAAGGGAGAGCACCGTCTTGGCGGACGTGATCAGGATCGCCTGGACCATCGAGTTCCACATGAACCGGGGGATGTTGCGTTCGTTCCAGACCTGATCGAAGTGTTTCGACAGCGCGGTTCCGGGTGTCAACTGGAAGCTGAAGACCTCGGCGTTGGTCTGGGTCGCCACGAGAGCGGCGTAGGCGAGGGGAAACAGCATGAGCACGATCGCCAACCAGATCAACAGGTGCCTCGGCCATGTCCTCCCCCTGAGCAGGCCCGGGCTCCCGGTGGAGATGGTGAGATTGTTCCGGCTACGCGCTGCCATAGCTGATGCGACCCTCCGCTTGACGGAACTGCCAGGCCGTGAGGCCGATGACAGCTAGGAACAGAACCACCGATTGAGCGGCTCCTCGGCCCAGATCACCGTTGTCGACACCGACCCGGATGATTTCGTAGATCGCCACCGAGGTAGCGCCCGCGGGCGCACCCTTGGTGAGAAAATCGATCGTGCCGTAGATGTCGAAGAACGAGAACGTCAGGTTGGTGATCAACAGGAAGAAGGTGAACGGACCCAATGCCGGGATGACGATCTTGCGGAACCGCTGATACGCGCTCGCGCCGTCGAGTGCCGCGGCCTCGATCTGGTCGCGGGGCACGGTCTGGAGCCCCGCGAGGTAGAAGAGAATGTTGTATCCGAGCAACTTCCACACCGACGCCAGAATGACCGTCAGCCGGGCCAGGGTCGCGTCCTGGGCGTAGTTGGGGAAGTCGTACCCCCAACTGTCGGCAACCGCGGAAATGATGCCGCCCGTCGAGTTGAACATCATGAAGAACAAGATCCCGGCGACGGGCGGTGAGATCGCGTACGGCCAGATGAGCAATGTCCGATAGACCGTGATCCCTCTGATGTAGCCGAAGACGAGGTACGCCAGCGCGAGCCCGATCGACATGCTCAACGCAACGATGGCGCCGGAGATGAGAAGCGTGTTGAAGTAGATGGCGCGATATCCGCCGTTCGTACCTTCGAAGATGTAGAAGAGCGCCACGAGCAAGATGATGAGTCCGAATGGTTGAAGCGTGCGGCTGGCGCTGTGGCTCCACGAGCCTTTCGCCGATCGCTTGTGCCAGAACCCGAGACCCCACATCGCGCCGACCGCGACGAGTGGCAACGCCACGACGGCGGCCGGATTGTCGATGAGCAGCTCGGAAAAGTTGCTCAGGCACCGGTCGCGGACCCTCGGGGCGCCCAGACGAGTGAGCTTCGTCGAGAGCGTGAAGGTCCGGTACGCGGGCAGATACAGGAAGAAGACGAGAATGACGAGTGTCGGTGCGAGGAGCAACCACGGCCACCACCAGCCGCGGTTGAACGTTCCGGTGCGGATGTCGCCGCTGGCTGCCGAGGATGCGTTTCGCGAGAAGATCGCCCTCCCACCACTGCCGAAGATCCATGCGAACGATCCGGCCAGCGCGATGCCGAGCACACCCTCGGTCGACTCCGCATCGTGGTCGAACATGCAGAAGCCGAGTGCCGCCAGTATGACCGATCCACCGATGACTCCGAGCGCCGCCCCGACGACGCCCTCCCGTACGGTCCGGTGACCGAACGAGAGGACGCCGATGATCGATGCGACGAGGAGGGCGACAAAAACCCCCACGGATATGCCTGCTCAGTCGCCGAACAGCTCGTTGTAGTCGTCGAGCAACTGCTGGGCGTCCTCCTGCGCCGAAGCCATCCTGCTGGCCACGTCGACATCGTTGACGAGGATGTCCTCGATGGCCAGGGTGATGACGTCTCTGATGGCGACGAAGTTGCCGACCAGCGCGCCGGTCGCGGCCGGTGTGTCGGCGGCAGCGTCGAGTTGCTCCGAGGCGACGGCCGAGTTCGGGCTCTCGTCGTACCAACCCTCACCATCGAGCAGGCTGACCGCCGCGTTGGTGATCGGGATGTAGCCCGTCAGTTGGTGCCATGCCGCTGCGTTCTCCGGGTTGGAGAAGAAGTTCATGAACGCCAGTGCGCCGTCCTGTTCGGTTTCGGGCAGTCCGTTGGTCAGCCAGAGCGTCGCGCCGCCGATCAGGTTGCCGGCGTACTCGACGTCCTGGTTGTACGGCATGAATGACGAGACGACCGGGAACCCGTTCTCGGTTCCGGCATCGGTGAGCGCCGTCGTGTCGGACGACGAGTACACCAGCATGGCTACGTTCTGCGCCTGGAAGGCTGCCGATGTGCCGTCCCAGTCACGCTGGACACCCGTGTAGACGTAGTCACCCGAATCCTCGAGGTCGCTCCACCACTGCACATAGTCGACGGCGGCGTCAGAGTCGAGGGTGATCGTGTCGGCCCGGCCCGAACGGCCGTTGTCGTTGTTGACAAGATCGGCACCGGCCTGACCAAGCGACTGTTCGAAGAACCAGCCGTGATTCGGCCAGGTGATGCAGCCCTCGGAGGGAGCATCGGGACCGGCCATGATCGCTTCGCACGCGGCCTCGACCTCGGCCCAGGTGGCCGGCGGTTCGGTGATGCCGGCAGCGTTCAGGAGGTCCATGTTGGAAAACATCGTTGTCGACGAGGTGTTCCACGGCATCGAGTAGAGCTGGCCGTCGATCGTGTAGTACTTGTTGGCGGCTGAGACGACGTCGTCGATGACGACCGCTTCGCCGAGGATCTCGGTACGTCCGTCGATCGCATCGGTCACCGACCCGAAGATCGGATCGCCACTCGAGTCGACAGCGTCGAGAGCCTCCTGCGTGGCGGCCTCGAAGAAGTGGATGATCTCCGGCGGGTTGCCGGCGTCGATCGCAAGCTGCGCCTGCTCGAAGACGGTGTTGTAGGAGTCGAACGAGGTGACCTCGACGTTGTAGTCGGGATGGTTGGCGTTGAACTCGGCCGCCTTGTCCTGCGTGAAGCCGAGCCGTGCATCGTCGCTGAAGGCGATCCACATCTCGATGGTGGTCGCGTCACCATCGCCCGAATCGTCTGATTCCGAGTCGTCCGACCCGCTGTCGTCGGCGGCCTCGGTGCCGGCGGCATCGGTGTCGCTCGAACTCGAGCTGTCGTCGCTACCGCAGGCGACCATTACCAGTGCTGCCGCGGCGCATAGTCCGATGAGTTTCTTCACGTTTCCCCCTGGTGGTTGTGGAGCCATCGATGGTAGTCGAGAACTCGGCGCCGAGTGCCCAATCATCGCGCTCGGCCATCGAACACGGCGCTACGCCGGTACGTAGCCGTCGTTCGCCCGACCTCATCATCTTCCTGCCGATCCGCCGGGCCACGACCATATGGGTGGTCGATCGGCGAATCCGATCGCGGTACGCTCGGCCGCCCTCCGGAAGCCGACGATGAGCACCACATCTCCCACCGCCGATCTGCCGCTGACCGGGCGCGTCGCGCTCGTGACCGGGGTCTCGCGGCCGACCGGGATCGGCGTTGCGGTC
>CBDUYD010000086.1:0-12175 GCA_965371355.1 uncultured Ilumatobacteraceae bacterium
TGTCGCTGGGATCTCCAAGAGCTGCTCGGACGAGTCCATGGACCGTCCTACTTACACAGCTGTCATTCCCTCCGCAAGAGCCCCAGATTGGGGCTGACCGGACGGACCGGTACGTAGACGTACATGGCGGTACGCAGAGGTTCGTGGACCCACACAACGGTCAATTCGGATGTGACCGAAGTCATACGCGCCGTTCCGTACCGAATATCAGGACACGGGTCGAGCGCGTCGCGGCGGTGCGTTTAGCGACTCGATCCTTTCCTGCGCACCCATTGTGTTGTCGCATCCGGTCGGCGCATACTGGTGGGGCCGAGGGCAAGCGCCCGAGGAAGTGGACCCGGAAGACCGCCGGACGGCGGAAATCCGGGTTCTGCGCGTTATCGGCCTGCGTCGATGATCCGATCGAGCACCGGACCGAAGCGATCGAGGTCGGCACCTCGCACTCCGCCGCCCCAAGCAACGCCGTCGGCAATCCAGAGTAGGGGTTCCCCCGCCGGCTCCCGATGTTCGAAGACGAGCACGGGCTCACTTCGGCGGGCCGCAATGATCGTGTGCGCGTCCCGCCGATCGTCGTGCCGACTCTCGAGCACCATGCGCGCCACGCGCTGATCTTGCAACAGCCGAACGAGCTGCTGGAGGCAGAGCGACCTCGCGTGCTCGGCGTCGACCCCATGCCCGACCCGTGCCACCGCCACAACCAAGCGGAGCGGTAGGTCCGCGAACCCGTCGACGAGTCGGCGACGGTTCGGCAGCGATTCGTCGTGGAAGTGGATGCGCCTCTGCCGTGGGCGCATCAGCTCGGTCACTCGGCGCCTGATCTCCGGATGATCGCGGACGTCGGTGATCACACATCCCATCACGTAGCGGGTGCCGCGCTGTGACTCGTCGATGTGCGCGTCGGTCGTACGCCAGCGCCGGCGGCTCACACGGAACCGCCGAATAGGCCGGCGATCTTGTCGGCACTGTCTCGTCTCACAGCTTGAGGAACATGGGAGTAGGTGTCGAGTGTGACGGCGATGCCGAGTGGCCAAGCTGCTCTTGCACGACCTTCGGGTGCACGCCCGCTTCGAGCGCCAACGTGGCCATCGTGTGGCGGGTGTCCTGTAGGCGGATCTTCGGGACGCCGACCTTGACGACCGCGTTCTCGAACAGCTTCGTGATTCGATGCGGATGCAACGGCTCGCCGGCCTCGTCGACGAAGACGTAGCCGCTGTCCGTCCACGCCGGCCCGAGCCGCAACCGCTCCTCTTGCTGGCGACGCCGGTGACCCCGCAGCGCGGCGATCGTCGGCGGCGCCAGTATCAGCTGCCGCTGACTCTTCGCCTTCGGTGTCGCGATCACCGTCAGGTGGTTGGCGGTCGTGCGTTGCTGCGCGACCGTCAGCGTCCCGCCGTCGAGGTCGACGTCGGACCAACGGAGGCCGGCCATCTCGCCACGGCGAAATCCGGTGTGAAGGGCGAGAGTCCACAGCGCGACGAGCCGATCTTCGGCCACACCGCCCAGGAAATGCTTCGCCTCCTCGGCCGTCCAGACCGTCAGCTCCGCCGACTCGCCCTTCGGCACGCGAACCTGCGAGGCCGGATTGACCACGATCAGATTCCAGCGCACGGCATCGGCGAGCGCTCGGTGCAACACCCGATGCGCCAGCTTCACCGAGTTCATCGCGAGCGGCCCGCCGTCCTTGCGGCCTCGATTCAGCAACACGCCGTGCCATTTCTTCACGTCGAGCGGTGACAGCTCCGACAGCCGCTTCGAGCCGATGTGCGGGTTGATGTGAAACCGGATCGTCTGGCCGTAGCTCATCCACGCGGTGATAGCGAGCTCCGTCTTCGTGCCCTCGTGCCATGTGTTGAGGAAGTCGCGCACCGTCGTCCGTGACGGGGGAACGTAGGTACCGCGCTGCGAGCCGGCGAGCGCCTCGCTCAATGCGGCCTGCGCGCCCTTCTTCGTGCGGAAGCCGCTGACCTCGCGCTGCACGCGCCGGGCACGGTCATCGAGTCCGAGATCGAGCCGGTAGCTCCAGGTTCCCCCAGGATTGCGGGGCTTGCGAGCGCTCCCCTTCATGACCAGCCATGCTGGGCCGTTTCACAAGTTCACGTGGGCATTCCGTGGGCATTCGCCCCGATCTTTCACAAACGCACAATCAAGATTGCGCTGTGAACAGGTCTTTTGTTGGAGCCGGGTGCGAGAGTCGAACTCGCGACCACATGATTACAAGTCAAGTGCTCTACCAACTGAGCTAACCCGGCGAACGGGAGAGATGCTACGGCCGACTTCCGGAGAGGCAAACGGTAGTGGGCGCAACAGGTCGAGGGTCAACCGCTATCGAGGGCGGACATCCATAGGCTCCCCGCGTGACGACCCGACACCAGGGGCACCGCGATCGGTGGCCGTTCGATCCTGCCCGGATCGGCCTCTACTACGGATGGATCGTGCTGGTCGTCGGATCGATCGGCATGATCGCATCCATTCCCGGGCAGACGTCGGGGGTCAGTGTTTTCACCGACCATCTGACCGACAGCACGGGGTTGACTCGTCTCCAGCTCTCGATCGCGTACCTGATCGGGACAGCCACGAGCGGGCTGATGCTCCCACGCGGTGGCCGGGCGATCGACCGGCACGGCCCCCGTCTGGTCGCACTGTCAGCGACTCTCGGGTTGGCGGGGACTCTCCTCGGGTTCAGCGTGGTCGGGCCAATGAACGTCGCGATGGGCATGATCGTGATGAGCGTGGGCTTCGGGCTCTTACGTTTCTCGGGGCAAGGACTGCTGACTCTCTCATCGCGCACGATGATCTCCCAGTGGTTCGACCGGCGGCGGGGAATCGTGAGCGCGCTCTCGAACTCGGTCGTCGGCTTCGCCTTCGCCGCGAGCCCCGCTCTGCTCTTGGCGCTGACCGACCTGGCCGGATTCCGGTCGGCATGGCGGCTTCTCGCGCTGGGTCTCGTCGTGGTGATTGGCACGGTGATCGTGGCGTTCTTCCGCGACAGCCCGGAGACGTCGGGGCTCGTCATCGACGGCGGGGTCGCGGAGCCGCCACCACAGGGAGCGGCTCTCGCGGACGTCGCGATCGGAACGGACCACGACGAGACTCGTGAAGAGGCCGTGCGCGACCTTCGGTTCTGGGCGATCACGGCTCCCGTTGCCGCTCTGAGCGCGACATCGACTGCGCTGACCTTCCACATCGTCGACTTCGGTGCGGAACTCGGTCTGTCCGACGACGAGGTGGTGCGGATCTTCGTTCCGATTGCCGTCGTGAGCGTGCCGATTGCACTCATCGGCGGCTGGCTCGTCGACATCGTGTCGCCGGTGTGGCTTGCCACCTTGATGAGCCTCGCCCAACTCGTGATGTACTTCGCCGTCGCGCGGCTGGACACTCCCGTATTCGCCGTCCTCGCCATCGGAGCATGGGGCGTCGCGCAGGGTTGCTTCGCCCCGCTGACCTCCGCTGCTCTACCGAGGCTGTTCGGCCGGCGCTATCTCGGTGCAATCGCGGGTGTCCAGATGAGCACGATGGTCATCGGCAGCGCAATCGGTCCCGCCCTCTTTGCTTTGGTCCATTCGTTGGCGGGGAGCTACGAACCCGCGCTCTGGTTGATGGGGCTGGTACCCGCCGCCAGTCTCGTGCTCGCGTTCGCCGCCGAGCGCACTGCTCGGGCGGGCACTCGATGACTCTGCTGTCGGATCAGTTCGCCGCAGGCGCGCAACCCTCTGGCTCGGGCGAGATGGCGTGGCCGAGCGTCAGGAGTTCTCCGAAGAGGAGTCGCCGCCGCCGGAGAGCCTCTCGAGTACCGCCACCGGAAGACGGCGGTCGGTCAGTTCCTGATACGACGCGAATTGCGGCCAGGCCTCGTTGAGGAGGGCCCAGCACTTCTCGCGCTCGTCGCCCTCGGCCAACTCGCGCACCTGCGCGGTCCACCGATCCCCTCCGACCTGGACTTTCGCGCCTCCGGCCGCGATGAGGTTCCGATACCAGTTCGGTGTCGTCGGATTGCCCCCGTTGGAGCCACACACCAGTAGGTCGTCACCGCGCCGGGCCAGCATCAGCATCACGGGCCGTGGCCGGCCGCTCGAGCGACCCACGACCTCGAGCAGGAACACCGGCTTGCCCATCAAGGTGTTGGACTTCTGGCCGTCGCTGGCCAGGTACCTGGCGACCTGACGATGGGTCATCGAGTCGGCAGCGCCCTTGAACCTGGTCGACATGAGGTGCGAGAAGCGTCCGGTGATCGAAGCCATGCCCGCCGAGCGTACTGAGACGCGCCGATCCCTCGGATGGCCCGGGTTTGCTACGTGCCCGACACCCCTCGCAGCCGACATCGCGCGGGGCTCTAGCATCCCCTGTCGGAGGGGACCAAGGAGGGGAACATGAGGATCGGCTTTCCGCCACGCACAGCAACCGGGCGACGAGTCCTTGCCGCGGTGACCGCGGTGCTCGTCCTCGGGGCCATCGTCACAACCGTGTTCAACTGAGTCGTCCGAGGTCGCGTGCGCCGCTGCCCACGCGCACGTGAATCTCCACGGGGCTGCTCGCTCGCTCTTCACTTGCGCAGTGGCCCGCTCATCTCCAGTGCGAGGGGTGGCATCCTCTCCGGATGGGGCCCAGCCGGTGTTGCTATTGTCACCGGCGTGGCGGTGAAGATCCGCTGAAGGGGACCCGATGACCAGAGCTGAGCGCCTGCTCTCGGAGATCGAACACACGCCGGTGCATGCCCACGACCGCGCCGAGCACGACGCTCCAACAACGACCCGGCGGCATGGCTCGGGAGCATCGATGGTGGTGGGCAGCGTCGACGCGCCGGAGGAGGCGCGGGCCGACCGACTGGCCAACCTGGTCACAAGCGCGCTCAGCAGTCGGCCCGCCGGGTCGGGCACCACCTCGACACGGATCTCCCCGATGGCCCGAGCCGACCGACGAGTGCCCATCGCGGGCCGCCAGACAACCGACCAGATGAGCCATCGAGCGTTTCCGATCCGCCGAAAGCTCGACCCGAACGTCCTCGACGCAACGCTGAGCGAGCGAACCAAGGTCAATGCACCCGATGCGGACGGTACGAAGCTCCTCGCCCGGGTCGACGAGGCGAAGGCGAAACTGCTCGAACGCCTACCCGCCTACCTCGAAGCCGCGGACGACACGAAGGACGAACTGATCGCGCTCGACGACGTCAATCGGGCGATGAGCGAGATGCTCGAAATCATGGAGGACGACTGGGCCGACTGGTTCGAGACGTTCTTCGTGGCGGCATACGACACACGCCTCGAAGTTCGAAAGGAGCTGAGCCGGCTGTCCTTCGTCGTGCTCGCGAAGGGCACAGATCTCACGAACGACCTCGCCAAGCTGACCGGCTACCTGAAGGACACCCTCGAGGAGGAGGAGCGGCACGTTCGCCCCGAGTTCCCCGACGGCGACAAGCCACCGACGTACCAGCTCGTCACAGGCAAGCTGTTCGACGGCCAGCCCAAACCGGCGGATGTGGTGCAGGGCGCGCTGGGTGACTGCTGGTTGCTCGGCCCACTCGCCGCGGCGGTCAACACCGAGATGGGTCGACAACGCATCACCAACATCGTGACGGGTACGCCGCCCGTCTTTCAGGTCACCTTCTTCATGAAGGAGGACGACAAGCTCGTCGAGTCCCCTCCGATCAGCGTCGCCTCGTCGTTCCCGATGACGAGCACGAACACGTTCGCCTACGCGCTGGCACAGAATCAGGTGCCCTCGAAGTTGACCGGGAAGCCGATCGAGGCAACGACGCCCCTGTGGCCCGCCGTCATCGAGAAGGCGTGGGCTCAACGGGTCGGCGGCTACGGCAAGCTCGACGGGGGCGGGCAGCCGGGAGCAGCCTTCGAGGCGATCTTCGGGAGAGCATCCTCGACAAACTTCGGAGAGTCGCTCGCCGACAACACCGCGAAGGCCGACATCATCGGCCGGGTGGACGGAGGCGAGCCGGTCGTCATCTCGACGCCGACCCACTACGTCGCTGTCGTGGCAGCCGACGACACCCACATCACGATCAGGGACCAGTCGCTCTACGGCAACTCGGCGGACGGCGACAAGGCGACGACGCGGATGCTCACCTGGGCGGAGCTCGGAACGATCGACTGGCGCGGAGGCGGCAAGAAGTTCGAGTACTACGCCACATTCACTGGGTAGGTATCTTCGGAGAGGATCGAAGCCGTCGACCGCTGGTCAGGTCGTGTCCCAGATGACCCGGTTGATCTCGCCCTCGAGGAACTCCTGCCGACCGGACACGGGCTGGGGCGCCAGATCGTCGTCGGTCGCCCGATCGGCAATGGATGCCAGGGTGGCGTCGGCGTCATCGATCGCCGAGCCGAGACCATCGTCCCAGGCCGCGTACCGGTCGGTGCGGAAGCGGTCGATCGTCCCATCCTCGATCAGCGCCTCGGCGACTAGCAGCGACTGCGCGAGCGTGTCGATTCCGCCGATATGGCCGTGGAAGAGATCTGTGCGGTCGAGACTCTGGCGGCGCAGCTTGGTGTCGAAGTTGAAGCCGCCCGTGGCGATGCCGTCGGGGCCGAGGCCGCCCGCCTTCAGGATCTCGTAAATCGCCAGCGAGAGCTCCTCGACAGAGTTCGGGAACTGGTCGGTGTCCCAGCCGTTCTGCGGATCGCCACGGTTGGCGTCGACGCTGCCGAAGATGCCGTTCTCGATCGCGTAGGTGACCTCGTGGTGGAACGAGTGGCCCGCGAGGGTGGCGTGATTGACCTCGATGTTCACGCGGAACTCGTCGGCCAGCCCGTAGCGCTCGAGGAACCCGTGCACCGACGCGCAGTCGTAGTCGTACTGGTGCTTGGTGGGCTCCTGCGGCTTCGGCTCGATCAGCAGCGTTCCCGTGAAGCCGATGTCGCGCTTGTGGTTCGCCACCAACTCCAGAAACCGGGCGAACTGATCGGTCTCGCGGCGCATCCGGGTGTTGAGCAGGGTCTCGTAGCCCTCGCGGCCGCCCCACAGCACATAATTCTCTCCACCCAGGCGGTGCGTGGCCTCGAGCATCGCCCTGACCTGAGCCGCGCCATAGGCGAACACCTCGGGATCGGGGTTGGTCGCCGCGCCGGCCGCGAAGCGGGGATGGGAGAAGAGGTTGGCAGTGCCCCAGAGGAGCCGGACGCCGGTCTGCTCCTGCTTGGCGGCCGCACGATCGACCAGCGCGTCGAGGATCGCCCGCGACTCCTTCAGGCCATCGCCTTGGGGCGCCATGTCGACGTCGTGGAAGCAGTAGTACGGGACACCGAGCTTCTCGAAGAACTCGAACGCCGCGTCCTGCTTGCGCTCGGCGCGAGAGATCGGATCACCGTCGTCGGCGAGCCACGGCCGGTCGAACGTTCCGTCGCCGAACACGTCGCTACCCGACCAGTTGAAGCTGTGCCAGTAGCAGACAGCGATCCGCAACTGGTCTTCCATGCGCCGCCCGGCGACGATGCGATCGGGGTCGTAGACGCGGTAGGCCAGATCGTCTCCCGGCGATTCGGCGGAGGCGAAACGAACCGGTTCGGGCACGTCGGTGAAGAAGTCGGTCATGTCGCTCACTCCTTGGGATCAGCCGAGGTCGGCCCACTCGACGAGCCGGAAGGTCGACACGATCCGATAGCTGAGGTCGGTCGGTAGCCGGTTGGTCTTCGAACAGGCGACGAGCGACAGCGTCTCACCACCGATGCGGCGGGTGGCGCCGAGCACGTCGTTGGCGTACTTCGAGGTGATGTACTCGGCGACCATGCGGTACGTGTACACGCGGTTGTCGGCCGTGTACACGTAGAGCAGATCGCCGGCGCGCAGGTTGTGCTGGTAGCGGTAGACACCACCCGCGGCCCACGGTGCGGGACCCGCGGTACGGTGCCCGAACATCACCACGTTGCGCGACGGATCGCCGACCAGCCCGGTTCCCGCCCAGTGCCACGAGAGTCCGGCGTCGACGATCGGGTCGGGCGTGCCGCCGTAGACGCCGTGCGACAGGCCCATCCGCTGGCAGTTGAGCGTCCAGGGCAAGGGCGCCGGCGGCGGATTCGGATTGCCCGGGACGGCGGTCGTGGCCGGCAGGGGCGCACCGGTGAACCATCCCGTGAGATCGAAGATGACGTGGGCGCCGTTCTGCGAGAAGCAGGCGATCCCCCTGTTGCTGGCCCGCACGACGGAGTGATTGGCGATGGTCTGCGCGGGACCGGTGGCGTTGAGGTTGGACACCTCGTATCGGGGTGTCTGGGCGGCGAGCATCGTGAAGAAGCCACGATTCATCGTCTGGGTCACCGTGAGGTTGACGACGACGGCCTGCGCCTTGGAGTTGATCGGCGACGGCAGCGTGGTGGCGCGCGTCCAACCCGGCCACAGCCGCTGCTTGTCGTTGCGGGTGTCGACGAGACGCCGTGGCTGGATGGCCACGAAGAGACCGGCCGACGAGGCGCCCGCGTCGGCACCGGTGATGTATCCGGCGACGTCGACGATGACGTGCGCGCCACGCTGCGTGAACACGCTGATGCTCGGCCTCCCGTTGCGACGGCCGATCTTGGTCATGATTCCGACGGCCCTGGTCTCACCGCCCGCCGGATTGATGTTCGAGGTGCCGGGCCGGGCGGAGCCGGTCGGGTACGCGGTGCAGAATCCCTGCGCGTTCGCCTGGACGATCGTGAGGTTGGCGACGACGGCGGTCGCGTCGTTGGGCACGAGTCCGTGGAGGCTGACGTGGACGGTGGATCCCTTGCCCGGCTTGCCGGGAGTGTTCCGCGTGTCGATCGCCCGCGCCACGCTGGCGCGGCCGATGAACCGGCCCGCGGCGACCGGCGCGGTGGTCGGCAGGTAGACGCCGGCGACATCGACGATGATCTCGGCGGGCCCGAGCGACTGGATCTCGACCCAGCCCCTGTTCGATCCGCTCGTGCCGAGCTTGACCGTGACGAGGTTGGCCACCCGGTGGTCGTAGTACGCGCAGTTGAGGTTCGATGTACCGCCGAACGCGGTGCCCGCCGGGTAGGCGGCGACCCAGTTCCCCGCGTTGCGCCGATTGACGGCGGTGATCGTGAGCACCGCGGCGATCGCACCCGCCGGAACGGCGCCGTTGCCGGCGACCTTCACTCGGATGACGTTCGACCCGACTCGGGTGAACCCCCTGCGTTCCCTGGTGTCGCACAGGCGGCGGGGATCGAGCGCCTGGAAGTACCCGGCACCCGGCTCGACGGCGTGCGCAGTGCCGGCGAGCGGCGCCGCCGCGAGCACGGTTCCGGTCGCCGCTACTCCGGCGATGAACGCTCGGCGGCCGAGTGGGCTCGGCGCGCGCTCGGCGGCCTCGGTGACGGGGTCGGCGATCGACACCCCCGGCGCGCACCGCCTGTCGGCCATCGCACAGACGTTAGCGGTGGAAGCCACGGGCGCGCGCTACTTCATAGGTGGATAGTGCCGCCGCGGCGGAAACGTTCAGCGAACTCACGTGTCCGAGCATCGGAATCGAGAGGATCGAGTCGCAGCGCTCTCGGACCAGCCGTGACAGGCCGGCGCCCTCGGCACCGAGCACCAGGCAGATCGGCTCGATCGCCAGCGGGCCGAGTTCGTCGAGCGGACGGTCGGCTCCGTCGTCGAGGCCCACGATCCAGACACCCTTGTCGCCGAGTTGCTTCAACACGTTGGGCAGACCCGGCACGATCGCCAGCGGTACGTATTCGATTGCGCCGGCCGACGCCTTCGCCACCGTCGGGGTGATGTGCACCGCACGGTGCCGCGGGAGCAGCACTCCGGTCACGCCCGCGCCGTCGCAGCTGCGGATGATGGCGCCGAGATTGCCCGGGTCGGTCACCCCGTCGACGGCGACGAGGAAGGGTGCAGGTGATCGCTGCGCCAGGAGCTCGCCGAGGTCGGCCTCGGGGAGTTCGGCGGCGTGGGCGACTACACCCTGGGGTGCCTCGCTGCGCGCCTCGCGATCGAGCTTCGCGCGCCCGACGTAGCTCACCGGCACCCGTTGCGAATGTGCGATCTCGACGATGTCGGACACGCCGTCGTCGCCCTCCAGCTCCGCCGTGATCCAGATGTCGTGCACCTTGCGGCGTCTCGCGATGAGGAGTTCGCGGACCGCCTGGCGGCCCTCGACCTGTCGACCGCCGAGCCCCTTCTGCGAACCACCACCGGAGGAACCACCACCGGGAGAACCACCACCGGAGCGGCTCCGGCCCGATCTACTCCTGTCGGATGCGCGCGACGATCCCATCGAGCGCTGCCGGCCGCGGCCCGACGAGCCACCGGATCTCGCGGACTTGCCGTGTTGGGAACGGCTCACGACCCCGTCCTCGAGATCAGGGCGCTGGCGAAGCAGGCGATCCCCTCCGAACGTCCGAGCGCGCCCAGCCCCTCGGCGCGGTTGCCCTTCACCGAGACCGGTGCGCCGACGGCATCGGTCAGGTTCTCCTCCATCTCGGCCCGGCGCGGGGCGAGCTTCGGCTGCTCGCACACGACCGCACAGTCGACGTTCGACACGATCCAGCCGTCGGCCTCGATGAGCGTACGGACCCGCGCGAGCAGCCGCATAGAGTCGGCCCCCTCCCACTCGGGATCGGTATCGGGGAAGTGCTGTCCGATGTCGCCGAGTCCGGCCGCGCCGAGCAGCGCATCCGCACACGCGTGCGCGATCACGTCGGCGTCACTGTGACCAATCAGACCCGGAACACCGTCGAACGTGCACCCGGCGAGAACGGTGCGGCGGCCCGGATCGTCGGAGAACCGGTGGACGTCGAAGCCCTGGCCGACCCGCATTTCCGGAAACGTCGGCTCGGGCATCGGCGATCCGGTCACTCCGCGCGTGCCGCGAGCAACCGCCGGGCCCATTCGAGATCGGCCGGTCGGGTGATCTTGCGGTTGTCGTCATCGCCCTCGACGACGACGATCCGGCCACCACGCCGCTCGACGAGTACGGCGTCGTCGGTCGCATCGGAGTCGGATGCGTGCGCCGCCCGAAGCCTGTCGGCGCGGAAGCCCTGTGGCGTCTGGACGGCGATCAGACTCGTGCGGTCGGGCGTGTCGACGACCACGCCGTCGGTCACCACCTTGATCGTGTCGGCGACGGGCACGCCGGGGATCGCGCCGTCAGCCCCGTCGCGCACCGCGTCGATCACGCGGCGGTAGATCTCGCGGCTGGCGAAGGGCCGCGCCGCGTCGTGCACGAGGATGATCGATGCGTCCTCGGGCACCGCCGCCAGCCCTGCGCGCACCGACGCGCTCCGCGAGTCGCCGCCGCCGACGCCTCGCTCGCGCTCGACGTCGGATGGCGGCACCACGACCACGGTTCCGTCGCTCATCTCCTCGGCGATCGCACGCGCGTGATCGATCACTCGCACGTCGCCGACGAGCTCGTACTGCTTGAGCGAACCGAACCGTTGGCCCGTGCCACCGCCGACCACGATGGTCCACACGCACTCGGGCTCAGACACATCACCGCAGCGTACTAGCGTGACCGATGTCATGGCCCATGAAGAGACCCTCGCCCGCGCCGACTTCTTCGCCGACGCCGAACCGGGTGCGTTGGCCTCACTCGCAGCCGCCGGACACGAGCAGCATCTCATCCGTGGTGACATCCTGTTCAACGAGGGCGACCCTCCCGAGGCTCTGTACCTGGTGCTCCGCGGGCGGTTCGCGATCGCACTCGCAAACCCGATCGACCGCCGCGAAAGCGTGGTCGCGCTGATGGAGGCGGGTGATCTGTTCGGCGAGATGGGGATGCTCGACGGCGGGCCGCGCTCCGCGATGGCCCGTGCCCTCGAGCCGACCACGGTGTTGTCGATCCCTTACGCACCGATCCTCAAGTTGTTCGAGGATCAGCCTCGCCTGCTGTGGAACGTCACCCGCCTCCTCGCCCAGCGGATCAGGGTCACCGACGAGGCGCTGGCGGACTCGGTGTTCCTCGATGTCACCGGCCGCACCGCGAAGCGACTGCTCGAACTCGCCAACGGAATGGACAGCTTCACCCTCCCGGTCACCCAGGAGGAGCTCGCCGGCATGGTCGGCGCCTCGCGCGAGCGCGTCAACAAGGCGATCGCCAGCTTCATCCGCCTCGGCTGGCTCGAACAGCAGGAACGCACCTACCGCATCATCCAGCGCGATCGCCTCGAACTCCGCGCCCGCTGACCCCCTCACCCGAAACGTGTGCGGATCTTCCCGCCCAGCGCGACCCTGCGTACACATTTCA
>CBDUYD010000087.1:0-11965 GCA_965371355.1 uncultured Ilumatobacteraceae bacterium
GCGCCGCGGCGACGCGCCGACCGGTCACCGCTTGACGCCGATGTAGCCGAAGAGCTGGAGCTCACCGCGTAGCGGCAGGCCCTCCTCTACCCGGGTCGCGGCGAGTTCGGTGGCCCGCCGGAGGAACTCTTCCTCGCCGATGTTCTGGATCGCCTCGTACGCCGGACCGGTCGACGCCATCGAGCGGGCGTACGCCTCGGGGTCGGGGGCCTCCAGAGCGAACGGGACGACGACGCGTTCCTCGGCCTCGAAGCCGCCATCGCGCAGGAACGCCTCGCCGACGCCCGGCCGACCGAGCGACACCATGTCGGCCTGGTTGCCGACCTTGTCCTCGGTCGCCCAGAGGAACGGCGCGAACATCCAGGCACCGCTCGACTTGCCGACATCCCCCCACACCGTCATCGCCACCCGGCCGCCGGGCCGCAGCACGCGCCGGATCGACTCCATCACCCCGGGCGTCGTTCCCCAGATGCCCCGGAAGCTGGTGACCGCGTCGAACGACCCGTCGCCCCACGGCAACTCGTGCATGTCGCCGATCCGGATGTCGCTGTCGGGGTTGCGGTACCGGGCGATCGCGACGAGGCGCGGCGACGCGTCGATGCCGGCGCACTCCGCGCCCCGCGCCCTGGCGAGTTCGATCGAGAGGCCCGAGCCGCACGCGACATCGAGGAGGCGATCGCCCTCGCCGATCCCGAGACGCTGGTGCACGAACACGTACTCGCGCGAGTTGTTCGGCTCGGACAGGGTCGAGAAGTCGACCGCCTTGCGCCCCCAGCCCTCGTCGACCATCTCCCAGGTCATCACCCGACTCCCTCCCACGGCCAAGCCGCCCCTCGTGGGCGAGCATAATGCCAGGTCGCGAGCGGGTCGGACGTCAGCGTCCGATGCCCGGGCGTCGCCTGACGACGTGCGGAAGGCGCAGCGTCACGACCGACAGCGCGAGGATGACCGGGTAGATCTCGAGCCGACCGAGCAGCATCTGCACCATCGCGACCGCCCGGCCGAGCGGGGGGATGACGAGGAAGTCGCCACCATGATCGAGTTCGCCGAGACCGGGACCGACGTTGCCGAGCGAGGTCGCCGACGCGGAGAATGACGTGATCAGGTCGGGTCCCGTCGCCCCGATGAGCACCGCACCGCCGCCGAAGATCACGAGCGCCAGCAGGATGAATCCGACCACCTTCCCGGCGACATCGTCGGGCAGGATCGCGTTGCCGACGCGCACGGGACGGACCAGTCGGGGGTGAAGGTGCTTCAGGGCCTCGCGGTGAGCGAAGCTGGCGACCGCCATCACGCGGATGATCTTGATGCCGCCGGCGGTCGAGCCGGCCATCGCACCGATCGGCAGCGCTACGAGGAGCAGCGATTGTGCGGTATCGCTCCACAGCCCGTACTCGGTCGTGACGTAGCCGGTGGTCGTCACGGTGGAGACCGTCGTGAACAGTGAGTCGCGGAAGCCCGCCGACTGGCCACCGTCCCACCCCGAGGAGATGAACGCCCACGCACAGATCGCCGCAACGATCAGAAGATAGATGCGGAACTCGGTCGATCGCAGGAGCGGTTTCGGATTCCCGCGGATCGCGCGGTAGTAGAGGGTGAAGCTGCCGCCCGCGAACAGCATCGCCGCAATGCAGATCCACTCGATCGCCGCGGAATCGTAGTGGCCGATCGAGGCCTGGTACGGCGAGAACCCCCCGGTCGACACGGTCGTGAAGCTGTGGCTCACCGCGTCGTACAGGCTCATCCCCGCGATCGCGTAGAGGAGGGCGAGCACCCAGGTGAACCCGAGGTAGACCCCCCACAGGCGACGCGCGGTCTCGCGAACGCGGGGCGTCAGACGCTCGCCGGTCGGGCCCGGTGCCTCGGCCTGGAGCAGGCTCATCCCACCCGAGCCGATGGTCGGCAGCACGGCGACGACGAGCACGATGACGCCCATCCCGCCGATCCACTGCGTCGTCGAGCGCCAGAACAACAGCCCACGCGACGTCGCCTCGATGTCGGCGGTGACGGTCGCGCCGGTCGTGGTGAACCCGGCGATCGATTCGAACAGCGCGTCGTCGATCCGGTCGAAGTGTCCGGTCAGGAGGTACGGCACGGCGCCGACGGCGGCCATCGCGATCCACGCCACGCTGACGGTGACGAACACGTTGAGAATGCGGATCTCCGACGGTACGAGCGTCCTCCACCAGAGGCCGATGCCGGCGGCGGCCGCAACGAGCCCGTAGAGAAGCAGCGGCACCGAGTCGGGTCCGCCGTCGATGAGTTCGATCAGCCCCGCGACGGTGATGCCGACGCCGACGACGCCGATCGCGATACCCGAGACGTTGGCGGTGAGTGACGTGAAGCGCCGCCCCGCCAGCAGCCGCTCGCCGCGTGCGCCGGACCACGACGATCGGCGGATTCGTTGGACGAGGTTCACGCCTCGAATGCCTTGCGCGCCATCTGCAGCGAGCTCGGTCGCGCGAACACGACGACGTTGTCCCCCGCCCGCAGGATGGTGCGGCCGCGGATGATCTCGCCCGCCTCGCCCGGCCGGATGACGGCGCCGAGGAGCACATCGTGATGGAGATGGAGGTCGGCGACCTTCATCCCGTCAGCGCGACTACCGGCCTCGATCTCGAATTCGTTGACCTCGACATCGCTCTCGAGGAAGGTCGCCACCGACGCGGTTCCGCCGCGGATCTGACGCAGCACCGCGTTGGCCGACGCGGTGCGCGGACTCAGCATCGCGTCGATGCCGAACTGCCGCACGAGCGGCAGCAGCGCCAGCCGGTGCAGCACGGCGACGGTGAACGCGTCGCCCTGGGCGGCCGCGTAGGCGCAGGCGAGAACGTTGGCGGAATCGTCGCCGGTCGCCGCGATCACGAGGTCCATCGACGAGATCGCCTCCTCGAGCAGCAGCTCGGTGTCGGTGATGTCGCCCTGCACGACCGTGACGCGCCGCAGTCGCTCGCCGAGCGCGTGAGCGCGCTCCTCGTCCGACTCGATCAGAGTGACCTCGGCGCCCTCGGCGGTGAGCCTCTCGGCGACCCGCGAACCGACGGATCCGCCCCCGAGCACCATCACCCTGCGCGCCCGCCGGGTCGCCGCGCCGAGCAGCTCCATGATCTCGCGCCGCGCCTCACGGGTGGCGAGCACGCGCACGTGGTCGCCGACCTCGATCGTCTGCTGGCCGCGCGGGATCACGGTCTCGCCGTCGCGCGTCAACGCGCCGAACAGGAACTTCCAGTCGGGTTCGAAAGACTCCCCGATCGTCTTCAGGGTCTGCCCGGCGAAGGCCGAGGTAGGTCCGACGACCGCTCCGAGCACGACGAGATCGCCACCGGCCATCCGGTAGACCTCGTCGGCTCCGCCGACGTGCGCGAGCTCCATGATCTCGTCGGCGGTGTCGAGGTCGGGATCGATGACCACATCGGCGCGCATCGTCTCGCGGAGCTTCGCTCCGGCCTCGCCCCGCAACTCGTCGGTCTGGATCCGCACGACGGTCTGGGGCACGCCCGCCTCCTTGGCGAGCAACGACGCGATGAGGTTGACCTCATCGTCCTGCGTGACCCCCGCGAGGAGGCCGGCGCGGTCGATCCGGGCGGCCTCGAGCACCGACGGAACCGTCGCGCTTCCGACGACCACCTGGACGTCGAGTTCGTCCCCGATCGCACGCGCGGTGACCTCGTCGAGCTCGATGATGGCAACGTCGTGCCCCTCAGCTCCGAGCCGCTGCGCGAGATACCAGCCGACTTCGCCGGCGCCGACGATCACAACATGCATGGCATCAGCCTTGCGCGTTCGTCCGCTGGACGCGCACTTTCACACACGGTGGCAGGATGCACCGCAGTCTCAGACGGTGAGCGAGACCGACCCGAGCAGTGCCATCGGCGCTTCCCGCAGCGCGGCCGTCGCAGCCGAGTCGGGGAAGTCGTCGCACGCGCCGCGGGCGATGTCGACGTAGTCGCGGGCGGTGGCGATCGCCGACTGGACCCCAGCGTTCGAACGGACGATGGCGAGCGCCTTCTCCTTGGAGGGCTCGTCGAGCGGCTTGCCGAGCACGTCGGCGAGTTCATCGGAAGCGGCGCCGCCGTGCGCCAAGGTCCGTAACACCGGGAGCGTGTACACCCCTTCGACCATGTCGTGGCCCGCCGGCTTGCCGAGCTGCGCGTCGGTCGCGGTGATGTCCAAGATGTCGTCGACGATCTGGAAGACCATCCCGTACGCGTTGCCGTAGGTGGTCGCCGAGTCGACGATCGGTCGATCGTGACCGGCGACGATCGACCCGATCCTGCCGGCGGTTCCGTACAACGATGCCGTCTTGCCGTGGATCGAGGTGAGATAACTCTCCTCGGTGCGTCCGACGTTGTAGGTGTGCCGCAGCTCCTCGATCTGGCCCTCGCACAGCCAGCCGATCGTGCGGGCGAGGAGTCCGGCGATCTCGGTGCCGAGCGATGCCGCGATCTCAGAGGCCCGCGACAGGAGGAAGTCACCGGCGAGGATCGCCTGCAGGTTGCCCCACTTGGCATTGACCGTTTCGACACCGCGGCGGGTGGCCGATTCGTCCATCACGTCGTCGTGGTACAGCGATCCGAGGTGCACCAGTTCGCACGACACGCCACCGCGTACGGCGTCGTGGCTCGCGGCGGGCGCCTCGAGCTGCGACACGGCGACCGACAGCACGGGGCGCAGCCGCTTGCCACCGGCGACGATCAGGTGCGAGGCGATCTCGTTGAGGTAGTCGTCGGGCGTGACCACCGCTTCGCGCATCGCGGCCTCGATGCGCTCGCGATCCGCGTCCATGCCGGGCATCGCGAGCAGAGGCGACGTGACGCTGGTGGGATCGGACACGGGCGACAGGCTAGGCGACGTCGGACGACGACACACGAACGACGCGATCGGAATCGGGTGGACCCAGCGTCTGGCAGGATGGGCCGACCGCGCCGGTCGGCGCGCCGATGATCGGGCGAGCAAGGGGAGCACCATGACCGAGAGACGAGCCGTCATTCCGGAGGGCCAGCGGTCGACCTACGACCGATTCCATTTCGCACCGGCATTCCGGGTCGGCGACGCAATATACGTCTCGGGTGTCATCGGCGTCGGCCCCGACGGCGCCGTCCCCGAGACGCCCTCCGAGGAGTTCGCGAACGTCTTCGCCAGGCTCGCAGAGGTGCTCGCTGAGGCCGGCGCATCGATCGCGGAGATCGTCGACATGACGTCGTTCCACACCGATCTCCCCGACTCGCTCGGCGACTTCATGGCCGCCAAGGACGCGGCGATCGCCGAGCCCTATCCGGCGTGGACGGCAATCGGCTGCACGGGCCTGGCGATACCCGGTGCCCGCGCCGAGGTCAAAGTGACCGCGATCGTCGTCGGCGCGCCGACCGAAGGCGGTTCGTGATGACCCGGCTCGGCTACCAGATTCCGAACTTCACATATCCATCCGTCGCCAACGAGGGCATCTTCGACGCGGTCATCGCCCAGGCCAAGGCGGCCGAGGCGAGCGGCTTCGACCGCATCCTCCTGATGGACCACTTCCACCAGCTACCCGGCGTCGGCGACATCGACAGCGAGATCCTCGAGTGCTACACGACGCTGGCGGCGATCGCCCAGCACACCACGACCGTGCGACTGTCGGCGCTCGTCACCGGCAACACCTACCGCAATCCGGCGATCCTCGCCAAGATGGTCACGTCGCTCGACCACGCCTCGCACGGACGGGCGACCCTGGGGATCGGGTCGGGATGGTTCGAGCAGGAGCACGACGCATACGGCATCGCGTTCAACACGTTCACCGAGCGGTTCGAGAAGCTCGAGGAGGCGCTCAACATCATCCTCCCGATGCTGCGCGGCGAGCGCGCCACCCTCGACGGCGAGCACTACCAGGTCGTCGAGGCGATCAACTCCCCGCCACCGGTCTCGAGGATCCCGGTGATGATCGGCGGGTCGGGCGAGAAGAAGACGCTGCGCATGGTCGCCCAGTACGCGGACGAGTCGAATCTCACGTGCGCCGTCGACGAGATCCCGCGCAAGCTCGACGCGCTCGCCGCGCACTGCGAGCGGTTGGGGCGCGACCGGTCCGAGATCGCCGTCACGAAGCTGATGAACGTGGTGATCGGCAACACCCACGACGAGGCGGTGGCATCCGTCGGGCTGTTCGTCGAGAACCACGGCTGGCCGAGCGAGGTGGCGGATCTCGTCGTCGGTCAGGTGGTGCTCGGCGATCCCGACGAGATCGGCGAGGCGATCGGCGAGGTGATGGCGACCGGCATCGACGGCATCTGCATGAACCTCGTCGCCAACGCGCACGACCCCGAGATGGTCGCGCTCGCCGGCCGCACCGCCGACGCCGCCATCGGGTAGCCCATCGGGTGGTCCACGAGCTGGTCCACGAGCCCGCCGGCCGACCCCGGTCGGGTTCTCGGTCCGGATTCCGGCGCGTGGGCGCGGAATCCGGACCGAGAACAGCACGGCGCGACGCGGCGCTCGGCGGCCCCGCGCCGCCGGTAGGATTGACGCACAGTCTCCCGATTATGCGGAAGGGCGCTCAATGTTCGAACGATTCACCGATAGGGCACGCCGGGTCGTGGTTCTCGCGCAGGAGGAAGCGCGCCTGCTCAACCACAGCTACATCGGCACCGAGCACATCCTGCTCGGGCTGATCCACGAAGGCGAAGGCGTCGCGGCAAAGGCGCTCGAGAGCCTCGGCATCTCGCTCGAGGCCGTCCGCAGCCAGGTCGAGGAGATCATCGGCCAGGGTGGATCGTCCCCCTCGGGACACATCCCGTTCACCCCGCGGGCCAAGAAGGTGCTCGAACTCTCGCTGCGCGAAGCGCTGCAGCTCGGGCACAACTACATCGGCACAGAACACATCCTCCTCGGCCTCATCCGCGAGGGCGAGGGCGTCGCTGCCCAGGTGCTCGTCAAGCTCGGCGCCGACCTGTCCCGAGTGCGCCAGCAGGTCATCCAGCTCCTGTCCGGCTACCAGGGCCCATCCGGCAGCTCGGGCGGCCGCGGCGATCAGACCCCGGCGAGTGCCGGCGTCGGTCCGGGCAGCAAGGAGGGCGACGAGAAGGGCGGCAACAGCCAGATCCTCGACCAGTTCGGCCGCAATCTCACCCAGGCGGCCCGCGAGGGCCAGCTCGATCCCGTGATCGGTCGCACGCGCGAACTCGAGCGGGTCATGCAGATCCTCTCCCGTCGCACGAAGAACAACCCGGTCCTCATCGGTGAGCCTGGCGTCGGCAAGACCGCCATCGTCGAGGGGCTCGCCCAGAAGATCGTCAATGACGACGTGCCCGACACGCTCGCCAACAAGCAGCTCTACACGCTCGACCTCGGCGCACTCGTCGCCGGGTCGCGCTACCGCGGCGACTTCGAGGAGCGCCTCAAGAAGGTGCTCAAGGAGATCAAGAGTCGCGGCGACATCCTGTTGTTCATCGACGAGATCCACACGCTCGTCGGCGCCGGTGCCGCCGAGGGCGCGATCGACGCGGCATCGATCCTCAAGCCGATGCTCGCCCGCGGTGAACTCCAGACGATCGGGGCGACGACCACCGACGAGTACCGCAAGCACGTCGAGAAGGACGCCGCGCTCGAGCGCCGGTTCCAACCGGTCAAGGTCGACGAGCCGACACTGGCCCACACGATCGAGATCCTGAAGGGCATCCGCGATCAGTACGAGTCGCACCACCGCGTCACGATCACCGATCAGGCGCTGGTCGCCGCGGCGAATCTCGCCGACCGTTACATCTCCGACCGCCATCTGCCCGACAAGGCGATCGACCTCATCGACGAGGCCGGTTCGCGGCTGCGCATCAAGCGCATGGCCACCCCTCCCGACCTGCGCGAGCTCGAGACCAAGCTCAACGACGTGCAGGAGGCGAAGAAACGCGCCGTCGAAGAGCAGCAGTTCGAGGAGGCCGGCCGCCTGCGCGACCAGGAGAAGTCGCTACTCGAGGAGAAGGCGGGCAAGGAGACCGAGGTCAAGGCCGAGGGCGTCGATCTCTTCGACGAGGTCGACGAGGAGGCCATCGCCGAGGTGCTCTCGCTGTGGACCGGTATCCCGGTTTACAAGCTCACCGAGGAGGAGACCGAACGTCTGCTGAAGATGGAGGAGAACCTCCACAAACGGATCATCGGCCAGGAGAACGCCGTCGCCGCGGTGTCGCAGTCGATCCGCCGCACCCGCGCCGGTTTGAAAGACCCGAAGCGGCCGTCGGGCTCGTTCATCTTCCTCGGCCCCACCGGGGTCGGCAAGACCGAGCTCGCCCGCACGCTCACCGAGTTCCTGTTCGGTGACGAGCAGGCGATGATCACGCTCGACATGTCCGAGTACATGGAGAAGCACACGGTCAGCCGCCTCGTCGGCTCGCCCCCCGGCTACGTCGGCTACGAAGAGGGCGGTCAGCTCACCGAGGCCGTGCGCCGCAAGCCGTTCTCCGTCGTGCTGTTCGACGAGGTCGAGAAGGCGCATCCCGACGTCTTCAACACGCTGTTGCAGATCCTCGAAGAGGGCCGCCTGACCGACAGCCAGGGACGCACGGTCGACTTCCGCAACACCGTGCTCATCATGACGTCGAACCTGGGAACGGCGGATCTCCGCAAAGCCAACGTCGGCTTCACCACCGACGACACGGCGATGAGCTACGAGCGAATGAAGGAAAAGGTCAACGACGCCCTGAAGAATCATTTCCGGCCCGAGTTCCTCAACCGCATCGACGAGACGATCGTGTTCCACGAGCTGTCGCGCGCCGAGGTGCTCCAGACGGTCGACCTGATGACGAGCCGGCTCATCGGCCAGCTCGAGGGTCAGGGCCTCGGCATCGAGATCAAGCAGGCGGCCAAGCAGAAGCTGGCCGAGATCGGCTACGACCCACAGCTCGGCGCACGGCCGATGCGGCGGGCGATCCAGCGCCACATCGAGGACCCGCTGTCCGAGAAGATCCTCTACAAGGAGTTCTCCGCCGGCGAGATCATCGTCGTCGACGTCGAGGACGATCCCGACGACGAGGGCAAGACGCGGTTCGTGTTCAGCGCGGTCGAGGGGTTCGTCCCCCCGGCATCGGTCGAGCTGGCGACGACGGCGACCGAGCATCCGACAGCTCCGTCGGGTGACGTCGAACTGCCGCCGCCCGACGCACCCTGATCCGGCACCCGTGACGAACAGGGTCCCGCGCGCGCCGCGTGCGTCGGCGTCGGATCGTCCGCGTGTCACCACCACACCGCGGCCATAATCGTCTCGTGCTGCGCCGACTCCTCGCCCTGGTCGCGTTCGCGTTCGTGGCCGCCGCCTGCCAGGTCGACATCGACGTGGACGTCGTGATCGAGCCCGACGGCACGGGAACGATCAGGGTCACAGCCACCGCCGACGCGGAGGTCGTCGCGGCCATTCCGACGATCGCCGACGAACTCGTGCTCGACGACGTCGTCGCAGCGGGATGGGTGGTCGAGGGTCCCGTCGCAACCGACGACGGCGGGCTCACGATCACGATGACCCACGACTTCGTCTCAGACCAGGAGGCGACGAACCTGTTGCGCAGCCTCGGCCCGCCGTTCGGACAGATGACGGTGCAGCGGGGCACGACCGGCGACGAGACGACCACACAACTGAGCGGGCTGCTGGGCCTGAGCGACGGCTTCGAGACGTTCGCCGACCCGGAACTGGTCACCGCGATCGGCTCGATCCCCTTCGCCGACGAGATCGCGGCGAGCGGCGCGACACCCGAGACGTCGATGGCGGTCACGATCGGGGCAACACTTCCCGGCGACATCATCGAGGAGAACACGACCGGCACGATCGACGGCGACACGATCGAGTGGATCGTGCCGATGGACGACTCGGTCGAGAACTGGCGGGCCGAGTCGAAGCAGTCGCCCGGTGACGATCGCTGGTGGGCGAGACCGCTGTCGATCGTCGCGCTCGTCGCGCTGGTCGCCTGGCTCGCGTTCATGGTGTTCTTCATCGCCTACGTCGCGTTCGCCCGCTGGCGGCGGGCCCGCGACTACAAGCACCGCCCGCGCACCTACGAGGGCGACCACGACGCACTCGGCCGCTGAGACGGGTCGTCACCGCTCGGCGCGAGATCCTGGTTCCCGCTCGTGGTTCTCGAGCGATGGATCGAGGCGGTGGTAGTCCGACGCGGTCGCCGTCCACCACGCCGTGTCGGTCGTGAGCCCGGTTGGTGGATCGAGCGCTCCGGCGGCGATCGACATCCAGTCGAGGGCGCCGTCGGCCCGCCAGAAGAGCGTCGAACCGCACTCGCCACAGAAGCCGTACCAGACACCGGGATCGGCTTCGTACCAGCGAAGCGTGCGATCGGCGTCGAGGTGCAGCCCGCTCGGGTCGCACCCGGTGGCGGCCATGAAGTGACCGGTGATGCGCCGGCACCGGTCGCAGTGACAGTTGACGACCGGCCGGAGCGGGAGCGACGTCGTGAAGCGGACGCCACCACACGCGCATCTTCCGGTCGACATGACCTCGAAGTCTCGCAGGAGAGCGCCTCACCCACCCGGCTCGAGCCTGCGAGCATCGATCACCATCGTTCGAGGCTCTCGGGTCGATCTGGGGTGATCCCGTTCCGCTCGGCGGGACGGGATGCACCCGGATGTGACATCTTGGCCGGATGTGACATCGTGGGGGGATGCCCGACGCCGCCCTGCCGGAACCGACCGTTGTCGACTTCCACTTCGACGTGATGTGCCCGTTCGCATACCAGACCTCGAAGTGGATCCGCGACGTGCGCGCCCAGAACGGTCTCACGATCAATTGGAAGTTCTTCAGCCTCGAGGAGATCAACCGGCGCGACGGCAAGAAGCACCCGTGGGAGCGGGAGTGGTCGTACGGGTGGTCGATGATGCGGATCGGGGCGGTGCTGCGCCGCTCGAGCATGGACGACCTCGACCGTTGGTACGAACGCGCCGGGCGCGCTCTACACGAGGAGGGGTTCAAGCCCCACGAGCCCGATGTCGCACGCGATCTGCTCGAAGAGCTCGGGCTCGATCCAGCGGTGGTCGACGAGGCGATCGACGACCCGTCGACCCACGACGAGATCCATGCCGATCATGGTCGGGTCGTCACCGCCGGCGGATACGGCGTGCCGACGCTGTTCTTCCCCGAGGTGCTCAATGCCGACGGCGACCCCGAGTGCCTGTTCGGTCCGGTCGTGATCGATCCGCCCACCGGCGACGCGGCGATGCGGCTGTGGAAGCTGACCGTTGGCTGGCTCGAGTTCCCGTACCTGTTCGAGATCCAGCGACCGAAGAACACCGAGCACGGCGAGAAGATCGCCGAGTCGCTACGTCCCTACATCGAGGCGCGCGACTGGGTGTCGATCAACCGTGGCAAGGTCATCGCTCTCGACTGAAGCGATCACATGAGCGACCAGGCCGCGAGCCCGCCCGATCATCGCGCGATGGAGGCGCTGGCCGAGCTGTACCACCGCTACCTGACCGGACTGATCCTCGCCCTCGTGGTCGAGCGCGGCGAGGATCGAGCGGTCGACGCGGTGTTCGGTTTGTTCCGGCGGCAGCATCTCGACAAGTTCCTGCCGGGGCTCGACAAGCTCGGTCTGCGCGGGCTGCCCGACGCCGTCGCCTGTGCGCAGTACCACTACCTGTCGAACCACGTCGGTGGCGTCGCTGTGGCGTACGTGCCCGAGTCCGACCGCAAGGCGTGGGTGCGCTATACGCCGCCGCGCTGGATCTTCGACGGCACAGCGCTGGCCGCCATCCCCACGCGGGTGGCGCGTGCGATGTTGCACGGCTGGCACGGCCACAACGGCGTCTCACTCGGCAACCCCAGACTGGGATTCGTCTGTACCGGGCAGACGATCGACGGGTCCCCCGGCCTCGAGGGGTACTACATCGAAGAGGACCATGAACTGGCGGCGAGCGAGCGGGTCAGGTTCCGCTTCGGAGAGTCGTGCCCGCCGATCGATCTCGATGCACTTCCGCAGCTGCCCGCCGACTCGTGGCCACCGGA
>CBDUYD010000088.1:0-11927 GCA_965371355.1 uncultured Ilumatobacteraceae bacterium
GATGATCTCGACGAGCAAGATGTAGAAGTAGACGACGTAACTGATCAGCCGTGTGACCCAGACGACCAGTCGTCTCGGGTCGTACTTGTCGACCCCATCATCGGTGTTTGTCATGACCTCTCCTTCTCGGCGGTGGGCCGATCCTAGTGGGCAGCCGGGTGCCGCGGCCGCCCATCACGATCTGGTCAGTCGTCCTTCATCGCGACCGCGTTGGGCGTCACGTTGATCTTCGGCTCGTACTCGGCCACCTCGACCACTCTGCCCTCGAGTTGGTACTTCGCTCTGAGTTCAGCGCGGCACGACTCGCACGGCCCGTACAGGTCATCGATCGTCGCCGCGTCGCATCGGGGGCAAGAGAACTCCACGCCGCCGACGCTAGCGCCCTACCATCAGCGGGTCATGTCCGGTACACCACAGTCGATCGGCGACGACGACCGCGGCGGACCGAAGCCGAACTATCTCGCTCGCAGGCTGGTGTTCACAGGACTGACCGTCGCGGTCGTCGCCATCGTGGCGATCGTCCTCGGGCGGCTGATCGGGAGTAGCGACGGCGACAGCGCAACGGTCGACGTCGACACGGCGTGGGACACGATGGTCACCATCAACGAGCGCACCGGTCGCATCGCGATCTCGGATCCGGACGGCACCGACAGCGAGGTTGTCAGCTCGGACGCCGGCAGGGTGTCGGGCACCGCGATGATCGACGACACGGTGTTCGTCGCAGGAGCTAGGGCATCGGTCGCGGTGAACCTGTCGGGCTCACGGGACCGCTTGGTGGTCTCCGACATCCTCGACGGTGACATCACGATCGGTCGACCGGCCGGGTCCACGCGGACGGTGATGTTCTCCAACGGATCCGAAGCCATCCTCATGGGCAGCGACCTCGACCGGATCATCGACACGTCGGTCGCCGTCGCTGCGCCTGGCGTCGCGTTGTCGCTCGACGCCGCGCGGACGAATGTCGACGGTTCGGCTGTCCTCATTCCAGACCCGGGGAATTTCCAGAGTGTGCTACTCAGGTTCGGCGACGAACCCGCTAGTTACTTCGCGGGAGTCCCTCTGGCCGTCGACGACGAACGGGTCGCCACCGTGCAGAACGTCGGCAACAGCGCCACGGTCACCCTGTCGGACCACGACGGGACCAGGCTCTCGGAGTTCACGACGCAGCCGGTGCTGGCGGCGATGCTGATCGACGGAGGAATCCTCACGGTCGACCGGAGGGGGGTGATCCACCGCATCCATCCGAGCGGCGACGACACAGTGGGCTCGATCGGTGCGCCGCCAACGGCGGGTGAGAGCTGGGTCGCCACGACCGGTGATCGACTGATCGTGTCGAGCGCGAAGGGTGTCGCCGTCATCGACCCGATCGGCGAGATCCGTGTCTCCGTCGACGGAGTGCGACCGGTTCCGACCGGACCAGCACCGGCATCGATCGTCCCTCTGCGGCCGGGCTGTCTGGGGATGCACAATGCCGAGGCCGGTCAACTGCAATTGATCAACCTCCGCAACGGCGAACTCGTCGCCGAGGTGTCGGGAACCGACGAGGCGGTACTCACGAGCGCCGACGGCTGCACGGCGATCGCCGTCGAGGAAGCAGCCGTCGCACCGACCTCGATCGCACTCTCGGCCGATGGTGCCGCCCCGGTCGAGAACGAGCACGACCGGCTGCTGGCTCTGTCGCCCGACGGCGCAACGGTGGCCATCGACCTCGCCGGCCGGCTCGTCGTCGAGGCGCTGTCGACGGCCGACGACCCTGCCGAAGACGACCGATCTGGCGACGGAGCGGACAGCGCCGAAGACGATGATCGATCCGACGAGGAGACGAGCGAGGTGGACGGTCTCGGGGCGAGCACACCATTCGTCTACTTCGTCGACCTGTGATGATCGGGCTCGGGTGACATGGCCGGAGAGGACGCGTCCGACGACTACCCGGGTGACCGGGATGCTCCTGGCGATTTCGTCGAGATCGTGCGCGACGGGGTCACCTGGCGATTCGAGCGAGAGTTCCTCGAATCGAACTGGACCTGCACCTTCGGACGCGGTTGCAAGGGCATCCTCTCGCGTCCGGCCGAAGAACTCGGCCAGGGGTGCTGCTCGCTCGGCGCGAACTTCGGCGATGGTCCGGCGGGTGAATCCGAGGCGATGAAGATCTCCGCGCTGGCTGCCATGATCCCTCCCGAACTGTTCCAGTTCCACGAGGCCGCGGAAGGCGCCGACGGCGAGGGCGGCATCTTCGGTGACGACGAGCGCTCACACACACGCATCGTCGAGGGCGCCTGCATCTTCCTCAACCGTCCCGGGTTCGAGGGCGGTGCGGGATGCGCGCTCCACCTCGCGGCCCTGGCCAACGGCGAGTCGCCGATCGATTGGAAGCCTTCGGTGTGCTGGCAGTTGCCGCTGCGCGTCGACTGGGCAGCGGTCGACGCCACCCGCGAGACGGCCACCGTCCGCCGGTGGTCGCGCGCCGACTGGGGCGACCACGCAACGACGATGGCTTGGTGCTGCACCGAACGCGCCGACGGAGGCGAGGCCTACTGCGGATCCGAGCGCGTCGTCGACTCGCTGCGCGACTCGATCGTCGCCATCGCCGACGAATCCGTGTGGGTCGAACTCCGCCCGAAGATCGCCGACCCCTCCCCGTGACACGAACCCGAACGCCCCGCCAACAACCCGAAATATGTGCACGGGATCCCGCTCAGCGGCAAGTTGCGCACACAGAACGGGATGGGAATCGGGGACAGGCCGGACAGGCCGGACGGTGACGGAGGGTCTCAGGTGGAGCGGAGGAGGCGGCCGGGGAGGGCCCCCGTGTGCTCGCCGTGGTCCATGAACAGCGAGCCGTTGACGAACGTGTAGTCGTAACCGCTGGATCGCTGGACGTACCGGCCGGCGCCGCCGGGCAGGTCGTGGACGTACTCGGGCTGCGGGAGGGTCAGGCCGTCGAAGTCGATGACGTTGACGTCGGCCCGTGCCCCGACGGCCAGGCGGCCGCGGCCGCGGATCCCGAACAGGTCGGCGGTATCTGACGTGAGGCGCCGGACCGCTTCCTCGAGGCTCCACCGACGACGCTCGCGGACCCAGTACGTGAGGAGGAACGTGGGTTGGCTGGCATCCATGATCTGTCCGACATGCGCTCCGGCGTCGGCCAGACCGAGCGTCACCAGCGGATCGTCGAGCATCGCCTCGACCGCGGCGAGATCCCGGTTGAGGAACGGGTAGTTGGCGACGAGATGCCCATCGGTCTCGAGCAGCAGCTCGATGTACGCGGCGGCCGGACTGACTCCCCGAGACAGGGCGATCGCGGCGAGCGACGTCGACGGATCGCAGTCGTAACGGGCGAGCCCGTCATCGGGCATGACGAACAGGTTGTCGAGATCGACGCTCGGACCGTGGACGTCGGCCTCGCTGATCAACTGCTGCCGGCAAGCAGCGTCGCGCAGCATCTGGAGCTTTCGTCCGTTGACCGCCGTACGCATCTCGCGCCATACCGGTGCCTTGTCGAACGGCGTTCGCGACTCGAGTCCGAAGAGGATGCCGACGCCGCGCGCCGTCGTCTGCGGACGGATCGTCGCACCGGCGGCGTTCTCCTCCTTCGCGAACCCGACCACACGCTCGTACAGATCGGGTCGCCGGTTGCTCTGGGTGAGGCCGAAGCTCACCGGCCGACCGCTGCGCACGCTGATCTCGCCGAGCAGCGCGACCTCACGACGGGTCGAGGTGAGTTCGGCGTCGTCGCGTTCGCCGAGGCGCATCGCTCCCTCGAACACGCCCCTGCCGTGTCGACCGAGAACGTCGGCGAAGGCGAGCAGCTCGTCGTCGGCTGCATATGTGCCCGGCACAGGACGGCCATCGGGAACGCGGTGCATGAACGTACGACTCGTCGACACGCCGAGCGCGCCGGCCGCCATCGCCTCGTCGAGCAGATCGGACATCGTGGCGATGTCGTCCGCGCCCGCCGGTTCCTCGTCGAGCGCCCGCTCCCCCATCGCATACGTGCGCAGGGCGCTGTGCCCGACCATGCCGCCCGCGTTCAGACCCTTCGGGAGCCTGCCGATGAACTCGTAGTACTCGCCGTACGACTCCCAGTCCCAGGGCAGGGATCCGAGGATCGCGTCGCGCGGGATGTCCTCGACCGACTCCATCATCTCGGCGAGCAGCTCGCGGTCGGACGGCCGACACGGCGCGAACGTGACGCCGCAGTTACCCATGACGACGCTGGTCACCCCGTGCCAGCAACTCGAGGTTCCGATCGGATCCCACGCGAGTTGCGCGTCGAGGTGGGTGTGGATGTCGACGAACCCGGGCGTGACGATCTTGCCGTCGGCGTCGATCTCGTGCGCGGCCGAACCTTCGATACCGCCGGCATCGTGGTCGGTGATCTCGGCGATGCGATCGCCCTCGATCCGCACGTCCGCGACGCGCCCGGGCGCGCCGGTGCCGTCGACCACGGTTCCGTTCCGGATGATGACGTCGCCGTCCACGATCGTTCGCCCTCCTCGCTGAATCACGGGTCTACCGGGTCGAGATGTCGAGTTCGGCATCGAACGTGTGTCAATCGCGTGTCGGGTTACCCGGACGGTCCGCCGATCGAGCCGGACGTGCACGTCATCCGATCAGTGTCTCGGCGCCGATCGGCGCGAATCCGCAGGTCAGGAATGCCCGCAGCGACGACGCGTTGCCCGGTGCGACCTGGGCAAACACCAATCGACCCTCCGGCACGAGTGCGAGGCCCGCCGCGATCAGACGCCGTCCGGCGCCTCGCGCCTGCAGGTCGACGGAGTACAGCTCGACCGAGAGTTCGAGCCTGCCGACAAGGCCGTGGCCGAGCGTCAGCAGGCCGACGTCGTCGCCGTACACCATGACATCGCGCCGGTGCCGGCGGGCTCTGATCACGCGGGGATGGTCGTCCAGGTCGGCCCGCCGCGCGAGGCCCGTGCCCCGCGATCGGTCCGCCGCTCGCGATCCACTGCCGCGCGCGACGAGGACGGCGTCGTGCGAGCCGATCTCGCCGGTCGGTCCGGCGAGCCAGCGCAGCACGTCGGGCTGCGATGCACCGCCGAACCCGTCGGCCCCGCGCGACCGGAGCTCTTCGATACGACGATCGGTCAACACGAACGAGTGCCCAGTGAGCTCGACCACCGCCTGCCGTCCCTCGACGTCGGGGGGTAGTACCTCGACGACCCCGTCGACAGGCGGGAACCGCCCACCGGCCGCCGCGGCGAGCGCTTCGTACAGCGGATGCATCGTCGTCAGGTTACGGTCGGCCCGATGCGTGTCGATGTCATGTCTTTCCCCGGCCCGCTGCAGGAGATGGGTACTTTCGCGCACCGGTCGAAGGCGGCTGGCTTCGATGGCGTCCTGCTCACCGAGGGCGGGCGAACGGTCTACACGTCGGCCACCGCGATGGCGATCGCCGAGCCGGACATGCACTACTCGACCGGGGTCGCGGTCGCGTTTGCGCGCAGCCCGATGATCACCGCGCAGAGTGCGTGGGAGATCCACGAGGCGACGGGCGGCAAGTTCCGGCTCGGACTCGGAACACAGGTCCGCACCCACATCGTGCGCCGCTACGGAGCCGACTTCGAGCACCCCGGCCCGCGTATGCGCGACTACGTCCTGGCGGTGAAGGATTGCTTCGCGGCGTTCCGCGGCGAGCCACTCGACCATCGGGGCGACTTCTACGAGTTGACCCTGCTCAACGGTCAGTGGAGCCCTGGGCCGATCGACTTTCCCGACCCGAAGGTGGACATCGCGGCCGTCAACCCGTGGATGCTCCGGATGGCGGGCGAGGTCGCCGACGGCGTCCACCTCCACCCGATCGCCGATCCCGGATACGTCGAACGTCACGCGATCCCCAACATCACCGCAGGGGCCACCAGGGCGGGGCGAGATCCAGGCGAGATCGATCTCATCATGCCGGTGATGACGATCGTCGGCGACACCGACGAGGAGATCGCCGCAGGACGTGACGTCGCCCGGCTCTCCGTCGCCTTCTACGCCTCGACCCCGAACTACGCATTCGTGCTCGACGAGGCGGGCTTCGAGGGCACGACCAGCCGCATTCGCGAGAAGCAGAAGGCGGGCGACTTCGGCGCGATGACCGCCGAGATCACCGACGAGCACCTGTCGACGTTCTGCGTCGAAGCGACGTGGGACCGGCTCGCCGACGCGCTGATCGCCGAGTACGGCGACGCGATGAGCCGGCTAGTGCTCTACAACGCCGCCGCCGACACGCCCGAACGCTTCGAGCGATACGGCGTGGTCGCCCGCGACATCTCGGAGCGAACGTCGGACTGATCGTGTCGTCAGCGGCTCGACCTGCCGATCTGCGGTCGGCGACCCGCGCACTCTCGGTCACCGCGCTGCTCGCGATCGTCCTCGCGTCGTGCGCGTTCGACAGCGCCGGTCGCGGTCTCCTGCCGCCCTTCGACGCGACCCACGATGCCGCACTCGACGTCCGCGCCGACGGCTGCGGTCCGAGGGTCGGTCTCGGCTCGGGCTCGATGATCGACGACCGTCTCGCGGTGACCGCGGCGCACGTGGTCGCCGGCTCCGATCACATCGAACTGCGCGACACCTCGGGGGGCACGACGACCGCCGATGTCGTCTCGTTCGACCCCGATCTCGACCTCGCAATCCTGCGCACCGACGATCCGATCGGCTCACCGATCCGCCTGCGGCCCGAGCGGGCGGCCATCGACGAGGTCGGCGTCGTCGCGCTCCCCCGGCGCGACGACGGCCCGGTCGGCGACGACAGCCCGGTCGAGACCGAGATCGTCGACATCCACGTGCTGCGCTCGGTCAACATTCGCACCACCGACATCTACCTGGACGACCCCGTCGAGCGCCGCGGCTTCGAAATCGAGGCGACGATCGACCCCGGTGACTCCGGGGCGCTCGTCGTGCTACCGGGTGGTGGCGTCGGCGTGGTCTGGGCGCGGAGCAACGAGCGCGAGGAGCGCGCATGGGCGGTCGACCTCCCATCCGAACTCATCGACCCCGGCGTACGCGCGGCCCTCTCCGACCCGGCGACGCCGCTCGCCGATGTCGGCGACTGCATCCGGTCGGGCGGTTAGTCGGGCTGACCGAGCACGCGGTCGAGGTACGGATTGCGGAACACGCCCTGCGGGTCGAGACGCGCGCGAACTGCGGCGAAGGCGTCCCATTGCGGGTAGCGATCGGCGAGGGTGCGGGCGCTCTGGTAGTGCAACTTGCCCCAGTGCGGTCTCCCCGAATAGTCGTTCATGATCTCCTCTACGCCCTGGAAGTAGGCCTCGTACGGTGCACCGATGTACTGGTGGATCGCGATCCAGCCGGACGCACGTCCGTTGCCGGTCGAGAGCGGGATGTCATCGGCGGCCGACGCTCGCACCTCGATCGGGAACAGCGGCGGGAACGGGAGCGATGAGACGAGCCGCCCGACCCGCTCGAGCGCTTCGGGAACCCGGTCGAACGGAATGCCGTACTCCATCTCGACGAACCGCACGCGACGCACGCTCGAGAAGATCCGGTCGCTGCGATCGATCAACTCGCGCTCGCTCGCCGCCGACGTCACCGCCTTCGCGAGCTTCGGCGCCAGCTTCGGATAGCGACGGCCGACGCGGCAGACCGCGCCGAATGCGAGATTCTCGGCGATCCACTTGTCGCGGATGTAAGAGAGGCGCGGCTGGGGGCGTGCCGGTTCGTCGGTCCGGGTGTTGCGCTTGACCTGGCATCTCCTGGCTCCCGGCATCCAGAAGAACTCGACGTGATCGGTGGAGTGCATCGTGTCGGCGAAGCCGGACAGCAGGTCGTCGAGCGGTTCGATCGTCTCGCGCGCATGGAGGTTGAACGCGGGGACACAGCGCAGCGTCACCTCGGTGACGATGCCGAGTGCGCCGAGCCCGACGCGCGCGACGCGCAGCAGTTCGGGGTCGTGCTGCTCGTCGGCTCGCACGACCGCGCCGTCGCCGGCGACCAGCTCGATGCCGACGATCGCGGTGGCGATGTTGCCGAGCGCCGCACCCGTGCCGTGCGTCGCGGTCGAGATGGCGCCGGCTATCGACTGGCGATCGATGTCGCCGAGGTTCGCCATGGCGAGTCCCCGCTCGGCGAGGCGCGCGTTGAGTTCGAACAACCGGATGCCGGCCTGCACGGTGACATCGTTCCCCTCGACGCGCAGCACACGGTTCATCGCGTCGAGCGAGAGCAGGTGGCCGTCCGTCATCGCGGTACCGGTGAACGAGTGGCCGGCGCCGATCGTCTTCACGCGTTCACCGGCCGACAGGGCGGCACGAACGATCGCCGCGACCTCGTCGGTCGTGGCGGGCTCGTGCACCGCCACCGGTACGCACCGCTCGTTACCCGCCCAATTCCTCGTCGCGACGCTCATCCCGCCAGCGTAGGTGCCCGCCGGCGTGGGTGGAGCGGGACAAGCCTCGCTCAGGCGACCCGGTTCGCGATCGGCGCGATCGACGCCGCTTCAGATCGCGGCGAGCAGCGCGTTCTCGACGACCTCGGTCAGGGCGGGATGGATGTAGAACACGCCCTCGGTGATCTGCTCGGCGGTCTGGCCGAGTTCCATCGCCTGGATCACCGGCTGGAGCAGGGTCGCCGCCTGCGGTCCGATGATGTGTGCGCCGAGGATCAGACCGGTCTCGGTGTCGACGAGGACCTTGGCGAAGCTGGTCTCGTCGGCCAGCGCCCAGCCGTATGCGGTATCGGCATAGTCGCGTCGACCGACCCTGAACGACCTGCCCTCGGCGACCGCCTGTTCCTCGGTCAAGCCGACGGAGGCGACCTGCGGGTTCGAGAACACCGCACTCGGGACGGCGCGATAGCTCTGGTGCCGCAGATCGTGGGGATGCGCGATGTTCCAGAACGCGACCCTCGCCTCGGCGTTGGCGAGATGCTTGAGCTGGTAACTGTTGGCGATGTCACCGACCGCCCAGATCCCCGGCACCTTCGTGGCCATCGTGTCGTCGATATTGATCGTGCCGTGGTCGTGACACTCGATTCCGGCGACCCTCGCGTCGAGCAGGTCGCTGTTGGGTTCGCGGCCCGTCGCGACGAGCAGCTCGTCGACGACCGCGCTGCCCTCGACCGTGGTGATGACGATGCCGTCGCCGGTGCGCTCGACGCTGGTCGGGATGTGGCCGAGCCGCAGATCGACACGCTCGGCGAACATCGTGGTGAAACGTTGGGAGATCTCGCGGTCGAACCCGCTGAGGAGCCGGTTCGAGCGATTGAAGAGCGTGACCTCCGAACCGAACGCGGAGAACACATGACCCATCTCGACGGCGATGAAGCCGCCGCCGATGATGCCGAGCCGCAGGGGGAGTTCGGCGAGCCGCATGATCGAGTCGGACGTATGGAAGCCGGTCTCGACGAGCCCGTTGATCGGGGGAACCACAGGTCGGGCACCGGCCGCGAGCAGGATGTTCGGCGCCGTGATCCGGCGGCCGTCGACGTCGAGGACGTGCCCTTCGGTGGCGGAGCCAGACGGGGCGACGAACCGTGCCGTCCCCTCGATCAGCGTCACGTTCGGCGACCCCGACGCCCGGTATTCGCGCCCGCCCGCGGCGATCGCGTCGATCCGGCCGAACACGCGATCACGGATCGCGGACCAGTCGGCACCGTGGAACGACGTGTCGATGCCGACCCGCTCGGAGTTCTCGGCGATCAGCGCGAGGTCGGCGGGGACGACGAACATCTTCGACGGGATACAGCCCCGGTTGAGACACGTCCCGCCGAACACGTCGCGCTCGACGAGCGCGACCTTCCACTCGGCGAGGTGGTCCGGGATCGAGTTGCCCGAGCCGCTCCCGACGATGATGAGATCGAACTGTTCGGGGGTGTCGCTCACGTGGAGAGTCAACACCGGCTGGCCGCATTTCCTTCCATTCGACCGCTCACCGACCCGATTGGTTCACCGGGCTCATGGAGGACTCCGTAGGGTGACGCCGTGTTCGAGCGACGAAGCGGCGACGGCTTCATCCGTTGCGGCGACGGCCATGTCCGCTGGGGGATCTTCGGCGCCGCCGGCGTGGTGTTCCTCCATCGCGACGCCGAGGGCACGCCGCGGGTGATGTTGCAGAAGCGTTCCGCCTTCGCCCACGAGGGTGGAACGTGGTCGTGCGCCGGCGGCGCACTCGATCAGGGTGAGATGCCGATCGATGGTGCGCTCCGGGAGGCAACCGAGGAGGTCGGGCACCTGCCGGGCACCACGAACATCGTCGGCGAGTACGTCTTCCGTCCATCCCCCGACTGGGCGTACACGACGGTGGTCGTCGAGGTCGAGCGGCAGTTCGGTGAGTCGATCAACTTCGAGACCGACGAGGTCGTCTGGTTCACGATCGACGAGGTGGCCGCACTGCCCGTGCACGCCGGATTCGCCGCGGCATGGCCGCACCTCCGAGAACTCGTCGAAGCACACGTCGCCTGAACCGCGGCCGAACCGTGGCTGGTCCTCGAGGGCGCTGGTCGTAGCATCCAACCATGTCGCAGACGATGGACGCCGACCCGGCGGCCGCTCCGCCCGCCACTCGAACCATCACGGGCACCTGCCACCACGACTGCCCCGACTCGTGCGGGTGGACCGTCACCGTCGACGACTCGCCGTCGCCGGTCGCGATCAAGCTGCGGGGCACCCCCGAGCATCCGTTCTCGCAGGGCGAGCTGTGCCCCAAGGTGAACCGGATGCTCGACCGCGTCTACAGCCCCGACCGTCTACTGCACCCGCTGCGCCGGGTCGGTCCGAAGGGATCGGGACGCTTCGAGCAGATCACCTGGGACGAGGCGTTGGCGGAGACCGCATCCAACCTCCATCGGGTCATCGACGAGTACGGCGCCGAGGCGGTGCTGCCGTTCTCGGACGCCGGCAATCAGAGCCTCCTCGCGATGACGGGCCTGAGCGGTCGGCTGTTCGATCACATGGGGGCGAGCCGGCTGCACCGGGCGATCTGCGGCCCGACGGTCGGTGCCGGCCTCGCGATGACCAACGGCTCCGGTCGGGGTCTCGACCCGCTCGAACTCGAGCACAGCCGACTGATCCTCATCTGGGGGGCGAACACCAGGCTCACCAACCGGCACCTGTGGCCGACGATCGAACGGGCCCGCGAGCGCGGCGCTCGACTCGTGGTGATCGACCCCATGCGCACGGCCACGTCCGAGGCGCTCGATCCCGAACGAGGTGACCGATTCATCCAGCCGCGGCCCGGCACCGACATCGCGATGATGCTGGCGATGATGCACGTCATCATCGCCGATGGTCTCACCGACGACGAGTGGGTCCGAGCGCACACGACCGGCTTCGACGAGTTGAGCGTCGCGGTCGCCGAGTGGACCCCGGAGCGGGCCGCCGATGTCACCGGCGTAGCCGCCGACGAGATCCGCGCGCTGGCCGTCGACTACGCCACGACACGGCCTGCCGCGATCCGCGCCCTGATCGGCGCCGAGCACCACGAGAACGGGGCGATGTTCTTCCGCACGCTGGCATGCCTGCCGGCGCTCACCGGCGCCTGGGCCGATCGGGGCGGCGGGATCTCGAGGAGCGTCGGTTCCTTCACCGAGGCCGTGATCGACGAGGCCGCGCTGCACCGCTACGACCTGCGCCCGTCCGGCACACCGCTCCCCCGCCTCCTCAACATGAGCCGACTCGGCGAGATCCTCACCGCGCCCCACGCGGGCGGCGACGACGGACCGGGGGTGCATGCGCTCGTGGTGTGGAACTGCAATCCGCTGGTCATCGTCCCCAACGCCGAGGCGACCCGGCGGGGACTCGAGCGTGAGGATCTCTTCACGGTGGTCCACGAGCAGTTCCTCACCGACACCGCCCGCTACGCCGACATCGTGCTGCCGGCGACGACGCAGATCGAATCTACCGATGTGGTGCATCCGTGGGGGCACCTGTGGATCGGTTGGAACGAGGCCGCCATCGAGCCGGTCGG
>CBDUYD010000089.1:0-11704 GCA_965371355.1 uncultured Ilumatobacteraceae bacterium
AATGGCGCCGCTCGTGGTCGAGCAGCCACGCCTTGGAGTCGATACCGCCGGCGAATCCCGTGAGAGAACCGTCGGCGCCGATCACCCGGTGGCACGGCACGATGATCGAGATCGGATTGCGACCGTTCGCCGCACCGACCGCACGCGCCTTGCGCGCGTCACCCATCCGCCCCGCCTGCTCTCCGTAGCTCACCGTCTCGCCGTACGGGATCGTGCACAGCGTCGTCCAAGCGGCCCGCTGGAACTCGGTTCCGATCGGGTCGAGCGGCAATTCGAACTCGCGACGATCGCCTGCGAAGTACTCCGTCAACTGCCGGGCCGCTTCGTCGGCCACCGGATGCGGCCCCGACTCGACCGGTTCGGCGATCGGCACACGGTGTTCATCGTCGTTCGGCCACGTGACAGCGCGGACGCCGTCGTCGGCGGCGGTGATCGTCAACACGCCGAGAGGGGTGTCGATCGTCGTGGCGTAGATCGTGGCGGTGGTCATCGGGTCTCCTCGGTCGGGTCGGTGATCGGGTCGGTGTTGGGCGGAGTTTTCGGCGCGGTGGCCGGCGCGATGGGTGGCGCATCGGCCGCACGCTCGCGCGACGTGGTCGCGAGGCTCGCCCACAGGTGGTGCACGGCGTACGACCTCCAGGGCGACCACCTCTGAACGGTCACCGGATCGACGTCGAGAGCGGCGAGCGCGTGCTTGACACCGAGGTCGCTCGGGAGGAATCGATCCGGATCGCCGAGGCCGCGCATCGCGACGTAGTCCGCGGTCCACGGGCCGATGCCCTTGAGCGCGAGCATCGAGATCCGCGCATCTTCGACGTCGACCCCCGCGTTCAGACAGAGCACATCGTCGGCGACCGCACCGGCGACGCGGCGGATCGTGTCGCGGCGCGAACTCGGCATCGAGAAGTGCTCATCTGGAGCGTCGCGAAGCCGGTCGGGCGACGGGAAAACGTGCGTCAGCTCGTCGTCGATCGCGAGCGTTTCGCCGACAGCTTCCACGATTCGACCGGCGACGGTGCGGGCGCCGGCGACCGACACCTGCTGGCCGACGACCGCACGAATTGCGGTTTCGTACGGATCGACACTCGCGGGTGCACGTCGACCCGGAACGGCGTGGACTAGAGGGGCGAACGCACGCTCGCCGCTCAGGATCTCGTCGACCGCGGTGGGGTCCGCGTCGAGGTCGAGCAGCCGTCGCAGGCGTTGCACAGCGACCGCGAGATCGTTCCACGAATCGAGCCGGAGTGAGGCGGCGACGTGGTCTTGTGCCGCGCGTATCGAGGCCACGCCGTGCCCATCGGGCAGCGACAGTGTCCGCCGGTAGGTCTCGCCGTCCCACGACTCGATCCCCGGGATCGCCCTCACGCCGAGAAATCCGAGCAACTCGGCACCGGCGAACGGCTGTCGCACGGGCAGGCGGAGATGCACCTCACCCCCACTTCCGTCGACGCTCGACCGCGAGCCCCCCGACGCACGCCGCAACTCGGACGGCGAAGAGGCGAACACTTCGCGGACGGTCTCGTTGAACTGCCGGACGCTGCTGAACCCGGCGGCGAACGCAACCTCGGTGATCGCCAGGTCGGTCGTCTCGATCAGCGTTCTGGCGGTGTGAGCGCGACGGGCGCGGGCGACGGCAAGCGGCCCGGCGCCGAGTTCATCGGTGAAGAGCCGGTTCAGATGGCGCTCGCTGTAGCCGAGGCTGCACGCCAGTCCCGTGACACCATCGCGCTCGACGACGCCGTCGGCGATGAGCCGCATCGCCCTTCCCACCACGTCGTGTCTCGTGTTCCACTCGGGTGACCCGGGCGTCGCATCCGGGCGACACCGCTTGCAGGCGCGGAACCCGCGCTGCTGGGCGGCGGCCGCCGTGCGATGGAACTCGACGTTGCGCCGCTTCGGCGTGATCGCCGGACACGACGGCCGGCAGTAGATGCCGGTCGTGCGGACGGCGGTGACGAACCAGCCGTCGAATCGCGCGTCACGGCTGAGCAACGCCGAGTAGCAACGATCGGGATCGAGGCGGACCATGGGGGCATCATGACTCATCCGGAGCCGGTCGACCAGCGGAAATCGGACATCACCATCGCTACCCCGCGATCGCCTCCGCGAACCGGACACGCCAGGGGTAGCCGGGGCGGCCGGGGCTGGTCGGGGTTGCTCAGTCGCCCGCGACCGGGGTGTATTCCTGCGTGCTCCTCGTCGGCGGTATCGGACCGGCGTCGGGAGAGTCGGCCGGCACGACCTTGACGCGCAGGATCCAGAGGCCGATCAGCCCGAACACGACACCGCCGAGAAACCCGTACTGCTTCCCGACGATCTGTGCGAGCGCGCCGATCAGGAGACCGCCCGCAGCAGAACCGACCTCGAAGAACATCGTGAGCGAGCTGACGGCCTTCGCCCGGTCGCGGTCGCTGGCCCGATTCACGGTGAGCGCCATCAGCGACGGGTAGTTGAATGCGATGCCGAGGCCCATGAACACCGACGCGACCCAGAGCGCCGGCACCTCCGGAACGAGCGCGAGGATGCCGAGACCGAGGATGACGTTCGACAACGCGAACGTGACCATGCGGCGCGGGCCGAGCCGCTCGGGCAGCTTGGCGCCGAAGATCCGCACGAGGAGCGACATCAGCGCGTAGACGGCGAAAAGCCCTCCGGACGACTCGAGGCCGACGCTGCGGGAGAACTCCGGTAGGAACGCGAGGTATGCGGCGAACGCCGCGACCCCGCACGCGAGCACGAGCCCGGGCATCACGGCGCCGCGATAGATCCACCGGTCGAGGCCGGTCGCGTCGTCATCACCGTCCGTCGGATCGATGAGGTCGTCGGGCGTGAGGACCCGCGCCGGGGCGAACAGCGCAATTGCCGCTGCGAGTAGCGAGAAGAGCCCGGCCACGAAGAATGCCCGCTCGAACTCGCTGTCGTCGAGGATCAGTTCACCGAGGATCGGGCCGATACCGATGCCCGCGAACACGGCCACCGAGAAGTAGCTCGCGCCCTCGGCACGGCGCGAGCGCGGTGAGAGATCGGCGATCAGCGTGGCGGCGCCGACGAAGACACCCGCCTCTCCGACGCCGGTGAACGCCCGCAGGATGAGAAGCTCCCAGAGAGCATCGACCTGGCCGGACATGGCGCCGCACACACCGGCAAGCGTCGCGCCGGACACGATGACGATGCGCCGCCCATAGCGGTCCGCGGCATAACCGATGAGCGGCCGGGCGAGGATCGCGGCAAGAGCGAAGCACGCGATCGTGAGCCCGATCCCGAACTCGCCGGCACCGAGCGGCCCCTCGATGAACAGCGGCACGATCGGAATCAGCATCCCGATGTAGATGAAGAATGCGAACGCGCTAGCGGTGACGATCGCGAACGGGCGCGTGACGAGGCGCGCGTCGGGTCCCGATGGAGCAGACACGACCTTCCTCGAGACGACCGACACGGCCGCCATCCTGCCGAGTCATCGCCTCGAAGCCGCGACCGGGACAACGATCCCGACCGATGTCACATGGTGCCGACCCGCTCCTCGCTTCCCCACGCCGATCAGCCCGGTCTCGCCCCACCCGTGCAGCGTGTACGCTGATGCTCGGTGGAATGAAAGGCGGAAGGCGATGATCTCGATCAACCACGACCGCGTCCTCACGGACACGGAGCGCAGATGGGCCGCGTACGCGGGCGAGTTGTTCGTCGACTCACCGACCGCGACCACAGTCGCGTTCTGCACGTTCGCCCGCGAACTGGTCGTCGAGGCGTTCGGATCGCTCGAACCGGAGACGGCTCAGTACCACCTCGACGTCAACGCGTACGCGTCACTGCTCGCCGGGCTGAAGCCGCGTTTCATCCACCACGAGCGATCGCGCGAGTTCGTCCGCGACATCCTCGACGAACGTGGATGCGACCTCGATCGCACATATTTCGACGTCCCCCGTCTGCGCACATCGACCAGCGACGGCTACCTCACGACCGGTATTGCGTTCGCTTGGCACCCGCACCGCGACACGTGGTACTCGGCACCGCACGCGCAGATCAACCACTGGATGCCGGTGTACGACGTGACGGGCGACAACGCGATGGCGTTCCACCTCGACTACTTCAACCGGGCGGTTCCCAATTCATCTGACGGGTACAATTACTACGAGTGGAACCAGAAGTACCGCAGGTCGGCGGCGAGCCAGATCGGCACCGACACGCGGCCGCTGCCGGGCCCGACCGTCGAGCTCGATCTCGCCAACTCGCTGGTGCCGGTAGCGCCGGTCGGCGCGATCACCACATTCTCCGGACACCACCTCCACTCGAGCGTGCCGAACGCGACGGGAAGGACGCGCTTCTCGATCGATTTCCGGGCGGTCGACATCGACGACATCGAGGCGGGGCTCGGCGCCCCGAACGTCGACTCGCGATGCACCGGCTCGTCGATCCGCGACTTCATGAGGGCGTCCGATTTCTCAGCGATGCCCGACACCATTGTGCGCAGGTTCGACGACGGCAGCGAGGTGGGTGGCGAGCTGCTCTACGAGGCGAACGTCGCCGATCGCTCGGCCGACGGCGGCTGAGCGGTCACACCGTTCGGGGGAATCAGAGTTCGGGCCAGTCGCCTGACACCCACTGCTCGCGCAGCTTGAACTTCTGGATCTTGCCGGAGCCGGTGAGCGGAAACTCGTCTACCTCGAACCAATGCCTCGGAGTCTTGTGCGGTGCGAGGTTCTCGCGCAGGTACGAAAAGAGCTGGTCCTTGTCGACGGTGCCGCCCGGCGTCGGGCGGATGAACGCACCGACCGTCTCGCCCCACTTCTCGTCGGGCAGCCCGACGACGGCGACCTCGCCGACCGCGTCGTGAGCGAATAACAGGTCCTCGAGCTCGCGTGGATAGATGTTCTCACCGCCTCGAATGATCATGTCCTTCAGGCGACCCTCGACCGTGCAGTACCCACGATCGTCCATCGCGCACAGGTCGCCGGTGTGCAGCCAGCCGTCGTCGTCGATCGCCTCGGCCGTCGCGTCGGGCATCTCGAAGTACCCGTTCATCACGTGGTACCCGCGGGTGCAGTACTCGCCGACCGTGCCGACGGGCACCGTCTCACCCGTCGTCGTGTCGATGATCTTCACCTCGACGCCGGGCATCGGTGCGCCGACCGTGCCCGCCTTGTCAGCGATCGTGTCGTCGGGCGCCGACATCGAGGCGACCGGCGAGCACTCGGTCTGGCCGAACACGATCGTGAACGGCGCACCGAGTTCGCTCTCGAACCGCTCGACGAGCGGACCCGGTACGGTCGATCCTCCGGAGCACAGCGCTTCCACGGCCGACAGATCGGTGTCGGCGAACGCCGGATGCTCGATCATCGCGACGAGCATCGTCGGTACGCCGATCATCGCCGAGCCCTTGTACGTGTCGAACATCTCGAGGACGAGCCCGGGATCGAACGCTTCGATCAGCACCTGTGTCGCCCTCTTCGACACCGAGCCGAGGACGCAGCACACGCAGCCACCGGTGTGGAACAGCGGCATCGTCGTGACCCAGACGCAGCCGTCGCTGACGCCCATGCGATCTGCGGTGTGCGCGCCGTTGTTGACAAGTCCGCGGTGGTGCAGCAGGGCCCCCTTCGGGAACCCCGTCGTGCCGGACGTGTACTGGATCATCACCGGATCGGAGGGATCGGGCTCGACCAGTTCGCCGTCGAAGTCGTCCGCCCCGGCGATGAAGTCGTCCCATTCGTCGAAGCGGAGGATCTCACGCAACTCGGGACAGTTCGGGTGGACCTCTTCGGCGGTCGCCAGCATCGGATTGCCGCGGAAGTCGGACATCACGAACAGGCCGGCGGACCGCGACTGGTTGAGCACGTACTCGAGTTCGTGGGCGCGGAACCCCGGATTGACCGTGACGAGTACGACACCCGCCATCGCACATCCGAACTCGAGGATGATCCATTCCGGGATGTTCGGCGCCCAGACGGCGACACGCTCCCCCGGCTCGAACCTCGTCCGCAGCGCCTTTGCGGCCCGCTCGGCGTCGGCGAGCAGCTCCGCGTAGGTCCACTGGCGACGCTGTGCGGCGTCGGGGATCCCGGTGATCAGCGCGATCCGATCGGGCACTGCCTCGGCCGCCTCGACGAGGAGGCGACCGACCGTGATGTCGCGCACCGCTGGTTCCGCGGGTCCGGTCGCGTGGGATTCGGTGAGTGTCATGCCCGGCAATGTAGTTGCGCCCCGACGGCCCGCTCGGAAGCGGGGAAACGAGACGCCGAGGCCGGATCAGGTGGCGCTCGGCGGCTTGGGCTCCTTGGGCAGACCGAGAACCCGCTCGCCGACGATGTTGCGCTGGATCTGGCTGGTGCCGCCCCAGATCGTCTCGGAGCGCGAGAAGAAGAACGCCGACATCATCGGACTCACCGGATATCCGTCGCGCTGCTCATCCCGGCCGGAGCCCGGCCAGCCACCGGACTCGGGCCCTGTGTCGATCAGCATCGACTCGGCGCCGTAGATGTCGAGTGCCAGTTCCATCGCCGCCTGGTGCATCTCGGACCAGAAGAGCTTGTTCGTCGCGCCGAGCGCGATCGTTCCCATGTCCTTCCCGTCGTTGAGCGTCGAGGTGAGGTTGCGGAGGCCGTTGATCCGCAGGATCTGGATCTTCGTGTAGTACTCGATCAGACGTTGACGGATGTTCGGATCGTCGATGCATCCGTTCTGCTGTGCCTGCTCGACGAGGAGCCGGTACTCCTCTGCGAACCGTCGGAAACCGGTCGTCGCGCTCTGCCCGCGCTCGAACGCGAGCGTCGAGTTGGCGACCTTCCAGCCCTCGTTGACGCCGCCGACGACGTTCTCCTTGGATGCGCGGGCATCGCTGAAGAAGACCTCGCAGAACTCGGCCGTGCCGTCGGGCTGTGTGATGCCGCGGACCTCGACGCCGTCCTGCTTCATCGGTACGAGCATGTAGCTGATGCCCTTGTGCTTGGGGGCATCGGGATCGGTACGGGTGAGCAGGAAGCAGTAGTCGGCGTGGTGGCCCTGGGTCGTCCACACCTTCTGACCGTTGATCACCCACTCGTCGCCGTCGAGCACCGCCGACGTCTTGAGGCTCGCCAGGTCGGAGCCGGAGTCGGGTTCGGAGAAGCCCTGACACCAGCTCGTGCGTCCGTTGAGGATGTTCGGCAGGAACTCGCGCTTCTGCTCCTCGCTCCCCCACTGGAGCAGGGTCGGGCCGACGAGCGTGTCGCCGAAGAAGTCGCCGCGCATCGGCGCCTTGGCGTCGGCGAACTCCTCCGCCAGCGCGACGCCCTGCATCGTCGAGAGCCCCTTACCGCCGTACTCCTTCGGCCATGTCGCGCAGATCCAGCCGCCCTCGAAGAGCTTCTCGGGCCAGTCGGCGTTGAATCTCGTGCGCTCGTCGTCGGTCATCTCGAAGTCGTCGTCGAACCAGCCGGCAGGCAGGTTCTCACGCAGCCACGCCCTGATCTCGGTGCGGAACTCCTCGGCTTCTGGGGGGTATGTCAGATCCATCCCACCATTGTGCCCCGCGACTTGACCCGCGGGTCAAGTCGCGGTGATCACGCCTTCCCGTCGGTTCTGTGTACGGATGTTCCCGCTGCGCGGGAACTTGCGTGCATTTTTCGGGAGATGGGGGTCGGCGCGGATTCACACGGACGAAACAGAGCGGCGACAAGCGCGAAACGAGGTCCACCTAACTTGCCGATCGATCCGGGGCAACGGCGCCGCCGGATCCTCTCCCACATCCCCTCACCCAGATCCCTACCCCCAACTTGGAGGACCCATGCGCAAGCGTGTGCTTCGAATCATCTCCGGCCTCGGAGGCGCCGCGGCAATCATCGCCGTCACGCCCTCGGTGGCCTCGGCCCAGGCCGGGCCCGACACACAGGCCATTCTCGACAACATCTGGGTGTTCATCGCCGGATGCCTCGTGTTCTTCATGCAGGCCGGCTTCGCACTCGTCGAGGCCGGCCTCACGCGGGCCAAGAACGTCGTCAACATCTTCGCCAAGAACATCGCCGATGCGATCGTCGGAATACTGGCGTTCTTCGCCACGGGTTACGCCTTCGCGTTCGGCGGTGGCGGCACGTGGATCGGCGATGAGGCGTTCTTCCTCAGCGGACAGGACCTGAACATTCCGGCCGATGGCGGCCTCAGCGTTGCCACCATGTTCTTCTTCCAGGCCGTGTTCGCGGCGACGGCGGTGACGATCGCCTCCGGCGCGATGGCCGAACGGACGAAGTTCACCTCGTATCTGATCTTCAGCGCGATCATGACCGGCTTCATCTACCCGGTGATCGTCCACTGGACGTGGGGTGGCGGGCTGATCGCCGACATCGACATCGGCGGCGCCGTCTACTCCGACTTCGCCGGTTCGGGGGTCGTGCACATGACGGGCGGAGTCGCCGCCCTGATGGGTGCGATGTTCCTCGGGCCGCGCATCGGCAAGTACGGCCCAGACGGGCGGCCGCGGGCGATCCCGGGCCACAACATCCCGTTCGCCCTCCTCGGAGTGTTCATCCTGTGGCTCGGCTGGTTCGGGTTCAACCCGGGCTCGGAACTCGCCGCCGACGGCTTCGTGATGACGGTCGGGCTCAACACGATGCTCGCCGCGGCAGCCGGCGGAGCCGCCACCGCCGTGACGATCTGGATGAAGACGGGGAAGCCCGACCTCGCGATGATCGGCAACGGCGTTCTCGCCGGGCTCGTGGCGATCACCGCTCCGTGCGGTTCGGTCAACCCCGGTATGTCGGTCGTGATCGGCGCGATCGGTGGCATCATCGTCGTGTTCTCGGTGCTGTTCTTCGACCGGATCAGGATCGACGATCCGGTCGGCGCGATCAGCGTTCACGGCGTCGTCGGCGGCTGGGGCCTCCTGTCGGTCGGCCTGTTCGCCCGGTACGACGACGCGTTCCTCGGCCGAACAGACGCCGGACTGTTCTACGGTGGCGGCTTCGACCAGCTCGCGGTCCAGGCGCTGATGCTCGTCATCATCGTCGCATGGGTCGCCGCCACGTCCGCGGCCGCGTTCGCCGTCCTGAAGGCCACGATCGGTCTGCGGGTGAGCGCCGACGAGGAGATCCAGGGCCTCGACGTCCTCGAACACGGCATGTCGGGGTACTCCGACGATCTGGCACACGTCTGAGTCGCACGACGAGCGCCGAACCAAGAGTCCGAACCAAGAGTCCGAACCCGAAGACCCGACCAGAGGAAGGGAACGAAAGCCCATGAAAATCGTGACAGCGATCATCAAGCCGTTCAAGCTCGACGACGTCAAGGACGCGCTCAAGGCCGCCGGAGTCGCCGGCATCACCGTGAGCGAAGTCCGTGGCTTCGGTCGCCAGGGCGGCCACACCGAGACGTACCGAGGCGCTGAGTACAAGATCGACTTCGTGCCCAAGGTGAGCATCGAGGTGGTCGTCGCCGACGAGATGGTCGACACGGTCGTCGACGCCATCGTCGCGTCGGCCGCCACCGGCAAGATCGGCGACGGCAAGATCTGGGTCTCCGACATCGAGCGCATGGTGCGGATCCGCACCGGCGAGGAGGGCGTCGACGCGATCTAGCGTCACCCCCGGGTGCCGTCGCCGGGCTCGTCGCGATCACGCCGTGCACCTCATCGGCGGCATCGTCGGCACGCTGCTGCTCGGGTTCTTCACCGACACGACCGTGAACGCGGGCGGCTTCGACGGCCTCTTCTACGGTGGTGGCCTCGAACTGCTCAAGGACCATTTCCTCGGTGCGCTGTTCGTCGGCGTCTACTCGTTCGTCGTGACGTACGCGATCGCGGTCGGCATCCATCGCACGATCGGGCTGCGGGTCGACGCAGAGGGCGAACGCATCGGCCTCAACCAGACCCAGCACGCCGAGTCTGCGTACACGTCCTGACAGACTGGACCAATTCGAACCGACCTCGGGGAGGCACGACCATGAAACTCATCACCGCGGTGATCAAGCCGTTCAAACTCGACGACGTGAAGAACGCCCTGAAGGCGATCGACGTCACCGGCATCACGGTCGAGGAGGTCAGGGGGTTCGGACGCCAAGGTGGACACACCGAGACCTACCGCGGCGCGGAGTACCAGATCGACTTCGTACCGAAGGTGTCGTTGCGGATCGTGATCGACGACGATCGCGCCGATGCGGTCGTCGATGAGATCGTGTCGTCGGCCGCCACCGGCAAGATCGGCGACGGCAAGATCTGGGTGTCCGAGATCGAGCGCGTGGTGCGCATCCGCACCGGCGAAGAGGGCCACGACGCCCTTTGAAGTTCAATTCCCCGTTCTGTGGAGGAATCGTCGCGCTGAGCGCGACATTGCGTACAAGTTTCGGATGGTCGGCGGGGGCGGCGTGAGAGGCTCGGGTATGCGCAGCACTCTGATCGTCGCGGTCGCCGTTGCGACATTGGCCGCCGCGTGCGCGACATCCTCCGGCGACACGTCGGACGATCCGGCGACATCCACGGGCACCGACACCGAGCCCCCGGCGCCCACCACAACCGAGCAGAGCAGCACCGATTCATCGGCGCCGGCGCCGGCGCCCGTAGTCGCCGACGGTCCGGCGATCGTCGATGGTGTCGCCAACGGCCTCGTGCTCGTGCTCGATCGGGACGGAGGCGCGGACGCGCTCGCCTCGTATCAGGCCGACGGAACGAAGGTGGCGAGCTACTCGACCGGATCCGGCGGCGCGATCGTGCAGCCGATCTGGTCGTCCGATGGTCGCCGGATCGCGTGGGCGACCAGTGACGACGGAGTGGCATGGGAGCTGATCACCATCGCGGTCGACGGAACTGGCAGCCGAAGTCACCAACTCCCGGGCAGGCCCGACTACATCACCTACGACCCGACGGCGTCGCGCGTGCTCGCCCTCACGCCGTCGCCCGACGGGTTCGGGCTGGTGATCGTCGATGTCGACGACGAAGACGGCGGAGATGACGGCGCAGAGGACGCCGGCGACACGGACGGGTCCGGGTCACCGTTCGCCGTGATCGACCTCGGGCGGCCCTACTTCTCGGACTTCTCCCCCGACGGCGACCGGGTGATTGCGCATGTCGCCGACGAGATGCGGGTGGTCGATCTCGACGGCGGTCGGCAATCCCTCGACTTCACGTCGGTCAGCCACCAGACCCCGGCGTGGCACCCGTCCGATGACGTGGTCTTCTTCACATTCGAGACCGATGCGGGCACCCAGCTCGTCTCGCAGCGACTCTCCGGCGGGAGCGCATCCGAACTGGTGACGTTCGACTCGTTCATCTTCTTCGACATCGATCCGACGGGAACGCACGTGGCGGTGTCGGCGTTCGGAGCCGACGGCAGCCTCACCGCCTTCCGCGCGGCGCCGGAGCAGCCCGCACCGGACCGGCTCGGGAGTGGGCTGTGGATCCTCGATCTGGGCGACCTGTCGACGACGCGGGTCGACGAGCGGCCCGCATCGGCTCCGATGTGGGATCCGACCGGCTCCCGATTCCTCGTTCGCACGACGATCGCGGGCATCGGCCGATGGAACGTGTACGAACTCGACGGCACGCGGGTCAGCACGTCCGGCTACGACATCGGCGACTCGCTGCTGCCGAACTACCTGCCGTTCTGGGACCAGTACGTCCGGAGCCAGACGTTGTGGTCGCCCGACGGGCGGCGGTTCGTACACGTCGGACGGGCCGAGAGCGGGGATTCCGGTGTCTGGATTCACGACGCTACGACCTCTGGTCCGTCCGACTTTCTCGTCGCCG
>CBDUYD010000090.1:0-11694 GCA_965371355.1 uncultured Ilumatobacteraceae bacterium
TTCTGAAACTTGTACGCAGGATCGCGCTGAGCGGGAAGATGCGTACACAGAACGGCAACGCTTCTGAAACTTGTACGCAGGATCGCGCTGAGCGGGAAGATGCGTACACAGAACGGGCTGCGGGGCGGTCCGACTGCGAGCTTCGACGGAGGCCGCCATAACATCGGGCGTCGTATGTCCGACACGACCACCAGCTCATCGACCGTCCGACCACCGTTCACCCCCTGGGACCGGCGCGATCTTCCCGGCATGTTCGACGTCGAGGAGACCGCTCGCCGCGTCGGCAACTACAAGTGGACCGAGATGAAGCTCTTCGAGGCGCTCGGCGGATGGATCGCCACCGTGCCCGAACTCGACGTCAAGATGCGCCTCGGCACACACTGCTACCACCACGCGTGGCATGCCGAGCTGTGGGAGAAGCGGCTGCCCGAACTGCGCGAGATGAAGACCGAACGGCTCACCGTGCCTGCCAACGACGCGATGGTCCGGTTCATCGAGGCGATGACCGAGCCCGAGGCACCCGAGCTGACGATCGAGAAGCTCGTCGGCGTCTACCGCGTGCTGATCCCGCGCTCGATCGCGGCGTACACGTACCACCGCAACAACACGAGCGAGATCACCGACGCACCCACGATCCGGTCGATCAACTTCATCCTGCAGGACGAGATCGAGGACTGGCGCGACGGCGAGATGCTGCTGCAGTCGCTGATCACCACACCCGACCACGTGCGTCGGGCGAACGAACACCAGCAGCGGCTCGAGGAGATCATGGTCGAGGCAGGTGGGATCACCGGGCCGGGTAGTATCGGTATCGGCGGTAACACCGAGAGTGAAGGGGATATCTGATGCGCCAATTCTTTCCGGTCGAGGATCTCGCCCGCGACGAGCGGTTCGTCCAGACGAACATGGCCGAGCGGATGGCGGACACCCGCACGGCGCGGCCCGAGCGGTTGCCGAAGTCCAAGAGCAGGGCGGCGTCCGCCAAGCTCACACCCGAGCGCCGCGAGGCGTCCGACGCCGCACGCGGGCTGATGCACGGCATCATGACCGGCGAGATCCAGGCGCTCGAGGGCGCCGGTCGCACGGCACACGATTTCGCCACCGGCGACGGCACGAACGACACGATTCCCTTCGCGCTGAAGCTCGACATGGCCCGCCAGGCGTGGGACGAGGCCCGTCACGTCGAGATCAGCGCCAAGCTCTCCGACTGGATGGGCACCGAACTCGGCGAGTTCGTCGAGAACACCGTGTTGTTCGCGGCGGCCTGTTCCGACGATCCGATCCTCCGCCTCGCCGGGGTCAACCGGGCGCTCGAGGGCCTCGCCATCGACGTGTTCACGCAGATGAAGGAGTTCGGCGATCTGGCCGGCGATCCCTTCCTCGAGTTCTGCGAGGACTGGATGCTCGCCGACGAGGTCACCCACGTGAAGATGGGCTCCGACTGGCTGCGTCGCGTCACCGAAAAGGATCCCGATCGTCGCGCGAAGGCGCTCGAGTTCCAGCAGGTCGTCGACAAGATGTTCAGCTTCGGAGGCCTGCGCGGCGATTCCGACGAGAGCCCGATCGCGCTCGCCCGACGCTTCCGTGAACTCGCCGGGTTCAGCGACGACGAGGTCGAAGTGATCTCCGACATGGACCGCGAGGCGCTCGACGAGCGCAAGGCGCAGGTCCGGTTCGCGCGCGAAGCTGTCGGCATGCAGCCCGAGCCCGCCTGATGACCGACGCCGTCTCCACCGAGGCGCCCGCGAGCGAGTTCGAGAGCGGCAAGGTCACCATCACCCCGGGCGACTTCAACTTCGTCAAGTTCGATGCGCAGGAGATCGCCGATGTCGTCGCCGAGGTCGCCGAGTCGCTCGGCGTAGCGAACCCGATCAGGGTCGTGATCGACGAGACCACACCGCTGGCACGGCTGCTGTCGGAGATCGACGGCACCTCATCGGACGCGCAGATCACGATCCACGCCGAGAGCGGAGCGTTCGAGGAGACCCGGCGTCCGACCTACTTCAGCTCCGAGCGTACGGCCACCTCGGTCGGGCGGATGCTGTTGCGGGCCCGCGACCGGATGCGCCCCGACTTCGCCGATGTCGAGCCCGACATCGAACTGAGCGTCGAGGAACTCGCCGCCTGGGACGCGTACGCGACAGCCAGGCTGGCCAGGCTCGGAAAGCCCATCAAGCAGCAGCGTTGGCGGTACAACTACCGCAACCGTTTCGGGTTCTCCGACGAGACCGACGCGGCTTTCGACCGGCTGTGGGAATGCGACGACATCGGCTGGTCCGATGTGATGAATCCCTGAGCGAATCGGTGAGTGACCGCCACGTGAGCGAGATCCGCAGGCGCCGCGTATCCACCAACGGCATCGAACTCGACGTGCTCGAAGCGGGCACACCGGGCGATCCCTTGATCGTGCTCGCCCACGGTTTCCCGGAGAGTTCGCACTCGTGGCGTCACCAGATCGCGCCGCTCGCCGAGCGTGGCTACCACGTGCTCGCCCCCGACCAGCGCGGATACGCCGCGTCGACCGCACCCACCGACATCGACGCGTACCGATCCGATCACCTGTCGAACGATCTCGCCGGGCTGCTCGACGACGTGGGTGCCGACGATGCGATCTTCGTCGGCCACGACTGGGGGGCGATGGTCGTCTGGGACATGGCGCGGTTCCTTCCCGATCGGGTACGAGGCATCGTCAACGTGAGCGTGCCGTACACGCCGTGGCCGATGCCGCCGACCAAGCTGTTCGAGGCCACCTACGGCGACCGCTTCTTCTACATCCTCTACTTCCAGCAGGTCGGCCCGCCAGAGATCGAGCTCGAGGGAGACGTCAGGCGCTTCCTGCACACGATGATGTGGATGGCGAGCGCCGAGATGTTCGGCACGGCACCCACCGAGTTGCCACCGATGGAGGGGACCGGCTTCATCGAGGCCTCCAGCTTCGCCCGCGACGTGCCCGATGGCCTTCCCGCTTGGATCACGCCCGACGAGTTCGACGTGTACGTCGAGCAGTTCACGACGAGTGGACTGTTCGGACCGCTGAGCTGGTACCGCAACCTCGACGCCGACCAGTTGCTCACCAAGGACCTGCCCGCGCCGGCAATGCCGTGCGCGTTCATCGGCGGTCGCCGGGACGTGGTGATCGGCCACCGTCCCGAGTACGTCGAGTCGATGAACGACCTGCTGCCCGACTTCCGCGGCACGATCTGGATCGACGACGCCGGCCACTGGACCCAGCAGGAGAAGCCCGCCGAGTTCAACCGAGCGCTGTTCGAGCTCCTCGACCGCCTCTGACCGCACCATCTGACCGGCGTTCTCGTGAGGATCTTGCGTCTCCACGGCGCAAGATCCTCACGAGATGCCGCCTCGATCACACCCCTCTATCGTTCGCCGGCTTCTTGATCTGTCGCGGTCGATCGTTGTCGACGCGCTGATCGTGCGTCAGGTCTACTCGGCCTGTGATCGGGCGACGACTTGGGCGTGGGGGCGGACCATGCGCTTGCGCCAGCCGCAGCCGTCCTCCATCTTCGACGGTCGCCACTTGCCGGCACGGCTGTAGGCCCACCACTCGACCGGGTTGCAGTAGTACGAGTACGTCTCGACGACCTTGCCGAACGGCTGGTCGCGATGGCGGACGGCCCACATCACGACGCCGTACAGCGCTCCGAGCAGCGACCACACCCCGTAGAGCAGCGGGAAGATCGGGCCGAGCCAACGCGCCTGCCACGTGTGCACCACCTCGTGTTCCTCGATGAGGAGGCGACGACCACTGCGCTCGACATCGCCCGCACCACCGATGACGTTGCCGAGCGTGATCGCAAAGCCGCTGCGCGGCATCAGGCCGCGCCGGTAGACGTGCACGTTGTGTCGCTCGCTGAGATCGGCCAGATAGTCGGAGTCCTTGCTCGCCAGGCCCCACGCGTTCGCGAACACGCCGGCCATCGTCATCACCAGCGACCATGTGCTGTCGAGCACGAACGCCGCGAACCCTTGGAGACTGCGGTAGTCGTAGATCCCACGCCAACCCGAGATCGCACCGTTCGAGAGGGCGATCGCCGCGCCGACGTACGCCAAGTACGACGTGTCGAGGATCGCGTCGGCGAACGCACCCGCGGCGTACCCGAGGACCGCTCCGAGCACAGCGACGGTGACCGCTTCGAGGATGCGGCCATCGCGTGCGCTCATTCGGATCGACTCAGATCACGAACGCAGCTTCGACAGCAGACGCAGCATCTCGAGGTACAGCCACACGAGCGTGACGAGCACACCGAGGGCGGCGACCCACTCGTAGTCCTTCGACATGTGCATCTTCACACCGCGCTCGATGAGGTCGAAATCGAGCGCGAGGTTGAACGCGGCGAGTCCGCACACGAACACCGAGAACAGGATCCCGAAGAGGCTCGGACTGTTGATGAAGGCGATGCTCGCGCCGAAGAAGCTCATCAGCAGCGACACCCCGTAGAGCAACATGATCCCGATCGTGGCGGCGATCACGGTGCGCCGGAACCGGTCGGTGACCTTGATGATCCGCGTGCGGTACATCACCAGCATCACGGCGAAGACCGCGGCGGTCGCACCGATCGCCTGCACCACGATGCCGTCGTAGAGCGTCTCGTACATCCGCGAGATCGCCCCGACCGCGAATCCGTAGGCGATCGAGTAGACCGGCCCGAGGAACTTCGCCAGATGCGGCTTCCGGTAGGCCACCATTACGGCGATGAAGCCGACGACGATGCCTGCGATCCCGAGCATCGGGAACTGATAGGTCTCGACGCCGTCCGCGGTGGTGGGCCCCTCGGCGGCGGCCCAGCCGAACGCGGCGGCGACGAGAAAGATCGAGAACAGCACCGTCGTGGCCGAGATCGTGCCGTTGACGGTCATGCTGCCCTTCCAAGTGGAGAGCGGGCCGTCGGTGACCGGTTGTGTCTGCGTGTGGGTGCCCGCGTCGGGGGCGGCCCAGCCGGCGGCCGCCTCGTTCTGCGATGCTTGGTTGAACAGTGGATTCGCCATACGACCGTCAGTTTACTGCCCGACCGGAGCGGTCGCGATCGGTAGGCCGTTCGAGGTCGGCCATCAGGCGATCAGGCGAGGTCGTGGGCGCTCGTGCCGTCCCACAGATCGATCTCGGGGGCCTCGGCCAGGATGCCGGTGCACGAGGTCGCCATCTCGACCATCATGTCGGAGTCGAAATGCGCCCGCTGATGCTCCGGCGTCTCCCACTTCTCGATCACCAGATGCCGCCCGGGCTTGGTCACGCTCGAGACGAGGTCGATGTTTCGGCACCCGTCCTCCATCCGCGCCAGCACGATGTACTTCGACAACACCGCGAGTAGCGAAGCGTTGTCGCTCGCATCGAAGCGCATCGTGACGACGGTCAACTCGACCTCGCCGTCCGAGGCGGCCGCGGTCCCGGTCGCGGTCTCGGCCGCGGTCCCGGTTCCGTTCGCTTCTTCGGCCTGTCCGGGGATATCACTCATTCCGATGATCCTTGTCTCCTCATCCTGAACGACGATATGACGTTACGTCATCGTGTCGCGTGTTGGCGCCCGTGAGCGGGTCGGTATCGTGACGTGCGTCTCACATCGTCGGCTCCCCGGGCGGGATCACCGCCGCCGTGTGACACCCTGCGAGTACCAACGCCTGACCGATCGCCTCTTCGGAAGCCTCGGTCCTGCGTCCGACATACACAGTAGGAGCTGCCGGTGGCAAAAGATCGCGTCGAACGAGACGACGAAGACCTCGTCCGCCTCTACCTCACCGATATCGGGCAGTACACCCTGCTGACCAAAGAGGACGAGGTACGACTCGCGAAGGCGATCGAGGCGGGCAACGAGGCGATCTCCACGCTCGACGAGGGTGGCAAGAAGGTCACCCCCGCACGCAAGCGCGAACTGCGCCGCACCGCCCGCAAGGGCGAAGAAGCCGAGCGTCAGTTCGTCCAGTCGAACCTGCGCCTCGTCGTGTCGATCGCCAAGAAGTACCAGGCGTCGGGTCTGCCCCTGCTCGATCTCATCCAAGAGGGCAACCTCGGCCTGATGCACGCGGTCGAGAAGTTCGACTGGCGCAAGGGCTTCAAGTTCTCCACGTACGCCACATGGTGGATCCGCCAGGCGATCACGCGCGGCATCGCCAACACCGGGCGCACGATCCGCCTGCCGGTGCATGCCGGCGACACGCTTGCGCGCCTGCAGAAGGCGCGCTCGCGGCTCGAACTCAAGTACGGCCGCCCGGCCACGCTGTCCGAACTCGCCCGCGAGGTCGAGATGCCCGAGGACAAGGTGACCGAGGCGCTGCGCTTCGCCGCCGAACCGCTCTCGCTGTCCGAGCCGCTGCGCGAAGACGGCGACGCCGAACTCGGCGACGTGGTCGAAGACCGTTCGGCCGAGTCCCCGTTCGAGGTCGCCGCCACCGCCCTGCTCCCCGACGAGATCACCCGGCTGCTCGCACCGCTCGACGAGCGCGAGCGCGAGATCCTCAAGCTGCGCTTCGGCCTCGACTGCGGCGAGCCGCGTACCCTCGAAGAGGTCGGCGAGCACTTCAACCTCACCCGCGAGCGGATTCGTCAGATCGAGGCCCGGGCGATGAGCAAGCTGCGCCACCCCTCGAGCGACACCGGCGCCCGCGACCTCCTCGCCGTCTGACAGTTGGTCAGTCTGTCCTGCCTCTCCCTTTCTGTGTACGGATCTTCCCGCTCAGCGGGAACTGACGCACATTTTTCGGGGTGGGGCGGGTGCGAAGGGATCAGGGGCCGGTGAAGACTCCTTCTTTCACCTCGTCCTCGCGGGCGAGGTAGGCCGCCTTGGGGTCGTAGTCGACCCCGCCTTCCTCCTCGGCCGCCGCCAACTCGGCGCGGCCCACGACGAACCAGTGCACCTCGTCGGGGCCGTCGGCCAGCCGGAGCGTGCGCTGCGACGTGTACATGTCGGCGAGTGGCGTCCACTGCGACACACCGGTCGCGCCGTGCATCTGGATCGCCTCGTCGATGATCTTGCAGACCTTGATCGGCACCATCGCCTTGACCGCGCTGACCCACACACGCGCCTCGACATTGCCGAGTACGTCCATCGCCTTGGCGGCGGTGAGCACCATCCTGCGCATCGACTCGATCTCGATCCGCGCCTGGGCGATGACCTGCACGTTGCCGCCGAGGTTGCCGATCCGCTTGCCGAACGCCTCGCGGGTGAGACCGCGCTTGACCATCATGTCGAGCGCCTTCTCGGCCGCGCCGATCGAACGCATGCAGTGGTGGATGCGGCCCGGGCCGAGGCGCACCTGGGAGATCTCGAAGCCGCGCCCTTCGCCGAGCAGCACGTTCTCGTACGGCACGCGCACGTCGGTGAAGCGGATGTGCATGTGACCGTGCGGCGCGTCGTCCTTGCCGAACACGCTCATCGGTCCGAGGATCTCGACACCGGGAGTGTCGACCGGGACGAGGATCTGCGACTGGCGCTGGTGCTTCGGGCCGTCCGGGTTCGTCTGCACCATCGTGATCATGATCTTGCAGCGCGGGTCGCCGGCACCGGAGATGTAGTACTTCTCGCCGTTGATGACCCACTCGTCGCCGTCGCGAACCGCCTGGCAGGCGATGTTCTTGGCGTCCGACGAGGCCAGATCGGGCTCGGTCATCGCGTAGGCGGAGCGGATCTCACCGTCGAGCAGCGGCTTCAGCCAGCGCTCCTTCTGCTCGGGGCTCCCGACACGTTCGAGCACCTCCATGTTGCCGGTGTCGGGCGCGGCACAGTTGAGACACTCCGAGGCGAGCGGGTTCTTGCCGAGCTCGACGGCGATGTATGCGTAGTCGAGGTTGGAGAGCCCCTCACCGGTCTCCGCGTCGGGGAGGAAGAAGTTCCACAGTCCCGCATCGCGAGCCTTCTGCTTGACGCCGTCGAGCAACTCGAGTTGCCCGGGCGCGTACGACCACGGGTCGGCGCGACCTTCACCGAGCCGGAAGAACTCGACCGACATCGGCTGTACCTCGTCGGCGATGAACTGCACGACCTCGTCGAACAGGGGACGCACCTCTTCGGACATCCGCAGGTCGTACATCTCGACGGTCGATTCCAACGCGGTCATGGGCCCTCCCGGGTCGTCGTGTGTGCGGGCGATCTCGGCCGCGACGTTACCGATCGACTTCCCGGGCCACCCCATCGGCCGGGCGACCTCAGCGGGCGCGCCAGCTCGAGTCGGTGCTCAGTTCGAGCACGCAGCCGTCCAGTCGAGCGCGTCGCCCAGCGCACTGTCGAACGCCACCCAGGACGGAGCTCCGCCATCTGGCCACCACACCCATCGCCGACCATGGAAGGTCAGCCGGCAGATTGGAGGCGGAATTCGCGTACGAGGCGACCTCGCCCGGCTGTGGTGGCTGATTGCTCGCCGCGCAGGACGTCGGGGTCGATGCCGTTCGGCCGGCGGACCGTTCCCTCAACGCGATCCACTTCGACGGTGGAGAAGATCGTGTCATCGTCGATCGAGGCCAGGATCCCGGGCCTACGACGCCCGCCCACGGCTCCTCATCCTGTCATCCTGTCGACCGTGCTTGGACTTGATCGCGATGTCATGTGCCAGCGAGAGCGCCAGGGAGTTGCGCAGAGTCTGGTCGATACGGCCAGCTCACCAGGAACCGCCGAGTGCCAGGATCGTCCGGTCGCGCAGCCCCTCGCTGCGCTCGAAGACTGCCGTGAGATCAAGCCCGGCGTCAACGGCCCACCGACACGACCGTGGCACATGTCCTCCAGCCTTGCCTGCAGGGACTGAAGCGTCGTCCACTCATCCCGCCAACTTCCTATGAGCGTCCGGCCCCTGAGGGCGCTGCGTCGATGAAGTAGGTTCAGGGTTGGGACTCGGAGGTTTGGCATGACGAACAAACGTTTCGTAGTGGCGATCGGCGCGGCAGGTTTGCTGCTTGGGATCTCGGCCTGCGGAGATGACGGACCTGACTCTGACTCTGTCGCGGACACGACCTCGGACACGACCTCGGACACGGCGATGGCCATGGATGAGGGCGAAATGGCCGACATGGCCGAGAGTGAGGAGGCGGACGGGCACGAGAATGAGGAGGCGGACGGGCACGAGGATTTCGACTTCGGTGAACCTGCCGACCCGGCCGATGCCGATCGGGTGATCGAGATCGTCACCGACGATGACTTCACGTTCACCCCGTCCGAGATGACGATCGCGGTTGGAGAAACGATCACCTTCGAGGTAACCAACAAGGGCAACCTCGCCCATGATTTCACCCTTGGCAGATCTGATCTGCAGGATGAACATGACATCGAAATGGCCGAGATGGGCGGCATGGCGATGGCTGACGAGCCGAACGCGTTCATGATCGAGCCCGGCGAAACCAAAGAGCTGACCTGGCACTTCACCGAGGGTGGCGAAGTACTCATCGGCTGCCATGTTCCCGGCCACTACGCAGCTGGAATGAAGGCCGAGATCACCGTCGAGGCCTGAGACCTATAGCCATCAGGCCTCAGATTCCGTCGGACCCGGGTCCACCTCCCGGTCGGCCTGCTCGACGACGACATCCCGCCGTAAACCGACCGTGCGTTCTTCAACGTCGTGGATGGCGAGCGCAAGCGTCTCGCGGAGTGGTACGCAGAGGCGAGCGGGGTGCTCGGCTCTCTCGCAGCGACCGATCACTTCCTCGCCCCACGAGCGAAGGCTTGCCTTGAGCGCAAGCCGTTCAGCGATAGCGCCCAATGAGCTCGAAGGATGTCGCCCGCCATCTGCGCGTGCAACGCGTCTGCGCCGAGCGCGGCGCGAGACTGAGGCGATGGCCAAGGTGAACCGGGACCGAGCACGCGGCGGTGACGATGACTTCGCGGCCGTCGGTGAAGAGCCGACCATCGCCGCCCGCTACCCCGGCACGTGCGCCACCTGCGCGCAACGGTTCGCCGTCGGGGATCCGATCGCTTCCGTCATCGTCGACAAGCAGACCGCCTACCACCACGGCACCTGTCGATACCCGGCGACGGCTCTCCTCTCGCAGAGCGTCGCCGAAGCCGACGTCGACGATGTCGGCGCCACAAGCAATGCACCGAAACCAGGCAAGTGCAGAGCCACGACGAACAAGGGCAATCCGTGCAACAACGCCCCGCAGAAGGGCGAGCAGTTCTGCGGTCCGCATCTCACCCAGCTCACGGCGCGAGATACGCAGGACAGCGCATCCGACCGGCGGCCGTAATACGTCGGAGCGCCACGCTGTTCGAAGGATGGTCGAGCGATGGGTGTCAGCTGGGCGGCCGCGTGCGCGAGATGGCATGCGAGGTCGCTGCTCGGCATCGCGTCGGAGACCTCCTCGACCGCATCGCGGACCTCGAGGCCGACCCGGTACAGCGGGTACGGACCGCTGTAGCACGCGCCGCCGCAAGCATCGTCGAGGTACAGGCCTGATCGAACGAAACGTGGCGGCGTTTCTCGCCCCCTGTTCGTGTTCGCCCGATGCCAGGATTCGACGATGAACTCAGCGGACGTCTCGCGTGCGATCGAAACATCGATGGCGATCGTGCTTGGGCTGGACCTGCCAGCTGAGGACGCGATCGTTCTTCACGACTCGAACAAGCTCGCGCTCCGGCTGGTGCCGTGCGACATCGTTGCCCGGGTCGCCCACATCGGATGCGAGGTTGCAGCACTCGAAGTCGAGCTTGCTCAACGTCTCAACGAGGTCGGGGCGCCAGCAGGGACCCTCGATCCCCGCGTGGAAGCGGGTGTGTACGAGCGTGACGGCTTCGCGGTGACGCTGTGGTCCTACTACGAAGCGACGACTCGTGAGACCTCCCCAGCCGACTACGCCGACGGGCTGCAACGACTTCACGCCGGCATGCGCAAGCTCCAGGTCTCGACGCCGCACTACACGGACCGCGTCGCAAGCGCCGCGCAAGCCGTCACGAACCGAGACCTCTCGCCGGACCTCGCCGACGCGGACCGGGCGCTCCTCACCGACACGCTCCGACGCCTGCCACGGGTGATACGCGGCCATGGGGCTACCGAGCAACTGCTGCACGGCGAGCCGCACCCAGCCAACGTGCTCAGCACCGCGACCGGGCCGGTGTTCATCGACCTCGAGACGTGTTGCCGCGGGCCGGTCGAGTTCGACCTTGCCCATGTCGCCGAAACGGTCAGCGATCGCTACGCGCCCGCAGACCGAGCGCTGCTCCGAGACTGTCGACACCTCGTTCTGGCGATGGTCGCCGCATGGCGATGGGAGCGCGACGATCAGTTCCCGAGCGGGAAGCAAGCCGGTCGGGAACTCCTGCGCTTACTGCACGCGGGACCCCCGTGGCCGACACTCGACGCAGTGTTCGGTCGACACGATGGCCTGTAGAGCCACTGCGCAGCCGCCCGCGGAGGGCACGCCGGCCAGCTCACGATCGGGGGACCGTGAGATCGGCGCGAGGAGATCGAGCCCGGCTCAGCCGGATCGAACGACGACACGCCCGCCCGTCGCCAACCCGCACCACCGAGGCAAGCCGTCACAAGGACGGTACGCGGAACCGCCGCTACCGGCCTGCCCTGCGTGGCGACGATCGACTGACGATCTGGTCGTTCTGAACCTGGACGGGCAAAGGCGTCCTGCCGGAGCGAAGGGCCATTCCGTGGCCACAGGACCGATCTCGGTGCAAGAAAGGCCCCGTGGCCCGTGGACGCTTTGGCGGAGGTGGACGGGAATCGAACCCGCCGGACGGGGATCGCCCGTCC
>CBDUYD010000091.1:0-11671 GCA_965371355.1 uncultured Ilumatobacteraceae bacterium
GCGAGGTCATCGGCTACGTCGGCTCGACGGGCAACACGAGCGCCAACCACCTCCACTTCGAGGTCCAGCCGAACGGCAGAGCGGTCAACCCGTACCCTTATGTGCGGGCCGTGTGCTGACCCGCGATCCAACGGTGCGAGTCGAGCCTGCACCGTGGGCGCCATCGGGCCCGCATCCGAACCCGTCCGAAGCGCTGGTCAGACCGGGAACAGGTCGTTGAATGTGGCAGAGAAGGCCGCGAGCGCAACGAACCACGTGCCGACGGCGATCAGGACCCAACCGCCCCAACGCCTGATCGATGGGGTGGCCGCGCCGAGTTGCTCGACGACAGCCTCGTGGCCGAGCGAGACCCCGATCGCGGCGGCGAGGATCAACGACACAAGCGTTGCCGCAGCGACGGCGTAGGCGACGAGGGCGGCATCGAACCCACCGGCCGAGAGGGCTTGAACGGCCAGACCGGCCGTGATCGGCCCGGTTCAACCGAAACCCGCGGCCAGATAGGCGAACCCGAAGAGCATGTAGCCCGCAGCGGGCCGGCTGCGTCGCAGCGAGGCCTGGCGACGGAGCAAGCCGTGGAGCGCCGGTTCGAATCGGCGGAGATTCACCGAGAGTCTCCCGATCTGGATCAGACCCAGCAGGACGAGGCTCACACCGACGACGACGCGCAGAATGCGCCCGGCAGGCGAATCGAATGTCACCGATCGGGCCAGCCCGGCGCCTCCTGCGGCGATCAGCAGCCCCAGACCGACGACGAAGGTCGCCGCGCCGGCCCCGATCCAGCCGGCACGGGCCACCGATCGCCGCACTCGGACCGGACCCGGCTCGCCGGGTCGGGAGTCCCTGACCAGCAGCGTCACGAGAAGCGGGAACGAGCACGGTGAAAAGAACGAAGCGATCCCCGCCGCGGCAGCAAGCCCGACCACCCCGATCCCGGCGCCCGGCGGGAGATCGAGACGGGGATAGACGACGAAGCCGATGAACCCCGCCATGCCCACCGCGAGGATCGCGCCGACGAGAAGGAGGTATCGAAGACGACGTGTCCATTCCGGCGATCCTCGACCCTGCATCCTCCGACGGTAAGCCTTCTCCTGCGGGAGAAGGTCGAAACCACCCTCGCCCGACTGCGCTTCATCCGCAGCGCCCAAGCGGCCGGACTCACGCTGGCCGAGATCGCGAGCATCATCCACGTTCGCGACGACGGCACCGCACCCTGCAGCCACGTCGATGCGCTCCTCGACAAAAAGCTCACCGACGTTCGGCAACGACGCCGGCAACTCGCCGCGCTCGAGGCCGAACTCGTCCACCTCCGCGAGCGCAGCCGCCAACTCGACCCGGCCGATTGCACCGCCGGCGAGATCTGCCACATCTTCACCAACACGGCCGCCGCGTACGGTGACATCAGCGGTCACCGTACGCCTTGACCTTCTCCTTCACGTCAAGGTCTACGGTGAGGTCATGGACGTGACGTTGCTGTACTTCGACGACTGTCCCAACTGGACGCAGGCCGCCGGGCACCTCGACACCCTCGCCGCCGAGTTCCCGGACGTGACCCTCTCACGTCGGCTGGTCGACACCTCCGAAGAGGCCGAGCGGGTCGGCTTCCATGGGTCGCCGAGCATTCTCATCGACGGGGTCGATGCGTTCGCACCGCGTGACGCGCCGGTCGGATTGTCGTGTCGCATGTACCAGACACCAGACGGCCCCGCCGGCTCCCCCACGCTGGAACAGCTCCGCGCCGCACTGACCACCCGTCGCTAGCGATCCATCACCCGGGGCCTACGGGATCCAGGCGGCCCAGACGTCCCCGTGGGCGTCGATCCACGCAGCTGCGACGTCTTCGACGTCCTCACCGTCGATCTCGGCCGAGGGCAGCATCTCGAGCTGATCGGCGTTGGTGATCGTGAAGGCCTGCAAGAACTCGTAGACGTCGGGCGCCTTCTCCTCGAGCCCGGCCGACACGGCCTTGAAGATCGGATCCTCGGGATAGTCGCATGCGACATCCTCATCGGCGGCCGCTCCGCTGGCACCGCACTCGGGTGTGAACTCGGGCAGCTTCACGTTGACCAGGTCGAACTTGCCGACCGCCGCCGTGGGCGTCCACCAGTACATGATGATCGGCTCACCCGCCGACGCACGCGAGTCGAGTTCGGCGACCGTCGCCGGTTCGGAGCCGCTGAACTGCACCTCGAACGGCAGGTCGAGGTTCTCGATGATCAACGCGTCGTACTGGGAGTACGACGGATCGGTGCCCAGGAAACGACCGAGAGGGCCGGTCTCAGCGGTCGCGAAGTACTCCCCTGCCTCGTCGCTCTGGAGGCCCTCCCACGTCGCCATGTCGGGATTCTCGTCGATCACGTACTGCGGCACGAACCATCCGATCTTGCCGATCGCACCGAGCTCACCGATGTCGACGACGGATCCGTCGTCGATGAAGGCCTGTTCGGTGTCGGTGATCCCCGATGGCCAGATCTCGAGCACCGCGTCGAGCGTGCCGTCGGACAGGCCGGTGAACATCGCCTCGTTCTCGTCGATCGTGATGACCTCGGTCGGATGCCCGAGCTCGTCCTCGATGAGTTGCGCCGCGACGGCCACGTTGAGCGCCGACGCGGTCCACGGGTTGACGACGAACGTGATCGTCGCCTTGTCACCCGAGTCGTCCATGTCGTCGGTCGAATCTGCGGTGGTGTCGCCGGTCGTGTCCCCGGTCGCTTCAGCGGTCGTGTCACCAGTCGTGTCACCGGAGGAATCCGAGTCCGAATCGTCACTTCCACACGCCACGGCGACCAGCGCAAGCGCCACCGATACCACCAACAATCGCTTCATCATCCCTCGCTTTTCAACTACGGCCCAGTGCCGGAAATCACCTTAGCATTCGGTGATATTGCGGGTTCGGTAGGGTCGCTCGCATGTCGGCCGACACGAGCCCCGATCCCGAGACGGCCACCGCCAGTCTCGCCGGCATCGGCATCTACAAGGTGTTCGGCCCGAAGCCACAGCGCGCACTCGAGATGGCCGACGAGGGAATCGGCCGCGACGAGATCCTCCAGACCACCGGCAACACGATCGCCGTGCGCGACGTGTCGTTCGAGGTCGCCCCCGGCGAGACGTTCGTCGTCATGGGACTCTCGGGATCGGGCAAGTCGACGCTGGTCCGATGCATCGCACGGCTGATCGATGTCACCCGAGGGCGTGTGATGCTCGACGACCGCGACCTGACGGCGATGTCCGACAAGGAGCTGCGCGAGATTCGCCGAACGAACATGTCGATGGTGTTCCAGCACTTCGGGCTGTTCCCGCACCGGCGTGTGATCGACAACGTGGCGTACGGTCTGGAGATCCAGGGTGTGCCCCGCGACGAGCGGCGTAAGAAGGCCCTCGAGGTACTCGAGGTCGTGGGCCTGAGCGGCTGGGGTGACCACTATCCCCAGCAACTCTCCGGCGGTATGCAGCAGCGGGTCGGGCTGGGACGGGCATTGGCCGTCGAGCCCGAGGTGTTGTTCTTCGACGAGCCGTTCTCGGCGCTCGATCCGCTGATCCGGCGCGACATGCAGGACGAGCTGCTTCGACTGCAGTCCGAGATGCACCGCACGATCATGTTCATCACCCACGACTTCGACGAGGCGATCAAGCTGGGCGACCGGATCGCGATCATGAAGGACGGGGCGTTCGACCAGGTCGGTACCGCGCTCGAACTGCTCTCGAGTCCGGCGACCGACTATGTGCGCGAGTTCACCGAGGACGTCTCGCGCACCAAGGTGCTCGCCGCCTGCAACGTGATGCAGCCATCGACCGGCGAGACCGTCGGCACCACGGTCGGTTCCGAGCAGTCGATCGACGAGATCATGCCGGTGTTGCTCGCGACGACCGGCGAGATCGGCGTTCTGGACCGGTCGGGCTCGATGGTCGGCGTGATCGATCGTGACGCGGTGCTCTCCGTGCTCCAGCCGGAATCATGATGGTCGAATCATGACGGTCGAACCGATGACGGCAACCTCGACCCGGTCTTCGCAATCGGCAATGGCCGAGCCCTGGTACCGGAGGTATCGGCCCTGGATCCTGCTCGCCGTCGGTGTGGTCGGATTGCAGTTGGCGTTCTCCTGGGTCGGAGACTTCCCGGCGCTGCTCGACGACACGTTCTCCGACCCGATCGACGACTTCGGTCGCTGGCAGCAGTCCGCCCGCAAGACCAACTTCATGTTCACCGGCTTCTTCACACCCCTCAGTGAGGCCGTGGGCTGGGCGCTCGACTCGGTCGAGTCGTTCCTGCTGTGGATGCCGTGGTTCGTCCTGCCGATCGCGGTGTTCCTGGTGGTGGCGCGATCTCGAGGGTGGAAGGTTGCCCTGATCCCCGCGTTGGCCATGGTGTACCCGGGCCTCTTCGGCCTCTGGGATGTCACGATCGACACGTTGGCGCTGATGACGATCGCCGTGTTCATCTCGGTTCTGATCGGTGTGCCACTCGGTATCTGGGGGGCGCAACGGGAAACGGCCGCACGGATGATGCGTCCCGCGCTCGACGCGATGCAGACCATCCCGGCACCCGTCTACTTCCTCCCGATGTTGATGCTGTTCGGAATCGGAAGGGTTCCGGCCGTCTTCGCCACCGTGATCTACGCGATGCCGCCGGTTGTGCGTCTCACGACGCTCGGCATCCGCGAGGTGCCGAGACAAGCGGTCGAGGCATCGGAGATGTTCGGCGCCACGCCGCGCCAGACGATGATGAGGGTGCAGCTCCCGATGGCCTCGCCGACCATCATGACCGGCATCACCCAGACGATCATGATGGCGCTCGGCATCGTGGTGCTGGCAACGTTGCTGGGCGCCGGCGGGCTGGGCCAGGAGATCATGGAGACTCTGAGTCAGCGACGCACCGGACGCGGCATCGCCACCGGCCTCGCCGTTGTCGCGATCGCGATCGTGCTCGACCGGATCGGACGAGGCCTGGCGGCGACCGACCGGGCGCGGCTTCCGAGTAGGCGGACGACCCTCATCGCCGTGGGTGCGGTCGTCGGGTTGGTCGTCATCGGCCGCACGACGGGCGCCACCGAGTTCCCCGAGGTCTGGGATGTCAAGGCGTTCGATCCGATCGACAACGGTGTGGTGTGGGTGCGCGACAACCTCAGATGGTTCACCCGCGGCTTCAGCGACCTCGTCGTCGGCGAGTTCTACGTACCGGTTCGCGACCTGCTCACCGAGACGATCGCTTGGCCGGTGCTGATCTTCGTCGGCGGATGGGTCGGTTGGCGGCTCGGCGGAACCGGGCTGGCCGTGTTCATCGTGTCGATGATGACCGCCGTCGGTCTCATCGGGATGTGGACCCTGTCACTCGACACGCTCACCCAGGTCATTGCCGCCGTCGTGCTGGCGGTGGCAATTGCCGTGCCGGTGGGAATCTGGGCCGGGCGGAGCCCGCGGATCGAAGCGCTGCTCGGGCCGTTCCTCGACGCGCTTCAGACGATCCCCTCGCTCGTCTACATCATCCCGGCCGTCATCTTCTTCACGGTGGGCGTCGTCCCGGGCATCATCGCCTCGGTGCTCTACGCCATCGTGCCCGGCATCCGCATCACCGCGCTGGCGATCCGAGAGGTGCCCGAGGAGAGCATCGAGGCCTCACGCGTCTTCGGGGCGACTCCGCGCCAGACGATGCTCGGGGTGCGGGTGCCGTTGGCCGCGCCGACGATCATGGCCGGCATCAATCAGGTGATCATGATGGTGCTGGCGATGGTGATCATCTCCGGCCTGGTCGGCGGCGGAGCGCTCGGATTCGAGGCGGTCAGCGCGGTCAAGCGGAGCGATCTCGGTATCGGCTTCGAGGTCGGATTCGCGATCGTGGCCATCGCGATGATCCTCGATCGTTCGACCCAGGCCGTCGCCATTCGTCTCCGACCACCGGCCCCGACCGCCTAGGACACCCGAACATGCCCAACCAAGAACGGAACCTCGTCGACGCAACCGGTCTGCGCAACCGGATCCGCTACCAATTCGACAACCTGCTGTCGCGCGGAACGTGGGCGGTGCTGCTGTGGCTGCTCGCGATCACGCTGCTCGTCGTCCTGATCAGCTCGCTGCTGCTGACCGCGTTCGGGGTGAACCTGACCGGCACCGACGAGGATTCGTGGCCCGAGGACTTCTGGCAGAGCGCGATGCGTACGCTCGACCCCGGCACGATGGCCGACGACGTGGGTTGGGGGCCCCGCTTGGTCGCACTCGTCGTCACGCTCTTCGGGATCCTGATCGCCGGCGCCCTCATCGGCATCATCGTCAGCGGAGTCGAGCGCAGTGTCGAGAAGATGCAGCGCGGTCGGAGCACCGTGGTGCAGTCCGATCACGTCGTGATCCTCGGCGCGTCGGCCCGGCTCACCGTGATCATCAGACAGTTGGCCCTGGCCGGCAAGACCCGGCGTCGCAACGCGATCGTCGTCCTGGCGAACCGCGAACCTGCCGAACTCAACCAGCAGATCCGCGCCAACGGTGTGGATCTTCACGGAAGCAAGCTCGTGTTCCGCTGGGGGGATCCGTCTCGCACGGCCGATCTCGGTCTCGTCGCGATCGGTCGGGCGCGTGCGGTGATCGTGTTGGCCGATGACGAGGCCGGCAACGACGCGGGCGTCGTCAAGGCCGTGCTGTCGGCCGGTGCCGCTCTGGACGGGTTCGATCGAATACCGATCGTCGCCGAGTTCGGCGATCCTCGAACCGGTGACAGCTTGCTGCGGGCGTGCGGCGGCATGGTCTCCCCGCTCACCCCGATGCAGGCGATCGCCCGCATGACCATCTACACGTTGCGCCAGCCCGGCCTCAGCCAGGTGCTACAGGAGTTGGTCGACTTCCACGGCGCCGATCTCTACATCCGCGAACTTGGCGACCTCGACGGATGCCGGTTCGGCGACACGGTGTTCCGGTATTCGAGGACCCGACCGATAGGACGCATGAGGGCGGACGGAACGGTCGAGCTGAACCCCGATCCCGACTCGACCCTCGGCCTCGGCGACCGCCTGATCGTGCTCGCCGAGGATGATCGATCGCCGACCCCGGCGGATCAGGAGTTCATCGACCGCGCACGGGCGACGGCCCAGGCGACGGCCCCGCGGGACTCCGGGGCGCGTGAGGAACACATCTTGCTACTCGGGTGGAACTCACTCGGGGAGCGCCTGGTCGAACAACTGGACTCGACGTCGGCACCGGGATCGTCCGTCCAGATCGTCTACGACCCGCGCCTGTTGAGCGAAGACGACATCGAGATCGGCGATACGGTCTCGCTCTCGGTCACCTCCACCGCACACCGGGCGAGGACCCTGTCTCTTGGTGACGATTCGCGCCGCCGGAAACTGACCTCGATCGTGCTGCTGGGGTACCGCGCGGGGCTGTCCCCCGACGACGCCGACAGCCGAACGTTGCTCACCTTGATGCTGCTCAGAAGGGAACTCGATGAACTCGATGGTATTGCGCCACAGGTCGTCGTCGAGTTGCTCGACGCAGACAACGTCGACCTGGCGCACACGTCCGGTGCGGACGATTACGTGGTCAGCGATGCAATCGCCAGCCGCCTGATGACACAGCTGGCCGATCAGCCGGCGCGGCGTGCCGTGCTCGACAGCCTCTACGCCGTGAAGGGGTCGTCGCTCGATCTGATCGACGCATCGCGCCTCGGACTGCACTCGGAAGTCACGTTCGGCGAGATCATCGAAGTGGCCTACTCGTTCGGGCTGCTGGCGATCGGCTGGCGGCGTGCCGACGGACGCGACGGCGAGCTGACATTGAACCCGAGCGTGAGCGAGCGGGTGGAACTCGGCGACGGCGCTCAGATCGTCGTGATCGGATGAGCGCCGGAGCTGGGCGGCAGCGGCCGTCGCTGAGCAACGTCGGCGAACCTGTGGAGCATTGCGCGAAGCTGGAGAGCCATGTCGATCACCGGTGACCGCAATCCGTACGAACTCGCTGCCGTGGCTGCGGAGGTAATCGCCGATCGCACCGGGGTCGCACGACACGACGTCGCCGTCGTCCTCGGGTCGGGCTGGGCCGCGGCGGCCGACGAGATCGGTGAGGTCGTCGCCGACGTCGAACTGGCCGACCTGCCGGGATTCCCGGCCCCGACGGTGTTGGGCCACCGCAACCTGGCGAGATCGGTGCGTGTCGGCGATACCGCAGTCCTCGTCCTCGGCGGTCGCGCGCACCTCTACGAGGGTCACCCGGTGGCCACCGTGGTGCACGGCGTGCGCACGGCGGTCGAGACGGGTTGCTCGACGGTCATCCTCACCAATGCTGCCGGCGGTCTCAACCCCGCGTGGCCGGTCGGCCAACCGGTGCTCCTGTCAGACCACCTCAACCTCACCGGCGAGTCACCGATGGCCGGACCACCCCCTCCCCCCGGCATGCCCGCCCGATTCGTCGATCTCACCGAGGCCTACTCTCAGCGCTTGCGCGGCCTGGCCCGCGAGGTCGACCCCGACCTTCCCGAGGGCGTCTATGCGGCACTGCTCGGTGGGGCCTACGAGACCCCGGCCGAGATCCGCATGCTCGCCGGCTTCGGAGCCGATCTGGTCGGGATGTCGACCGCGCTCGAGACGATCGCCGCCCGTCATCTCGGCGCGGAGGTGCTCGGCGTCTCCCTCGTCACCAACGCCGCCGCCGGTCTCTCCGACTCGGCGCTCGACCACACCGAGGTGCTCGACGTCGCGGGTGACGCCGGGCCGCGCATGGTGGCGCTGCTGCGCGGGGTCATCGAGCGACTGTGAGTTCGCGCCACGCCGCGAGGTGCCGCGAGAACGCGGTGATGACAGCGCCGACGCGAAGGGGCAGACTGGCCACGTGAGCACCAACTCGAACACGGTCGTCTCCCCGCAACCGTTCGCACCCCGTTCGAGCGGCGGCGTAGCACTGCGGCTGACCGCTGTCGACGAGGTGGGCCTCGAGGCGAGGGCGAAGGCACTCGCCACCAGGTCGATCAAGACCCGCTCCAAGCAAGCTGCGCTCCACCTGACGATCGCCAGTATCGACCTCACCACGCTCGAGGGCATGGACACGCCCGGCAAGGTCGCCGCACTCTGCCGCAAGGCCGTCCGACCCGACGCCGCCGATCCCACCGTCCCATCGGTCGCGGCGGTATGCGTGTACCCCCAGATGGTGCCCGAAGCCGTGCTTCACACCGCCGGCACGTCGGTCAAAGTGGCCAGTGTCGCCGGGGCCTTCCCTTCGGGTCAGTCATCGCTCGACGTACGCACGGCCGACATCCGAGACGCCGTCGCCGCAGGTGCCGACGAGATCGACATCGTCATCAGTCGCGGGGCGTTCCTCTCGGGCGACTACCACTACGTCTTCAACGAGATCGAGGTGCAGAAGGAGGCGTGCGGGAAAGCTCACCTCAAGGTCATCCTCGAGACCGGTGAGTTGGGCACCTACGACCAGATCCGCAAGGCCTCGATGCTGGCGATGGCCGCCGGTGCCGACTTCATCAAGACCAGCACCGGCAAGGTCGGCGTGAATGCCACGATGCCCACCGCCTTGTGCATGGCCGAAGCGATCCGCGACTACGCCGAGCAGACCGGCGAGCCGGTCGGCCTCAAGGTGGCGGGCGGAATCCGCACCGCGAAGCAGGCATGGCACTACCTCGTCCTCGTCGGCGAGACGCTCGGCCAAGACTGGTTGACCCCCGATCGCTTCCGGATCGGAGCGTCGAGCCTGCTCAACGATGCCCTGCTGCAACTCAAGAAACTCGAGACCGGCCGGTACCCCGGCCCCCGCGATGTGAGCGTGGACTGACATGGGCAAAGATCTCGAACCGACGTCCGACAGCGCGGTCCCGGCACCGATCCAGTTCGACTTCGACTACGCGCCGGCGCCCGAGTCGACCTCGATCGTCTCGATCGCCGACGAGTACGGCCTTTTCATCGGCGGTGAATTCGTCGAGGCGCAGAGCGAACGGTCGTTCACCACCCTGTCACCGGCGACGGCCGAACCCCTGGCGCAGATCTCCGATGCGTCGCCCGCCGACGTCGACCGGGCCGTCGCTGCGGCCCGCAAGGCCCAGACCGAGGTGTGGGGCCCGATGCCGGGTCGCGAGCGGGCCAAGTACCTGTACCGGATTGCCCGCCAACTCCAAGAACGGGCGCGCGAGTTCGCCGTACTCGAGACGATCGACGGCGGCAAGCCGATCAAGGAGAGCCGCGATGTCGACGTCCCGCTCGCCGCCGCCCACTTCTTCTACTACGCCGGATGGGCCGACAAGCTCGAGTACGCATTTCCCGGACGCCGGGTCGTCCCCCGCGGTGTGGCCGGACAGATCATCCCGTGGAACTTCCCACTCATGATGGCTGCGTGGAAGCTGGCGCCCGCACTGGCGACGGGGAACACGGTCGTCCTGAAGCCTGCCGAGACCACCCCTCTCACCGCGTTGCTGTTGGGCGAACTGCTCCAGGACATCGAACTCCCGCCCGGCGTTGTCAACATCGTCACGGGTGCCGGCCAGACCGGTGCGGCGCTGGTCGAACACGGCGACGTCGACAAGCTTGCGTTCACAGGCTCCACGGTGGTCGGCAAGCACATCCAACGCTCGGCGGCGGCCCGCGGCGTGCCGTTGACGCTCGAGCTGGGCGGCAAGGCGGCCCACATCGTGTTCGAGGACGCCGCACTCGAACAGGCGGTCGAGGGCGTCATCAACGGGATCTACTTCAACCAGGGTCACGTGTGCTGCGCCGGGTCGCGGCTGCTGGTGCAGGAGTCGATCGCCGAGCCGTTCGTAGAGCGATTGAAGCGCCGGCTTTCGACCGTCCGGGTCGGTGATCCCCTCGACAAGAACACCGACGTCGGCGCGATCAACTCGGCCGAGCAACTGGGGCGGATCACCGAGCTCGTCGAGATCGGCATCGAGGAGGGTGCCGAGCTCTACCAGCCCGACTGCGCGCTGCCCGACCGCGGATACTGGTTCAGGCCGACGATCTTCACCAACGTCCACCAGAACCAGCGGATCGTGCGAGACGAGATCTTCGGTCCGGTCCTGTCGGTGCTCACGTTCAGGACCCCCGAGGAGGCCGTGGCGAAGGCCAACGACACCCAGTACGGGCTGTCGGCGGGAATCTGGACCGAGAAGGGATCGAAGATCCTCTGGATGGCCGACCAACTCGACGCAGGTGTCATATGGGCCAACACCTACAACCAGTTCGATCCGACCAGCCCCTTCGGCGGCTACAAGGAGAGCGGCTTCGGCCGCGAGGGTGGGCTGCACGGGCTCGCTCCGTACGTCACCGACTCACCGTCGCCGGGAGGTTCGTGATGCGAGGAGGTTCGTGATGGTCGAGCGACTCGACGTGCAGAAGACCTACAAGCTGTTCATCGGCGGAGCGTTCCCGCGATCCGAATCGGGCCGGACCTTCGCCGTCGAGCACCCCGATGGGACACTGATCGCGAACGTCTCACGCGCGTCACGCAAGGATCTGCGCGACGCGGTCCGCGCCGCCCGGTCCGCGCAGACCGGTTGGGCCGGGCGCACCGCGTACAACCGGGGCCAGATCCTCTACCGAGTGGCCGAGGTGATGGAGGGTCGCCGCGCCCAGTTTGCCGAGGAACTCCGCAACTGCGGTGTCGGAGCCAGGGCCGCGCGCCGCGAGGTCGGCAAGGCGATCGATCGTTGGGTGTGGTACGCCGGATGGTGCGACAAGTTCCAGCAGGTCGCCGGCAC
>CBDUYD010000092.1:0-11452 GCA_965371355.1 uncultured Ilumatobacteraceae bacterium
CCATCTCGACCAGGCCCATCTCGACCAGGGAGATCTGATGCCCTTCTCCGACATGCTCGACGTCCGCGTCACCGATACCAGCCTGCGCGACGGCTCACACGCCAAGCGTCACCGGTTCACCGAGGGTGAGGTGCGCTCGATCGTCGCCGCCCTCGACGACGCCGGGATGCCGGTGATCGAGGTCACCCACGGCGACGGTCTCGGCGGGTCGTCGTACAACTACGGTTTCTCCGCCACCGACGAGCGCGTGCTGATGAAAGCCGCTGTCGACGAGGCGAACTCGGCCAAGATCGCCGCGCTGATGCTGCCGGGCCTCGGGGTGAAGGACGACATCACCGCCGCACACGACCTCGGCGTAGCGGTCATCCGGATCGCCACCCACTGCACCGAGGCCGACATCTCCGAACAGCACTTCGCGATGTCGCGCGAGCTCGGGCTCGAGACGGTCGGCTTCCTGATGATGGCCCACACCGTCGCACCCGAGGTGCTCGCGGGGCAGGCGCGCATCATGGCCGACGCCGGCTGCCAGTGCGTGTACGTCGTCGATTCGGCCGGGGCGATGATCCTCGACGACGCGGGCGAACGTGTTGCCGCGGTCGTCGACGAGATCGGCGACGATGCTCAGGTCGGCTTCCACGGGCACGAGAACCTCTCCCTCTCGCTGGCCAACACGATCCTCGCGATCCGGGCGGGTGCGGTGCAGGTCGACGGCTCGACGCGCCGGTTCGGCGCGGGTTCCGGCAACACGAGTTGCGAGGCGCTCGCCGCGGTCACCGAGCGGCTCGGCATCACAACCGGTCTCGACGTGCTCAAGATGATCGACGCCGCCGAGGACGTCGTTCGGCCCGTGATGGACGAAGAGTGCGTGCTCGACCGCCTGTCGCTCACCATGGGCTACGCGGGCGTCTACTCGAGCTTCTTGAAGCACGCCTTCCGAGCGGCCGAGCGCTACGACGTCTCGGGAGCCGAGATCCTGATGGAGTGCGGCCGCCGCCACCTCGTCGGCGGACAGGAGGATCAGATCATCCAGATCGCCTCGAGCCTCGCGGTGGGAGGCTGACATGCCGATCGTCAACGTTCACATGGCGTCGGGCCGGACCGAGCAGCAGAAGCGGGCGCTGATGACCGCGATCACCGAAGCGATGGTCGAACACCTCGGTGCGCCGGTCGAGTCGGTCAGGGTGTGGATCACCGAGTTCCCGGCCACCGACTTGATGGCCGGCGGCGAGGTTCTGGCCGATCGCCAAGCCCGACGGGAGCGCGATCCGGCCGACGACATGGGCCAGTCGTAGTGCTCCGGTACAGGCCGTGCAACCAGCCGCCGCCGAGACGAAACGACATGCTCGACTCCTGGCTCGACATCCTCAACGCCGTCGACGGCGGAGCCCGCTGCGTCGAGTTCGCGTGACGTCCATGTCCGAAGACTGAATCGCACTCTGTCGATGTCCGTCGCCAATGTCCTGTTCGACGTACTGGCGCCGGTGGCGCTGCTGATCGCGCTCGGGGCCGCCCTCGGCAGCCGCCTCGAGGTCGATGTATCGACCCTGTCCAAGCTCGCATTCCACGTGCTCGGCCCAGCGTTCGTATTCGCCGTACTCGCCGACGCCGAGCTGGATGGTTCGGCGGTCGTCCGGGTGGCTCTCGCGGCGTTGGCCGGGATGGGCGCTGCGATCCTCGTCGTGGTGGCCTGGGCGCGCGCCGCCGGAGCCGGCTACGAGACGACCGCGGCCGACGCGATGACCAGTTCGTACGGCAACGTCGGCAACATGGGCCTGGCCATCACGGGCTTTGCACTCGGACAGGATGCTCTGCCCATCGCCGGGGTGCTGATGCTGACGATCAACGTCGGCGGGTTGGTGTTGAGTGTTGGGCTGGCCGAGGCCCGGACCCGCTCACCGATTCATGCGCTGTGGCGGGGCCTCACCGCGCCGATGGCGATCGCGGGCTTGCTGGCGCTCGTCGTCAATCTGACCGGCACCGATCTGCCGCTGGCGCTGGACCGCTCGATCGGCCTGCTCGCGGATGCTCTGATTCCGATCATGTTGTTCACGCTCGGCGTGCAACTCGTCGCTGCCGGAAGGCCGCGGGTCACGGGCGACCTGGGTCTGGTGTTGGTCGCCAAGCTCGCCATCGCGCCCGCGGCCGCGGGTCTTGTGGCCGTGTGGCTCGGCCTCGATGGCGACGCACTCGATGCGGTGATCATCCAGTCGGCCATGCCGCCCGCTGTGTTCTGCGCGGTCGTGGCGCTGCAGTACGACCTCGCCCCGAATCGGGTCACCGCCGCCGTTGTCGGGGGCACGTTCGTCTCCGCTCTGACCCTGCCGGTCGTGCTCCTCGCCATCTGAGCTCCCGACGATCCGCATGCCGGCACGCTCTGTTTGACCTGAGTACCTCCGATCGGCCTACTCTTGGCGTTGCTGTAGGGGGAGGCTCGTGATCTCGATTCGCGCCGCCGGCCGCGGGTGGGGACACAACCTCGCCCCGAGGTTTGGCACGTACACGACCAATCGTCCGGCCGCGCAATCGCCCGGCCCGCCGGCACCGACGCCGTCGCCCGAGGAAGCCATCGATCCGTCGGACTCCGAACCGACCGCACCGGCGACAGCAGATCCCGACCCGATCGTGACCGTCGACGGAATCGGCTCGGCCACCTCCGACCGCGAGTCGCCGGGGGCCGACCGCGAACCGTGGCCGATTCATCCGATCGGCGTGGTCGCCGGGATACTGCTCGTGCTCGCCGTGATCTACTCGACCGTTCTCGACACGAAGTACCTGATCGGCAATCTCGAGCCCTGGCAGTGGCTGGCACTGCTCGTCGTCGTCGCGCTCTCCCTCTGGCCGGCGGGCCTCAACGGGCTCCGGGTCGGGATCGAGAGCATCGCGTCGGTCACCAAGCGGATCTCGATGTTCCTCGCCTGGTTCGTGTTCATCGTCCAACTGTTCAACGTGATCACCCGCTACGGCACGAGATATGTCGACCAGGACATCCTGATCGGCCAGGCCACGAGCCTCGCGTGGATGTCGTTCGCCGCCCTCTTCCTCCTCGGCGCCAACTACGGCATCCGAGACGGGGTCAACCCGCGCATCGACTTCTGGTGGGCCAACTTCAGCGAGCGGCGCAAGGCCACGATCGATTTCCTCTTGCACACCTTGTTGTTCCTGCCGTTCCTGTTCATGGCGATCCGGATCCTCCAGCCCTATGCCGCGATCGCGCTCGGTCGCAAACGCGACGGCTCATGGCCGAGCGGCTACCGGGTCTGGGAAACCTGGGAGCAATCCAACGACGCCGACCAGCTACCGGTCGGGCCGATCAAGGCACTGCTGCTCATCGGCTTCGTGCTGATGGCGGTTCAGATCGTCGCCGAGCTGATCAAGACCGGCTTCGTCATCGCAGGGCGGCGCAAGTACGCGGACGTCAAGGACACAGACGCCCCCCAGAGGATCGAATAGCCGGTGCTGGCGATCCTCGGACTCGAACTGGGCGTGTTCCTCGCCTTGTTCATGTTCGTCGTCTTCATGGCGATGATCCTGATCGGGTACAACGTCGCGTTCTCGTTCGCCGCCACGGCGATCCTGTTCGCGTTCATCGGCGATCTCACCGACACGTTTGATCCCAATACGCTGAACGCGCTGCCCGCACGTTGGTTCGGAGCGGTCAGCGACCCGCAGTTGCTGGCCGTGCCCCTGTTCGTGCTGATGGGCGCAATCCTCGAACGATCCGGTCTCGCCGAGCGGCTGCTCAACGCGGTCGGCATGCTGATGGGCGCGGTCCGCGGTGGGGTCGCGGCGGCGGTCGTGATCGTCGGCACGCTGCTCGCCGCGGCGACCGGTGTGGTCGCGGCGACGGTCATCGTGATGGGCCTGCTCTCGCTGCCGGCGATGATCAAGCTCGGCTACGACCACAAGCTCGCCACCGGAGCAATCGTCGCGTCGGGAACGCTGGCGCAGCTGCTGCCCCCGAGCATCGTGCTGATCCTGCTCGCCCAACAGTTCGGTGTCGGCATCCTCGGACTGTTCGCCGGTGCACTCCTGCCGGGGCTCATGCTGAGCGCCTTCTACATCGTCTACGTGCTCGTCATCTCCTACGTCAAGCCCGGTGTCGGCCCGGCGATGCCGGAAGATCAGCGCACGCTGCCGGGCAACCCGTCGGTGGCATCCAAGTTCCTCTTCGCCTTCTGCCTTGCGGCGCTCGTGGGCCTCGTGCTGCTGCTGTCGAGCGTGCGCACCTCGCTGACCGGCTTCGTGGTGTCGTTCGTCGTCCTCTTCGCGGTCCTGCTCGTCGGCAAGATGCTGACGACCGAGGTGCTGATCTCCATCATCCCGATCCTCGTGCTGATCGCCGGCGTACTCGTCTCGATCTTCCAGGGGGTGGCGACCCCCTCGGAGTCCGGCGCGGTCGGTGTGTTCGGAGCCCTGCTGCTGGCGGTGATGAACTGGATCTTCGACCGCATCCTGAGCAGGGAGGGAGCGACACACGTCCATCCGCGCTGGCGACTCGGCTGGACCGAGGTCAAACAGGCCGGCGAGTCGACCGCCAACATCACGATCCTCGTGATGACCCTGCTGTTCTGTTCGACCTTCTTCTCGCTGATGTTCTTCCAGCTCGGCGGTTCGGATCAGACGTCCGAGTGGCTGTCGGCGATCGGTGGCGGCAAGTTCGGATTCGTCGTCGTCTCGATGATCGCCGTCTTCCTGCTGGGCATCAACCTCGAGTTCCTCGAGATCACTTTCATCGTGGTACCGATCTTCGTACCCGCGCTCGAGGCGCTCGGCTTCACCAGCGACGAGAAGATCTGGTTCGCTGTGCTGATGGCCGTGAACCTCAACATGGCGTTCATCTCACCGCCGGTCGGTTTCTCGCTGTTCTACCTCCAGAGCGTCGCGCCACCCGAGGTGAAGACCATCGACATCCACAAGGGAGCACTTCCGTTCATGGCGCTGCAGGGCGTCGCTCTCGTGATCCTCGGATTCTTTCCCGCCATCACCCAGTTCTCGCTCGACACGTTCGGTTGACCAGATCGGTTGACGTAGACCGTGCCGCGCACCAAGATCGCACACACGTGTGAACTACAGGAGGAGGAAACATGACCATCGACGACATGGAAGAGCGTTCCACCGGTCACAGCCGGAGGAATTTTCTCGGAAAGGCCGGCCTCGGCCTCGCCGGGTTCGCGGCAACGTCGGCCGTCCTGGCTGCATGTAGCAGCGACGACGGCGACAGCAGCAGCAGCGACACCGGTAGCGGCGACACGACAGGCGCGACGACAGGCGCGACGACAGCCGGAACGACCAGCGACGGCACCGAGCCGGCGTCGACCACCGGCGACGAGGAGATCAGCCTCAGCCAGGATCTGCCCGAGATCGAGTGGGACATGGCCACCAGCTGGCCGACCTCGCTGGTGACCCTGTTCGGTTCGGCGCAGACCTTCGCCGAGCAGGTCAGCAGGTTGACCGGCGGGAGGTTCGTCATCACCCCGCGGCCGGCCGGCGAGATCGTCGGTGGCCTCGAGGTGCTGCCCACCGTGCGCGACCTCGGGGTCCAATCTGGCCACACGGCGTCCTACTACTACGTCGGGCTCAACGAGGTGCAGCAGTTCGGCACCGCGGTTCCGTTCGGGCTCACTCAGCGCCAGCAGAACGCATGGTTGTACGAGGGTGGCGGGATCGAGATCCTCAACGAGTACAACGCGGAGGAGCACGGCATCATCGCCTTCCCGGCCGGTGGCACCGGCTGTCAGATGGGAGGCTGGTTCTCCAAGGAGATCAACACCGTCGGCGACCTCCAGGGCCTGAAGATGAGGATCCCGGGGATGGCCGGCACCGTGCTCACGAATCTCGGCGGCGAGCAGATCTCGATCGCCGGTGGTGAGATCCTCCCGGCGATCGAGACCGGTGCGATCGACGCCGCCGAGTTCGTCGGCCCGACCGACGACCTGATCCTCGGGCTCGACGGGTTCGAGGGACAGCTCTTCTACTACTACCCCGGTTGGTGGGAGCCGGGAACCGCTCTCGAGGTCGAGTTCCCGCTCGAACTCTGGAACGATCTGCCGGCGGAGTATCAGGCCGCGATCGAGAACGCCGCCGCGCACACCAACATGCGCACCATCGCCAAGTACGACGTGCTCAACCCGGTCGATCTCCAGACGGTCAAGGAGTTCGCCGAGATCCGCGAGTTCAGCCCCGAGATCATGTCGGCGTTCAAGGAGGAGACCGAGAACGTGCTCGACGACGTCGCCGCCGGCAACGCCAAGTTCGCCGAGATCCTCGGACCGTGGCGCGAGTATCGCGACAGCGTTGCCGAGTGGCACGGCCTCGCCGAGAAGTCGTACCTCGTCCAGCAGACCGAGATCTGATCACCCGGTCACCGTCCCGCCCCCGTAGTTCTCGCGCTCCGTCCGCCCGGCCCGATCCCCGGGTTCGTGGCGGCGGCGCGCGGCGGACGGGTACGTAGGTGCGGCGAGCAATTCTCTGGTCGTCGGTGCGGCGACTACTCGAACCCGACGAGGAACTACACGACGTCGCCTACATGTGGCGCCGCCGTGCCATCGTGCTGCCGTTCGCGATCGCTGCCGGGCTCGTCGTCGGTGCGATCGCACTCCTGTCGGGCTTCGGAGCGCCGACGAGCGTCGCGATCGCGCTCGCCGGGGTCGCCGTCGCCGCCACAGCGGCGACCGACTACCGCGTGCTCGCAGTCACCGACCGGGGGCTCGTGTCGATGAACGGCGGGAGGATTCGTCAGGTCGCCAAACCACCGATCGAACGACTTCCGGCGGCGACAACCGTCGAACGGGTGTCGAACAACCTCGTCATCAGCGAATGGCGGGTAGGCGATCGCCGCTATTCGGTGCTCCGGCGCTTCGAGTCGACGATGGCGGCGATCGCCGCGATGTCGCAGCGATGAGACCTCCGGCGGGACGTACAGCGCCAACTCTCATCGCAGGCATCGTCGTCGGCATCGTGGCGTTCGCCGGGTGCGCGCAAGGTCGGGACGTCACCGGCCCCGAGGACCGGGCGGTGACGATCCGCGCGACCGCCTGTGGCGATGCCTCGCACACGACGGGCTCCGGCGTGATGGTCGACGAGGGCACGGTCCTGACCGCGGCCCACGTCGTGGTCGGCGCGAGCGATGTCCTTGTGGAGATACCCGACGTCACGTGGGAGACGTCCGATCAGCTGGTGGCGACCGTCGTGGTCCTCGACCATTCGCGCGACCTGGCGGTGCTCGAGATTCCAGGAGTCGACCTTCCAGGGGTCGACGCGAAGCCGATCGAGCTCGTCGAGCTCGATGCGGGCGACCGGGTGCGGATCATCGGCGGAGCGAGTTCGGGCACCGTCGATGCCGAGGTCGAACGTCGGGTGTCGATGGAGGTCGACGACGTACGGCGGACGACCCGCAGCGAGCGCGCCGGCTACGAGGTCGACGCGGCGATCGCCGGTGGCGACAGCGGCGCGGGCATCTACGACGGCAAGGGACGGCTGGCGGGAATCGTGTTCGCCGTCCCGCGCGCGCGGGGTGATGCGACATTCGCCGTCGGGGCGGTGGAGATCGATGCCGTGATCTCCGCCGAACGTGCAGTACACCGATGTGACCCTGCACACTCGCAGATGGCGCCGACCGATTGACCGCCCTCCCGCACCGACCGCGGCTGATCGCCCTCTCGCGCCCGGGCTGCGCAGTGCGAAGGGCGGCGTCGTAGGGTGCCCCGGTGTCCCCCGGTGCCGCGCTGCTGATCTTCTTCGGCGGGCTCTTCGCGGGGGTCGTGAACGCGATGGCCGGTGGCGGGTCGTTGCTGACCGTGCCGCTGCTGTCGCTGGCGGGAGTGGAAGGTCTCGCCGCCAACGGCACGAACCGGATCTCGGTGCTGGTGCAGACCGGCACCGCGGCGCGCGGGTACGTGCGCCGTCGCGTCGAGGGGTGGAACGAGGCAGTCCAGGTCTTTCCGCCGACGCTGGCGGGTGGATTGGTCGGTTCGCTGGCCGTCTCGCAGCTCGCGGACGACACGTTCGAGCGGCTGTTCGGGTTCTTGATGATCCCGATTCTCGTTCTCGCCCTGTGGCCGACCTCCGATCGTTCGGCCAGGGATCGCTGGCCGAGATGGGTGACGATCGTCGTGTTCTTCGGCGTCGGCCTCTACGCCGGGGCGATCCAGGCCGGGGTCGGCCTCCTCCTGCTGATGGTGTTGGCGAGGGCCGGTCACGATCTCGTGTCGGCGAACCTGATCAAGAGCTATGTCGTGATCGGCGTCTCGATCATCGCCTGCACGATCTTCATCGCCCGCGGCCAGGTCGAGTGGGGCCCCGCCATCGTGTTGTCGGCAGGCTCGGGTATCGGCGGCTTCGTGGGCGCCAACATCGCTGTCGAGGGCGGCGAGCGGGTGATCAAGCCCGTGCTCGTGATCTCGGTCGTCGCGCTCTCGGGTCGGATGATCGGCCTCTACTGATCAGCGCTTTGTGGCAGCCGGTCGTCTCATTCGCCGCAGCTGACCACGAGCACCGAGCAGCTGCCATGGGCGTGATGGACGACCTTCGTCGACACGCTGCCCAGGAACAATCGTGCGCCGGCGCCGTGGCCCTGCGAGCCGACGACGATCAGCTCGGCTCGCTCGCGCTCGGCGATGGCGATCAGCGCGTCGGCGGGAGCGTCGCTCACCAGGTGCGTCTCGACGGCCACTCCGTAGGGCTTCATCAGCTCGTCCGCCTTCGCGAGAACGTACTTGTCGCCGGCGTACAGATCGGGATCGGCATCCCACGACTCGGGAAGGTGGTCGAGCGCGTCGAGCACCTCGGCACGCTCGACGCGGCGGCTGGCCATGACGATGTGGATGACCTCGGTCCCGGTCGCCCTCGCCAGCTCGCCGGCGTGGCGGAGGGCGGTGTTCGCCGCGTCCGAGCCGTCTGTGCCGACCACGATCTTGCTGTACAACGAGTCCACGGTTCCATGTTGTCACGCCCGCACGTGCGGTCGCGACCGTGGAACACCGGGACGCTCCGAGCGACGTTCGCGCCACGGCCTCGATCGGTCCCACCCGTCTTGATCGGATGGGGCCGATCGATGGGCCCGATCGATGGGCCGGATCGATGGGCGGGGCTACTGTGGCGCCGGTGGACAGCAATGAGAAGGGGGGCGAGAGAGGGGGCGATGAAGGGGACCCGCCGCAGTCGGTCCCCCGGCCGGACGACAACGGTCAGCCACCCGAGCGATGGCACTTCTTCCCCGGTGATCCCCGATCGGTCGGAGATGATCCCGACTTCCGGTTCACGTTGGCGAACGAGCGGACCTTTCTCGCTTGGATCCGAACCGCCCTCGCGCTCGCCGCGGGTGGGCTCGCCGCGGTCACCATCCTCGACGACTTCACCGGCGAAGAGATCCTGGGGATCGGCCTGCTGACGTTGAGCTTCTTCACGTCGGCGACCGCGTATCGGCGGTGGGCCCTCAACGAGCGGGCCATGCGATTGAGACAACCCCTCCCCGCGTCGCGTCTACCGTTGATCATGTCGGTCGGTGTGGCGATCGTCGCCGTCCTCGCGGCCGTGTTGTTCGCCTTGGACGTCTCGTGAGGCCCGTCACCGTATTCGATCCCATGATGCAGCACGAACGCACGTCGCTGGCGTGGGAACGTACCGCCATCTCGATGATGGTCGCCGGCCTGTTGCTCGGCCGCTACGCGGCAACACTCCACCCTGCCCTCGGCTCGATCGGAATCATGCAGGTCGCGCTCGGGAGTGCACTGCTGATCTGGTCGGGACGGCACTACGACGATCTCCACGGCCCACTGCGTGCCGGAGTCAGTCCCGTGCATGTCGGGGGGGCGCGCTTGATCGGGGCATCGACGACCGCTTTCATCGGCATCGCCGTGATCATCGCTTTGGTGATCGCACTCAAGTAGGCGAACTATCCTCGTGGTCGCCGCGGCGCATTTCTCACGGTTGACATCGTGGTACGAATGTCCGTACAATAGCCAACAGATCGGGTCGGCCGCCACCGGCCACTCCACGAGGGGAACACATGCCTACTACCGCTCATCACAAGGTCGTCATCGTCGGAGGTGGCTCGGCCGGCATCTCCGTAGCCGCACGGCTCGTCAGAGATGTCGATGACGTCGCGCTGATCGAACCGTCCGACAAGCACTACTACCAACCGCTCTGGACCCTGGTCGGTGCGGGCTGCTCGACGATCGCCAAGACCGAGCGGGCCGAGTCGTCGGTGATGCCCAAGAAGGTGACCTGGATCAAGGACGCCGCCGATTCCTTCGATCCCGACAACAACGCGGTACACACCACCGGCGGCGAGACGATCGGCTACGACGTCCTCATCGTGTGCCCGGGCATCCAGCTGGATTGGGACAAGATCCCCGGCCTCACCGAGACGCTCGGCCTGAACGGTGTGTCGTCCAACTACCTCCCGGATCTCGCCCCCAAGACGTGGGAGTTCATCAAGAACACCACATCGGGAACCGCCGTGTTCACGATGCCGAGCGGTCCGATCAAGTGTGCGGGCGCGCCGCAGAAGATCGCCTATCTCGCCTGCGATCAGTGGCGGCGGCTCGGAGTGCTCGACAAGATCGATGTCCATCTCGTCCTCCCGACACCCCGGATGTTCGGGATCCCCGTGTTCGCGGACGAACTCGACAAGGTCGTGGCCGACTACGGCATCAACGTCCACTTCGAAGCCGAACTGGAGTCTGTCGACGCCGACGCCAAGAAGGCCACGTTCAAGAGCATGAACGAGGGCGGCGACGGCTTCTCGCTGCCGTACGACATGATGCACGTCGTACCACCCCAGTCGGCACCCGACTGGGTGAAGTCGAGCCCGCTCGCCACCGACGCGCCGTCGGGCTATGTCGACATCGACAAGAACACTCTCCAACATGTCAGGTACCCGAACGTGTTCTCGCTCGGCGATGCGGGATCCAGCCCGAACTCGAAGACCGGCGCGGCGATCCGCAAGCAGGCGCCCGTCGTCGCAGCCAATGTCGTGCGCCAACTCGCCGGCGGCGATCCGACCCAGAACTACGGCGGGTACGCGTCGTGCCCGATCACGACGTCGACCCACAGCATGCTGCTGGCGGAGTTCGACTACACGATGGAACCGACGCCGAGCATCCCGGTGATCAACACGTTGAAGCCGCGTCGCGACATGTGGTACCTCAAGAAGTACGGGCTCCCGGCGCTGTACTGGAACCTGATGCTGAAGGGTCGCGCATGAACGGGTGATCTTGTTCGAGATCGAGTCCTCCGTCCGTGCGAGCGCACGGCTTGCACGAGATCTCGAGACGGCAGCATTCCCCCCGCGTTCCGGGGGAGGGGTAACACCTCTCCCCCGGAGCGGCGCTGTTGTTCTCCTACGATGCAATCCCGACCATCCGGCTCCGCAATCCGACGACCTCCGGCGTACCGCCACAGAGGGCTCGAGGATTCCGACACCATCGGGGTGGCGGGTCCGGTACTTCGG
>CBDUYD010000093.1:0-11428 GCA_965371355.1 uncultured Ilumatobacteraceae bacterium
CGCCGAGCACTCCGACGCCGAGCAGTCCGGCGACGGCACGGTCGCCGATGCGACCGTCGAGATCGCGCAGGTGGTCGACGACGAACTCGTCGCCGCGTTCGAGCGGCTCATCCCGCAGCTCTCGTCCTCGTCGCCACCGCCGAGCCGCGACCAGCTCGCCGAGATGGTTGGAAATGACCAGACGGTGTTGTTCGTCGCAAGGCTCGACGGTGAGATCGTCGGCTCGCTGACGCTCGCGTTCTATCGCATCCCGACCGGCCTCAAGGCGTGGATCGAGGACGTGGTCGTCGCCGAGACCGTCCGCGGGCACGGCGTCGGTGTCGCGCTCAGCGAGGCGGCACTCGTCGAGGCGCAACAGCGCAATGCGAAGGACGTCAACCTGTCGAGCCGCCCGGCTCGCGAGGCCGCCAACGGCCTCTACCTGCGCCTCGGGTTCCACGTCCGCGACACCAACATTTACCGCTACAAGTTCTGATCGCTACAGGTCTGACCGGATTCGTTCACCGGGCGGCGCGGCGGAGGTCTTCGGCCGCTTGACGTACCTGCCAGTCGCGGTCGTCGAGCGCCCGATCGATCGCCTCTTCGACGTCGGCGCCGTCGAACGGTGCGAGCGCGAGCACGGCGCGCCGCCGCACCGCCGGCTTGTCGGTCGTCGCCGCGACGATCGCGGCCAGTCCGCGCTCGCTGCCGATGGCGCCGAGCGCCGCGACAGCGGCCTCGCGAACGAGGGCGTCGTCGGCTGCTCCGGCGAGCGAGGTCAGACGATCGACGATCGGCGGACTGTCGTCCTCGTGCTCGCCGCATGCCCACGCAGCGACCTCGACGACGGACGCGTCGGGGTCGTCGAGTGCTCCGGTCAGATCGACACCCCGATGTGCCGCCGCCAGCTCTGCTGCGCGCCGACGCACGACCGGGTCGCCATCCGCCAGAGCGTCCCCGAGGGCATCGTCGGTCAACGCCTGCAGGCGCTCCAACGCGCCGAGCGCCGTCGCCCGCACGATCGGATCGGAGCTCGCGAGTCCGGCTCGGGCTACCGCGTGGTCGCCGAGATGGCCGGCGACGGCTACCGAGCGCTTGGTCGGCGCCTCGGCGTCGGTCACTGCTTGAGCAGGTCGGTCAGCGTGGTGACGACGTACGCGAGGCCGAACGCGATGGTCGTCGCCATCGCCGCGCCGATGACGATCGCGATACCGGTTCCGGCCACTACGGCCCATATCCGGCGGATCGGTCCGGGCCGCTTGTAGAGCGGGACCGTCGTCTCGGCGATGCCGATCGGTACCCATTTCCGGCGGATGATCGGCTCGCTGCGTGGTACGCGCGGCACCGCTCTGGCATTCTTGCGCCAGCCGGCGAGCACGAGCGCGATGAGCGCAAGCCCGAGCATCCATCCGGCGTGAACGGTGAAATCAGTGATCGACACGACAACCGAGATCGTACTCCCCGCCCGCCGCAACGGCTGGTGGGCCTGGCCGCTCGCCGGTCTCGGCCTGCTCCTGCTCGCTGCGGTCTCGATCGGATCGCTGCTGCCGGCCACGCTCGTCGCCGAGCGCTACAACGAGCGGGTCGACGAGTATCAGGAGACGCCGTACGCGCAGATTCCGGCCTCGGCCGAGTCGGTCAACGACCGCGTGGTGTTCGGCGATCTGCCCGATGACGTCGAGCGCCACGAACCCGACGGCGACTTCTTCTTCGTCACCGTGAGCGCGCCCAAGCAGTCGTTGTTGTCGTGGTTCGCGGGACGGGACGACCCCGCCGTCGAGTTCCTCACGTTCGAGGACAAGTACGGTGTGCGCACGCCGACGCAGCGCAGGGAGATCAACCTCCAGGCGATGCGCACCGCCGAGCAGGAGGCGCAGTACCTCGCGTTGATCAGAGCGGGTTACGAAGCGGAGATCTCGCCCGGCGAGGTGATCGTCCGCGACGTCCTGTGCAAGATCGTGGCCGACGACGGATCGTGCGTGGAGATGTTCCCGTCCGACGAGCAGATCGATCCGGCCGACCGCATCCTCGAGGCGGACGGCGTCGAACTGGGATCGGTGGAAGATCTCGGCGAGGTGCTCGAGGGCAAGCAGCCCGGCGACACGGTGGTGCTGCTCATCGACCGTCCGGGCGATGGCGAGGCGACGGTCACCGTCGAGTTGTCGGATGCCACCGACGGGTCGGGCCGCACGATCATCGGGTTCCGGCCATTCGACACGCGGGTGGTTACGTTGCCGTTCGAGGTCGACATCGAGACGAACCGCATCGGGGGTCCGTCCGCCGGGCTCGCATTCACCCTGGCGCTGATCGACGAACTCACCGAGGGTGAACTCGCCTGCGGCGAGCAGATCGCGGTGACCGGCACGATCTCGCTCGATGGATCGGTCGGCCCGATCGGCGGGCTCGCGCAGAAGGTCTCGGCTGTGCACCAGCACGGGGTCACCGTTTTCCTCGTGCCGGCTGGCCAATCGGAGCTCCAGGACGACGAGGCCCTGCAGCGGCTGGACGACGCCGGCCGCGGTGAGGTCGAGATAGTCCCGGTGGCGACGCTCGACGAGGCGCTCGAGGCGCTCGAGGACCTGGGCTGCGACCCGCTCGTTCCGGTCGACTCCTGATTGCCACCAACGGGGCCCCTCGGGTGCGTAGCGTTGGGCCATGGCCATGTCGTTCTCCCGTCCGGACCCTGCCTCGCCGGCAGAGGTGGCCGACGCGTCGTTCGGTACCGGCCGGCGTGGATTCGATCAAGGTGAGGTCCGCGACTTCCTGCGGATGGTCGCGGCGGAGCTGGGTCGCCTCCAGGAACGTGAGCGGTTCCTCGAGCGCGAATTGCGCACCGCGCAGACGAATCCCGACCTCAACGCCGTCGACCTCGACGATGCTGCCCTGACGCGTCTCCTCGGCGAGGAGACCACGCGCGTGCTGACCACCGCACGCGAGAGCGCCAACCAGATCCGCGACAACGCCGAGCGCAGCGGTGCCCAGCTGCTGATGGAGGCCAGCGACGAGGCGGCGAGGGTGCGCGAGGAGGCCGACATCGAGGCGGCGCGCCGGCGTGCCGATGCCGCGGCCGACGCTGAATCCGAGATCGAGATGGCCAAGCAGCAGGGCCGCGAGATGGTGAACGAGGCCCGGGCATATCGCGAGCGGGTGCTCAGCGAGCTCGCCCGCCGCCGCGAGTTGGCCCGCGAGCAGATCGAACAGCTCATCCACGGGCGCGACCGGCTGGCCCAGGCCTTCGAGCGGGCCCGTCTCGTGGCGGTCGACGTGGTCGCCGAGCTCGAGCCGCTCGGCGAGCCGAGCGAGTACGTCAACCTCTCGCCGACGACCGGACCCGTCCCGGTGATGGTCGCCAACGAGCAACCGCCCGTCGCCCGAGCCGACACTCGCGATACCGACGCCGAAGCCGACGAAGTCGACGAAGCCGAGCCTTCGGATGCTGCCGTCGAAGATGCGGGCGCGGAAGCCGACTCCGCCTCCGACGACGACGACGATGCGGACACCTCCGAACCGACGGTGACCGACGCCGAGCTCGAGGTCGTCGAGGATCAGGTCGTCGAGCTCGAGGCGGTCGAGGATCAGGTCGTCGAGCTCGAGGTCGTCGGGGACGAGGCCGTCGGCGATGAGGCGGTCGAGGATCAGGCGGTCGAGGATCAGGCCGTCGACGAACCGCTTGACGAGGCCGAGGACGAGCGGACGAACGATCGAGACGAGGTCGTCGTCGACCTGTTCGCCAGGTTGCGCGCCGATGCGGCGGCGACCGATGACGATCGAGTGGATGGCGACCGGGTCGAAGCCGGCGATTCCAACGCCGACGATTCCGAACCCGACGATTCCGAACCCGGGACGGGCAGCTCCACGCTCGTCGGCGACCTCGTCCAGACGGAGATCGCCGAGTCGGCGAGCGTCGTCGACGACGAAGACGACGCCGACGAGAACGACGAGAACGACGAGGACACGCCGTTCCGGCTGCGCGATGCCGATCTCACGCCGATCATCGTGGCGAGCGGGAAGAAGCTCAAGCGGGCCCTCGCTGACGAGCAGAACGAGGTGCTCGACGCGCTCCGCCGTAGTGGTCCCGTCAACGACATCGACGCTGTGCTCCCCTCCTCGGGCGATCACGTCGCCCGATATGGCGACGCGATCGCCGACGATCTACTCCTGGCGGCGAACGCCGGTGCGCGGGCGATCACCGGCGGGGACGTCAAGAAGCTGCGCAAGAAGCCCGGCGAATCGGCCCGCGATGCGGCGGTCGAGGTGATCGAGGAGTGGCTCGTCCTCCCATTGCGCGAGCGGCTCGATCGTTGCGTCGCCGAGGGTGACGGCGACAACGCGGTCGTGTCGAGGCGAGCGCGCTCGGTTTACCGCGAGTGGAAGACCCGCCACATCGACGAGCACCTCGACGACGTCGTCCGGATGGCGTTCGGACGGGGCGCGTTCGAGGCGGTCGAGGCTGCGACACGGCTCGTGTGGACGGTCGACGGCGAGCACCCGGCGTGCCCCGATTGCGACGACAACGGGCTCGCCGGTCCGGTGCCGGCGGGCGACGAGTTTCCGACGGGGCACCTCTTCGCACCGGCACATCCGGGCTGCCGATGCCTCTTACTGCGGTCTGGGCGGTAATCTCGGCGCTGAATGCCGCCTGCAACCGACATCTCGAACGGGCGACGGCGTCGCAGGGTCAGCGGTCGCGCTGTTCTCATCACGCTCGGCGCGCTCTTCCTCTTCGTTCTGGTCTTCGGTCGGGCCCTCGCACGCTTCTACGTCAACTATCTCTGGCACCAGTCGCTCGGTAGAGAAGACATGTTCTGGGGTGTGCTCGGCGCCAAGGTGACGCTGTTCATCATCTTCTTCGTCATCTTCGCCGTGTTGGCGATCGTCAACCTGTTCGTCGCCGATCGGGCCGCTCCGTCGACATTCCCGGCCAACGTGCATCCCTACGTCGAACGTTTCCACGAGGTGTTCGGCCAGCGTCTGCGGCTTCTGCGCTACATCGTGGCACTCGTCTTGGCTATCCTCCTGGCGCTCCCGGCGCAGTCGCGGTGGCAGGATTGGGTGCTGTTCCGCAATGCCAAGGAGTTCGGCGTCTCCGACGAGCAGTTCGGCGCCGACGTCGGTTTCTACGTGTTCCAGTTGCCGTTCCTGTCGTTCCTCCTCGACTGGCTGTTCGTCGCGCTGATCCTCGTCCTGCTCCTCACCGCCGCCGCCCACATCCTGAACGGCGGCGTCGTGTTCGTGTCGCCGGTACCGGTGATCCGCCACGCGACGAAGTCCCACATCGCGGTGCTGCTCGCCGTGCTGGCGGTGCTCAAGGCCGGCGACTACTGGCTCGACCGCTATGAACTCACAAACAGCAACCGTGGGATCGTGGAGGGTGCGACGTACGCCGTGGTGAATGCGCAGTTACCGGCGATCATGCTGCTGATCCTCGTCGCGTTGCTCACCGCCGGCCTGTTCCTCTCGGTGATCAAGACCGGATCCTGGCGGCTCCCGCTGATCGCCTCCGGACTGTGGCTCGTCGTGTCGATCGTCGGCGGGGTGATCTACCCCGCGCTCGTGCAGTCGCTCGTCGTCAATCCGAACCAGGAATCCAAGGAGCAGCCCTACATCACGCGCAACGTCGACGCGACGCGGATGGCGCTCGGCCTCACCGGCATCGACGTGCGCACCGTCGATTTCGGAACGCTCACCGCATCCGAGGTCGAGGCGAACATCCAGCCACTGACCAATGCCCGACTCCTCAACCCGACCGAGATGAAGACCCGGTTCCTGGTCGATCGTGGCGAGGTCGCCGGCCTCACGATCGACGACCTCGACGTCGACCGCTACGACCTCGACGGCGACGGAGGTGACGTCGAGCAGGTGCTCGTCGCCGCGCGCGAACTGCAGCTGAGCGGTGTGACGAACCGGAGTTGGCAGGGACTCCATCTGATCAACACGCGGGGTTGCGGACTGATCATGGCGCCCACCAGCCGGGTGCTCGAGAACGCGCGGCCCGACTACCGCACGGTCGAACTCGATCGTCCCGAGCTGTACTTCAGCCCGACGCTGCACGGTTACGCGATCGCCCGCTCGGATTCGTCCGAGCGCGAGTGTGGCCAGCCGCACATCTACGAGGGCGAGAACGGAGTCGAGATGAGTTCGTTCGCTCGGCGGGCAGCGTTCGCGCTTGCGTTCCTCGACTACAACGTGCTCGGATCCGGCGCGATCAACAACGACTCACAGATGCTGTGGGTGCGCGGTGTCAACGATCGCCTCGAGAAACTTGCACCGTTCCTGTCCTACGACGCCGACCCGTATCCGGTCGAGCTCGATGGTCGGGTCGTGTGGATCGTCGACGCCTACACCACGACTACCCGCTATCCGTACGGCCAGCGCATCGGTGATGTTCAGCGCTCACCGCGCTCGGGGCTCGGCGACAACGACAACTATGTCCGCAACAGCGTGAAGGCTGTGGTCGACGCCTATACCGGCGAGGTCGACTTCTATGTGATCGATGACGAAGATCCGATCCTGCGTGCGTGGCGGAGCGCGTTCCCCAAGTTGTTCTCGCCACTGACGGAGATGCCAGAGGGCCTGCGCGAGCACCTCCGCTACCCGGAGGATCTGTTCCGTATCCAGACAGCGGTCTACTCGACCTATCGCATCGATGCGGCGCTGTTCTTCCAGCGCGACGGCAATGCGTGGTCGGTCGCCCAGGCCCCGAGCGTGCGTCCGACCCAACAGCGCGACGAATCGGTGCCATCGTCGCAGACCGGTGGCACGAGTACCGCCGCCAGCCAGACGTTCGCCACCGAGTCCGATGCGCCCCGCTTCGTTCCCTACTACACGCTCTTCGACACGAGCAACGGAGACGGTGTTGCCGAGAGCGACGAATCGGTCGAGGAGTTCGTGATGCTGCGACCGTTCGTGCCGTTCTCGACAGGCGACGAACGCACCCAGCTCCAGTCGTACATGACCGCGTCGAGCGATCCCGAGACCTACGGCGAGCTGACGACCTATATCGTCCAGGACGACAACGGTGAGCTGCCCGACGGTCCGCTGCGCGTCGCCAGCAACGCCGAGTCGACCGAGGCGATCTCGCGGCGTATCTCGCTCGACAACGTCGAGGACGGTGGCACCCAGGTGAGGTTCGGCGACCTCCAGCTGATCCCGGTCTCCGACGGTCTGATCTACGTGCGGCCGTACTACGTCTCGGTCGCCCAGAACTCCGGTGATGTCACCGCAGTGACCGAGTTCCGGTCGGTAATCGTGTCGTATGACGATCGATCGGTGCTGGCATCGACGATCGGCGAGGCGCTGGCCGTCCTGTTCCCCGGCTACGAGGGTGATGTCGGCGATCGTGTCGATCAGGCGGCCGAGCCGACCGGTGACGGGTCCGACGACACCGACGACGCCGCTGGCGACGAAGCCGACTCGGGCTCGACCGACCCCGACGACGAGACCGATGTCATACCGCCCGATGTCGAGGTGATGCCGACCGACGTCGCATCGATGCTGCAACTGGCCGACCAGCTGCTGATCGAGGCCGACGAGGCACTGTTGGCCGGCGACCTCGGTGCATATCAGGCCAAGGTCGACGAGGCGAGTGTGCTCGTCTCCGAAGCGGTCGACATCCTCAGCGGCGGCTGACCGGGTCTCCAGAGGGTTGGATCAGCTGGCGCCGGGCCGACGGATCCGCTCGGCCAAATCGGCGAGATCCTTGCGGAACTGGATCTCGTAGCGCGCCTGTTCGAGCGCGAGCCGTTCGGCGCTGTCGCGGACGTCGTCGAGTTCGATGCCGAGCCTGGCGTCGATCTCCTCGTCGAGGCGTTGCTGGAGCCTCGCCTCGATCAGCTCCGGATCGGGCGGTGACGCACCCGAACCGGTCGGCATGCCCTGTGCGACATAGTCGATGTCGGTGCTCAGCTCGGTCAGCTGGTTGGCCAGCTCGGTCGAGACGTTGGTAACCCGCTCGTCGAGCTTGGCGCTGGTCGCCGCGATCTCGCCGAGCTGCTCCTCGATGCGCTCGATGCGCGAGGGGGTGACGGGCGGCTCGAGCGGCGGGGGAGGGGGAGGAGCGGGCGTCGAGGTGATCGGGCGCTCGATCGGTCTCTCGATCCGGTCGCTGATCCGATGGCCGAGTTCATCGACCTGCGATTCGAGCTCGGCTTTCGACCGATCGGCCCGGTCGAGCTGTTCGTGTATCTCCCGCACCTCGGCGCGCAGCACCGCGATCTGTTCGTCGTCGTTGCGTTTCCTGAAAAATCCCATGGCTGTCGATCGATCCCTCGCCGCCGACCGTACCCGACGAGCATCGCGCCGAACCGGCCACACCGACACCGCCCACCTCAGAACTCTGTGTGAGCGACTACTTGCCACAAGACGGTTTGTGCTCACGCCGAACGGCCGCGGACGCCCACTCCCGATTCTGTGTGAGCGATTACGTGCTACGACGCGGTTTGCGCTCACCCAGATCCCCGAACGGCGACCGGCGGTGAAGGTCAGGACGTCAGGACGTCAGGACACGACCTCTTCGGCGGCGATCTCGGCGACCGATCGTTGGCGTTGGTCGTAGACGATCGCGGCCAGCGCGCCGATCACGACCGCCATCGCGGCGACCTGTGCCGGCTGGAGCGGCTCGCCGAGGAAGAGCCAGGCGAGGATCGCCGCGAACACCGGGATCAGCAGCGTGAAGGTCGACCCCACCCACAACGGGATGCGTACGAGCGACCAGTTCATCAACGCATGGCCGACGATCCCCGAGCCGATCACCATCGCCATCAGCCAGAACCAGTTGGTGGCGGACGGGATCGCCAGACTCTGGCCGAAGAGCAGTGCCAGTGGAGTGCAGATGAGCGCGGTCCACACGGCGGTGCCGGCGGTGAATTCGGTCGAGGTCATCTTCTCCTTCGAGCGCTTCGACGCGATGAAATAGCCGCTCCACGCGAGCATCGCGCCCACCGCGAGCAGGTTGCCGCGCCAGCTCCCCTCGGCTTCACCGGCACCCGTTGACACGACGACGATCGCGCCCGCGATCGCGACGAGTGACCAGAGAGCGTCGCGGGGCCGGATCCGCTCGTCGAAGAATCGGGTGGCGACCACACCGACGATGACGGGTTGCAGAGAGCCGATGATCGTCGCGTTGACGACGCTGGTGAGTTTCACGGCCGAGAAGAAGAACGCGATGTCGGCCCCGAGTGCGATTCCGCCCCACAGCGAGTCGCGCATCGCCGGCCAGCGCATCGGCGTCCCTCGCAGCTCCATCCAGATGATGATCCCGAAGGAGAAGATCCAGAATCGGTAGGCGCCGATCGCCAGGCCGCCCATGCTGATGTGCTTGGCGATGACCGTGCCCGTCGACCATGCGCACACCGCGATGGCGGCGCCGGTGAGCCCGCGGGCGAGTTCGTTGCGATCGGCGGCTGGGGACAGCTCCGTCCCAGTACGGCTCACCGATGAAAGGTACCTGTCGTAGCCTGCGCACATGCCATCCGGTTCGGTGCCCTCGGAGATCCCCTCCGATGCCGAGCTGGAGGCGGCCGGTCTCTACGACCCTCGCGATGATCAGACGGTCGGTCGGCTCGAGCTTCTGCGCTGGCTCTCGGAGCAGGGCTTCTCGCTGGACGCGATGTCGGTGGCGCTCGGATGTGACGGGCTTGGTTCGATGATGGGCGACCGGCGACTGGTTCCGGGCGAACGCCTGACCCGGGCGGAAGCGCTCGAGAAGACCGATCTCGATCCGGAGTGGTTCGACGCAATCGCACTAGCGCTCGGATTCCGACCGATCCAGGGATCGCCGGACGGCGAGGTTGGCTACACGCTCGACGAACTCGCAGTGTTGTTGTTTCTCGCTCGCCTCGGGACGCTCTTTTCGGCCGAGGAGTCCGTCTCGCTCATCCGCACGATCGGATCATCATTCGGCCGCATTGCCGACGCCTCGGTCTCGCTGTTCCTCGCCGACGTGGAGTCGCCACATCTGCTGGAGGGGAGGAGCGAGTTGGAACTCGCCCAGCGCGTCCACGACGCAGTCGGGTTGCTCGACGGGTTCGGGGCCGCCCTCGACCCGGTGTATCGGCGGCTCGTCATGCAGTCGATCGAACGGACGCGACGCACGACGGTCGACTACACCGAACGGTTCCAGTACCGCTACGCGATCGGGTTCGTCGATCTCGTCGGGTTCACCGAGCTGTCGTTCGACCTCGAGCCTTCCGAACTCGGCGCGTTCATCCGCGACTTCGAGGGCCGCGCGCACGACCTCGCCACCGCGGTCGGCGCGCAAGTGGTGAAGACGATCGGTGACGAGGTGATGTTCGTCGCCGACGACGCTGCGGCGGCGTGTCGGGCGGGGACCGCTCTGATGGAAGGTTTCGCGTCGCCGGGCGGCACCGTGCTGCCGCGCGGTGGCCTCGCGTTCGGCAACGTGCTGCCGCGCGGTGGCGACTACTACGGAGTCGTCGTCAATCTTGCGGCGCGGCTCGTCGACGAGGCGGTTCCCCAGGAGCTGCTGGTGACCGAGGAGCTCGCCGAGGCGGCGGAGGGTTGCATGTTCGAGCCAGCGGGTCGTCGGATGGTGAAGGGTTTCGCCGAGCCGGTCACCGTGCGATCGCTCGTGTCGGTCGACTGAGATCGACGCGGCGCTTGCCTCGGTCTCTGGTCGGGTTCAGCTGGACCGGTCGGGCCGGCCGAGGACCACTACCAGGAAGTCGGAGTCGCCATCGAACGGCCGGAGATCCCAGGTCGCCATCCGAAACTCGACGACCAGCCCGGCTGCCTCGATGTCGTTGAAGAACTCGTCGAACTCGTACCCGCGCCCCGCACCGAACCCGATGACGGCACGCCCGCCGACGGCGAGGTGCGTACCGAGCCGTCTGAGCACCTCCCGGCGGGTACTGGGAGCGAGAAAGGTCATCACGTTGCCGGCCGAGACGATCACGTCGAAGGTCGAGACGGGCGAACCGAACTCGTCAGGATCACGCTGAGCGAGATCGAGTTCGGCGAGATCAGCGACGAGCCAAACGGGTCCGGGGTGATCCTGCTCCGCCGCGGCGATGAGCACGGGATCGACGTCGACACCGACCACGTCGTGTCCGAGCGCGTGGAGGAACCCGCCGAGCCGTCCCGGACCGCAGCCCGCGTCGAGGATCCTGGCCCGTCTCGGTGCTATCGCGTCGACCAGTCGGGCCTCCCCGGCGAGGTCCTTGCCCGCGGCATCCATCGCCCGAAATCGTTCGATGTACCGAGTGGAATGTTCGGGGTCCTCGTCGGTGATCTCCACCCACCCGCTGCGTTCGACCATTGACCCTCCTCGCGATCATCGTACGGGCACCCCGGGTGATCAGCGGCGACGCAGGCGCACAGATGCCTTCGGCAGTTGGTTGTGAAGTGTCAACGACCGGACTAGCGTTCAGTCTCTACTTCGCCGCGGGGTGGAGCAGTTCGGTAGCTCGTCGGGCTCATAACCCGAAGGTCG
>CBDUYD010000094.1:0-11379 GCA_965371355.1 uncultured Ilumatobacteraceae bacterium
CAGGACTTCATCATCATCAACCCTTCACTCGACAAGTTCAAACGAAGGGGGAGCCAGTACCGGCCACCATACGTAGGGGGTCTCACAGAGTTACCGGGACGTGGATTTCTCAGAGGTATCCGGCCGCCCGGAGGGCAACCGCTCGCTTCCGACGCTGATCGCTAGCCTCGCGGCCGTGCATCCGGTCACATTCGAGGTCGAGGCGACCGACGGCGCTGCCCGGGCGGGTACCGCCACGTCGGCGAACGGCTCGTACACGACCCCGCTCTTCATGCCGGTCGGCACCCGCGGCGCGATCAAGCACCTCAGCGCGGCGGACTACGAGATGGTCGGCGCCCAGATCGTGCTCGGCAACACCTACCACCTGATGCTCCGGCCCGGCGCAGAACTGATCGAACGGTTCGGCGGGCTCGGCAAGTTCTCCGGATGGCACGGCCTCACGCTCACCGACTCGGGTGGCTTCCAGGTCTTTTCGCTCTCCCCGGAGATCGACGACGACGGCGTCACGTTCAAGAGCACCTACGACGGGTCGACCCACCGCTTCGACCCCGAGACCGCGGTCGACGTACAGCAGCGCATCGGCGCCGACATCCAGATGGTGCTCGACGTGTGCCCCCCGCTCCCGAGCCCCGCCGACGAGATCCGTCTCGCGGTCGAGCGCACCGCGGCGTGGGCAGAACGAGCCAAGGGCGCCCATCGGCGGATCGACCAGGCCTTGTTCGGAATCGTCCAGGGCGGCACGAGTGAGGTGATGCGCCGGGAGAGCGCACAGCGCACGGTCGAGATCGGATTCGACGGATACGGCATCGGCGGGCTCTCGGTCGGTGAGTCACGTGAAGAGATGCTCCCCGCACTGGCCGCGTGCATCGAACAGCTCCCCGACGACCGACCGAGGTATCTGATGGGTGTTGGTGACCCGGTGTCGTTGATCGAGGCGGTCGCGCTCGGAGTCGACCAGTTCGACTGCGTGATGCAGACCCGGCTCGGTAGGCACGGGACGGCGCTCACCTCGACCGGCCGCTTCCAGGCCAAGGCGGCACGCAACGCCGAACTCGACGAACCACTGGACGCCGACTGTCCGTGCGACGTGTGCGCACGCCACAGCCGCGGCTACATCCGCCACCTCCTCCAGGTGGGTGAACCGACCGCATCGCGCCTCCTCTCGCTGCACAACGTCGCGTGGACGATCGACCTGATGGGCCGGATGCGCGACGCGATCGAAGCCTCGTCGTTCGACCGGCTGCGGCGCGAGATTCTCGCCATCTGGGGCTGACGTTTCGAGAGACGTCGACGCGCGAGCCCATTCCGACAGAACTCAGCGGTAGGATCGCTCGCCGTTATGACCGAGACACTTGCGACGATCCTGGGGTCCGGCGGAGGAGGCGGCGGCGGGGGCTTCCTCTCCTTCGGCATCCTGCTGCTGATCCCATTTGCCATGTACTTCTTCATGATCCGGCCGCAGCGTCGGCGGGTGAAGGAGCAGGCGCAACTTCAGCGTTCGATCTCCATCGGTGACGAGGTCGTCACCACCTCCGGGATCGTCGGAAAGATCACCGGTGAGGACGGCGAGACACGGTTCTGGCTCGAGATCGACGACGACGTCCAGATCCGGATCGCCCGCGCCGCGATTCAGGGCCGTGCCGATGAAGGGGACGGCGCCAAACCCGACGGCGCCGAAGCCGAAGATGACGCCGAAGCCGAAGATGACGCCGAGGTCGAAACGCCCGAGGTCGACGCAGATCCCGACGCAGATCCCGACGGCAGCGTCGACTGAGCCGCCGCTGATGCATCGCCGCCTCTGGATCTCGCTCGTCGGGACCATCCTGGTCGTGGTCGCCGCGCTCGTCTACAACGTCGCCACCGACAACACTCCGGTGCTCGGCCTCGATCTCCAGGGCGGCGTGTCGGTCATCCTGGCGCCGACCGAGGACGCCAGCTCCGAGGACCTGCTCGTGATCCGCGATCTCATCCGCGACGAGCTCGAACGCAGAGGCATCGCCGAACCCGACGTCCGCGTGCAGGGTGAGACGATCGTCGTCGACCTCCCCGGCGTGAGGGATCAGCGAGAGGCGCTCGACGCGGTCGACGTGTCGGGTGTCGTCGAGCTACGTCCGGTGCTCAACTTCAGCGACTGTGCTCCCGCCGAGGGCCTCACGCCCACCCCGACCGATCCGGGGGCGACCAATTCGGGGGCCACGGGATTCCGTCGTGGCGCTCCGGAGCCCAACGATTCGATCCCCGCTCCCGACGATCCGGCGCCGGTGACCCCTTCGACCCCGGGTGCCGAACTGCTCCCGACCCGCGACGGCAACGCACTCTGCGTCGGACCCGCGCAGGGAACGGGTGAGGTGTTCTCCAGGGGGAGCGCCGAGACCACCGCCCACACCGGGTGGGGCGTGTCGGTCGGCCTGCGAGGCGACGGCCAGGCGGTCTGGAACAATCTCGCGGCACAGTGCTACAACACGACGCCGAGCTGCCCCTCGACCCAGCCCGGTGTGCGCGGCCAGATCGCGATCGTGCTCGACGGTGTGATCCAGTCGTCTCCGCAGGTCAATCAGACGAACTTCACCGACGGTGTCGCGATCTCCGGCAGCTTCACCCGCAGCGAGGCGGACAGCCTCGCGTCGGTCCTCAACCGTGGTGCGTTCCCGGTCGAGGTCGAGGCACAGGAGGCCCGCACGGTGTCGGCGTCGGCCGGTGCCGATTCACTCAACGCGGCGATCATCGCGGGCCTGATCGGCGTCGCGCTCGTACTCGCTTTCCTCGTCTTCTACTACCGATGGCTCGCGCTGATCATCATCGGTGGCCTCATCGTCTGGGGGATGGCGGTGTTCAGCGCCGCATCGTTCATCTCCGGCTGGACGAACTACGCCCTGAGCCTCGCAGGGGTCACAGGCATCATCGTCGCCGTCGGCGTCACCGTCGACAGCTATGTCGTGTTCTTCGAGCGGATGAAGGACGAACTGCGAAACGGTCGCACACTCAAGAATGCGGCGCCACGGAGCTTCAAGATGACCTGGCGGACGATCTGGTCGGCCGATCTCGTGTCGATAATCGGCGCCGGGATCCTGTTCTGGCTGAGCGTCGGATCCGTTCGCGGATTCGCCCTCTACCTCGGCATCACCACACTGTGCGATCTGTTCGTCTGCTTCTTCTACACGCGACCGGCGGTCATCCTCCTGGCGCGCAGCAAACTGATGGTCGACAAGCGAGTGTTCGGGCTCGAGGTGGCCACCACATGAGCCGCGGCGACCAGATCGCATCGTCGGGTCGGGGACGTCTGTTCCGCGGTCAGACGGCGATCGACTTCTACGGTGCCCGCCGGTACGGCCAGATGATCGCTGTGGCGGTGATCGTCATCACGGTGGGCTCGCTCTCGACCCGCGGCCTCAACCTCGGTCTCGATTTCGAGGGAGGCGTCGCTTGGGACGTTCCCGCCAGCGAGACGTTCGGTGTCGACGAGGCAACCGACGTGCTCTCCGAGAACGGCGTCTCCACGACCGGTGCGAAGATCCAGCGCCGCACATCCGACGCCACCGACGTCGTCACCGTGCAGGTCGAGGTGCTGCCCAGCGAGACGATCGCCGATCTGACCCAGGATTTCGCGGACGCCGCCGGTGTCGACGTCGCCGATGTCAGCTTCTCGTTCACCAGTTCCACCTGGGGTGCGGAGATCACCGAGAAGATGATCCGCGCGCTCGTGATCTTCCTGGTGGTCGTCGCGCTGTTCATCTCGATCCGCTTCGAATGGCGGATGGCGCTCGCCGCACTGGTCGCGATGGGACACGACCTGCTCGTGACCGTGGGGGTGTACTCGGTGTTCCAGTTCGAGGTGACCCCCGCGACCGTGATCGCCTTCCTCACGATCCTCGGCTATTCGCTGTACGACACGATCGTCGTGTTCGACCGCGTCAAGGAGAACGAGGGCAAGTACGCGGGCGTCAGGATGCGCTACGAGGACATCGTCAACATCTCGATGAACCAGGTGTTGATGCGGTCGATCAACACGAGTATCTCGTCGGTCCTGCCCGTCATCTCGCTGTTGCTGATCGGCGCCGGACTGCTCGGGGCGGCGACGCTGCGCGAGTTCGCGCTCGCGCTGCTCGTCGGCATGATCTCGGGCATCTATTCGTCGATCTTCGTCGCCACGCCGCTGCTCGCGTGGCTCAAGATGGGAACCGGTCGACGCGAGTCACGGCGTGACCGTCTCGTCGGCGAGGACCTCCGCGCGGTCGTGATCGGCGCAGGTGTCACGGGACGCGTGCAAGCGCCCGAGTCGGCCCAGGCCGAGGGCGATTCGCACGACGACGACGAGCTGACCGCCGCGGTCGTCCAGCCCGCCGAGCGCCTCCTCACGCACCCCGCGCGGCCGCGCAAGAAGAAGCGTCGCTGACCCGCCGGCGATGCGTGCGCGCATCGCGATCCAAGCTCGTGCTCGGCGGTAGCCTCGGTGCATGGAAGTCGATGCCGCCCCACTGCGGAGCTACATCCGAGACATCGCCGACTATCCCGAGGTCGGCGTCACCTTCCGCGACATCACCCCGCTCGTCGGCGACGGTCCGGCGCTGACCCGTTCGATCGACGAACTGGTCGGTCGATTCGACACCGATTCGGTCGCCCGTGTGGTCGGCATCGAGTCGAGGGGCTTCATCTTCGGGGCTGCGGTGGCGTATCAACTCGGCGCCGCCTTCGTACCGGTTCGTAAGGCCGGCAAGCTTCCCTGGGCGGTGGTGCGCGAGGAGTACGACCTCGAGTACGGCTCCGACAAACTCGAGATCCACCGCGACGCGATCCATCCGGGCGAACGGATCCTCGTGATCGACGACGTGCTGGCCACCGGCGGCACCGCCGCCGCGACGTCCCGCCTGATCGAGACGCTCGGAGGCGAGATCATCGGCCTCGGATTCGTGCTCGAACTCACCGAGCTGGGCGGCCGGGCACGCCTGGGGGATCGCAACGTCGAGGCGCTGCTCCGGTACTGAGGATGGGCACGGTCGACCGGGTGCTTCCGTGGCGGCGGGAGCAGATCGCGTCCACTTCCACCGAACTCGCACCATTGCTCGAGGCCTACCGGCGGCGGCATCCCAAGGCTCCGATCTCCACCATCAACCGGGCCTACCGCGTCGCCGCCGAGGCGCACAGGTCGCAGCGTCGTTCGAGCGGTGAGAGCTACATCAACCATCCGCTCGCCGTCGCCCAGATCGTTGCCGACATCGGCCTCGACGAGGTGTCGGTGACCGCGGCGCTGCTCCACGACGCCGTCGAGGACACCGAGATCACTGTCGCCGACGTCGATCGCGACTTCGGTACCGAGGTGGCCGAGATCGTCGACGGGGTGACCAAGCTCGAGCGCATCCGCTTCGACTCGCGTGAGGAGCAACAGGCGGCGACGATGCGCAAGATGCTCGTCGCAATGGCGCGCGACCTGCGGGTGCTCGTGATCAAGCTCGCCGACCGCCTGCACAACATGCGCACGATCGCGGCGATGCCGATGGAGAAGCAGCAACGCATCGCGCAGGAGACACTCGACATCTACGCACCGCTCGCTCACCGGCTCGGGATGCAGGAGATGAGGCAGCAGCTCGAAGACCTGTCGTTCGCGTCGCTGCACCCGAAGCGCTACGCCGAACTCGACCATCTCGTGAGCAGCCGCACGCCCGAGCGCGAGGTGTACCTCGCGAGGGCGCTGTCAGATGTTCGGTCCCAGCTCGACGAGTTGGGGATCAAGGCCGAGGTCACCGGCCGCGGGAAGCATCTCTGGAGCATCTACGAGAAGATGGTCGTCAAGGGCCGCGAGTTCGACGACATCTTCGATCTGATCGCCGTACGGGTGATCGTCCCGACGATGAAGGATTGCTACGCCGCTCTCGGCTGCATCCACGGCCGCTGGCGCCCGGTGGTCGGCCGCTTCAAGGACTACATCGCGATGCCCAAGTTCAACCTCTACCAGAGCTTGCACACGACGGTCATCGGGCCGGCGGGAAAGCCGATCGAGGTCCAGATCCGCACGACCGAGATGCATCGCCGCGCCGAGTGGGGAGTCGCTGCACACTGGGCCTACAAAGATTCAGATGGGCGCGACGACATCGACTGGCTGAAGCGCATCATCGACTGGCAGGAAGACATCAGCGATCCAGCTCAGTTCTTGCAGAGCCTGAAGACCGACCTCGAACAGGACGAGGTGTTCGTGTTCACGCCCAAGGGTCGGGTCGTCACGCTGCCGGTCGGGGCGACCACGGTCGACTTCGCCTATGCCGTGCACACCGAGGTCGGCCACTCCTGCATCGGCTCCAAGGTCAACGGCCGCCTCGTGTCGCTCGATCATGTCCTACAGAGCGGCGACAACGTCGAGATCTTCACCTCCAAGGTCGAGACCGCCGGCCCCTCCCAGGACTGGCTCGCCTTCGTCGTCTCGCCCAGGGCGCGCAACAAGATCCGCCAGTGGTTCAGCCGCGAACGGCGCCTCGACATGATCGAGGCCGGCCGCGACGATCTCACCGAGGAACTCCGTCGTGAGGGTCTGCCGGTCCAGCGGATCTGGAAGTCGCACCAGATCGAGTCCGTCATCGCCGAGCTGAGCTACGTCGACCTCGACGCGATGTTGGCGGCGGTCGGCGAGCATCACGTGTCCGCGCGAAGCGTGGCGCACCGTGTCGGTCGAGGGTTCCGAGGTGGCGACGAGCCCGAACAGCTCCCGGCGACGGTCGAGACACCGCGTCGCGAGCGGCGGGCGGGCGAGGTCGGCAGGGTCGGCGTGCACGTCGAAGGGCTCGACGACATGCTGGTCAGGCTCGCCAACTGCTGCACGCCCATGCCGGGCGACACGATCATCGGCTTCGTCACCAAGGGGCGCGGCGTGAGCGTGCACCGGGCCGACTGCGCGAACGCGGATTCGCTGATGGTGGAACAGCCGACGCGCATGATCGAGGTCGAGTGGGACGGCGAAGAACAGCGCGGTTCCACGTTCGTATCCGCAGTCGAGGTGGTCGCGCTCGATCGGTCGCGCCTGCTCCGCGATGTCGCGAACGCCCTCGCCGATCATCACGTCAACATCGTCTCGTCGCAGAGCGTCACCGGCGACGACCGCGTCGCCAAGATGCAGTTCCAGTTCGAGTTGGCGGACGCAGCCCACCTCGAGTCCGTGATCCGCACGATCAAGTCGATCGAGTCGGTCTACGACGCATACCGGTTGGTTCCGGGAGCTCAGCGAACCCGGTCGATGATCGACGACGAGTACGAGGCCGCCGCTGCGATCGCCACCGCGTTCCACCCGAAACCCTGATCCCGCGGTGGCACCACGCCGGTAGCCTGACCGGCCGTGCCCACGTTCCAGACCTCTCCAGGGATGCGCGACATCCTGCCACCGGAGAGCGCTCGATGGCGCCGATTCAACACGGTGTTCGCCGATGTCGTCGAGGCCGCGGGCTACGGGCAGCTGATCCCGCCGCTGCTCGAGGATCTCGGCGTGTTCACCCGGTTGGGCGACGCCACCGACGTCGTCACCAAGGAGATGTACGACTTCGTCGACAAGGGCGATCGCCGCGTGGCGCTGCGCCCCGAGATGACCGCCGGCGTCTGCCGCTCGTTCGCCCAGCACCGCCCGACGACACCGTGGAAGACGTATTACACCGGCTCCAACTTCCGCTACGAGAAGCCCCAGCGCGGTCGATACCGCCAGTTCGACCAGGTCGGTATCGAGGTGTTGGGCGCCGACGACCCCCACGTCGATGTCGAGGTGATCGCCCTCGCGTGGGAGTTCTACCGACGCCTCGGCCTGAAGCACGTGCGGTTGATCGTCAACAGCCTCGGCGAGCCCGACGATCGCGCCCGCTACGTCGAGGCGCTCCGCGTGCACTTCGAGGCTGCGGGCGACGCGCTCAGCGCGCAGAGCCGCGAGACCCTGACGCGCAACCCGCTGCGCGTGCTCGATTCCAAGCGCGAGGGCGACCGGGCGATCATCGCCGACGCTCCCCGGATCGCCGATTTCCACACCGACGAGGCCGCTGCGCACTTCGCCGAGGTCTGCGAGGGCCTGCGGTCGCTCGGCATCCCCTTCGAGGTCGACCCGAAGCTGGTCCGCGGTCTCGACTACTACCTGCGCACGATCTTCGAGTTCCAGGGCGGCACCCTCGACTCCGCCCAGAACGCGCTCGGCGGTGGTGGCCGCTACGACGGCCTCGTCGAAGCCCTCGGTGGCCCACCGACGCCCGGCGTCGGCTTCGCCCTCGGAATCGACCGCACGTTGCTGGCCTGCGACGACGAGGGGGTCTTTCCCCCCGAACCCAGAGCGCTCGACGCGTTCGTCGTCGATGTCACCGGGGGGCGTGAGGCGATCCTGCTCACGGCGCAACTCCGTGCCGCCGGTCTCGCCGTCGACCGCGGCTTCGAGAATCGCAGCATGAAGGCCCAGATGAAGCTCGCCAACCGCAGCGGGGCCGATGCCGCACTGATCGTCGGTGACGACGAATTGACGGCCGGCGCGATCGTCGTCAAGCCCCTGCGGTCCGGCGAAGAGCAAGTCACGATCCCACGATCAGATCTGATCGCCCACCTCACAGGAACCGACCGCGATGACCGATGAAGCAACGACCGACGAGGCAATGACCGACGGCGCAGTAGCCGGTAGCCGCACCCCGAGCGGCTCGATGGCGACGTCGATGCGCACGCACCTCTGCGGCGAACTGCGCGCCGAGAACATCGGCCGGACCGTCAGCGTCTGCGGGTGGGTCGGACGCCGTCGCGAACACGGCGAACACCTCGCCTTCGTCGATCTCCGCGACCACACGGGCATCGTGCAGTGCGTCGTCGACAACGACGTCGACGTGCGCAGCGAGTACGTCCTGCGGGTGACCGGCGTCGTTCGGGAACGCCCGGAGGGCACGGTCAACGACACGCTGCCGACCGGTCGGATCGAGATCGGCGACTGCAGCGTCGAGATCCTGCGCAAGGCCGAGCCACCACCATTCCCGGTCGACGCGCGCGCCGACGACGTCGACGAGATGATCCGGCTCCAGTACCGCTACGTCGATCTCCGCCGTGAGCGCATGCAGAAGAACCTGCGCGTGCGCTCGACGATCAACGCCGCCGTTCGCAACGCGATGGAGGCCCAGGGCTTCGTCGAGATCGAGACCCCGATGCTCGTGCCGTCGACCCCCGAGGGCGCCCGCGAGTTCCTCGTGCCCTCACGCAAGGAACCGGGATCGTTCTACGCTCTTCCGCAGTCACCCCAGCTCTTCAAACAGCTGTTGATGGTGGCGGGTTTCGACCGCTACTACCAGATCGCCCGTTGCCTGCGCGACGAGGACCTCCGCGCCGACCGGCAGTACGAGTTCATGCAACTCGACATGGAGATGAGCTTCGTCGATCAGGACGACGTGCTCGACGCGGTCAGCGAGGCCGTGCTCGCGGCGGCCGAGGCCGTCACCGGCGAGCGGCCGTCTGCGATCGAGCGCATCACATGGCGCGACGCGATGAACCGCTTCGGCGTCGACAAGCCCGATCTGCGCTTCGGGATGGAACTCGTCGAGTTGACAGCGGTCTTCGCCGACACGGGGTTCAAGGCGTTCGCCGGGGCAGAGGCGATCAAGGGGATCCGCGTGCCCGGCGCCGCGGCGACCCATGGGCGCAACCAGCTCGACAAGCTCACCGATCGGGCGAAGGAACTCGGCGCCAAGGGTCTCGTCTGGATGAAGACGACCGACGACGGCTTCGATTCTCCCGTCGCCAAGTTCCTCTCCGAGGGCGAGTTGCAGACCCTGCGCTCGCAGATGAAGGCCGAGGCCGACGACCTCGTCCTGATCGTGGCCGATCAGTGGGCGACGACGTGCGAAGTGCTCGGCACGCTGCGCAACGATCTCGGCCGTCCGCCGGTACACGAGGGGCCGTACCGATACGTGTGGGTCGTCGAGTTCCCCCTCTTCGTGGGCGTCGATCGCGAGACCGGGCGACCGAAGTCCGCCCACCATCCGTTCACGATGCCCCACCCCGACGATCTCGACAAGATCGAGAGCGACCCGCTGAGCGTGCGCTCGATCGCCTACGACCTCGTCCTCAACGGATGGGAACTCGGTTCCGGTTCGATCAGGATCCACGAGGCCGAGCTCCAGCGCCGCGTGTTCCTGGCGCTCGGGATCTCCGATGACGAGGCCGAGAGCAAGTTCGGATTCTTCCTCAACCCGTTCGACTACGGCGCTCCACCGCACGGCGGATTCGCGTTCGGTCTCGACCGGCTCGTCGCGATCCTGGCGGGCGAGGAGAACATCCGCGAGATCATCGCGTTCCCCAAGACGCAGTCGGGGTCCGATCCGATGACCAACTCGCCGATCCCCGGCGATCCCGAGGCGCTCGCCGAACTGGGCCTCAAGGTGTTGCCACCGTCGACATGACGATTCCGATGATCGTTCCGGCGCGGCCCGCCGACCACCGCCATCACAATCGGGGACGACACCCCGTACATGCGAGGATTCCGACATGACGTTCGAGACAGCGATCACCACCGACGGCGACACCCTCACCGGGCCGTATCGCCGCCCGGCGCAGATGCTCGCCGGACAGAAGTACGACGGCCACGCCAGCCTGCACGATCAGGACACGGCCGCGAACCTCGGCCTCACGGGCGCTCCGATCGAGGGGCCGACCCTCTTCAGTCAGTTCGACCCGCTGGCGGTCGAGGTCTGGGGCCGACGATGGTTCGAGAACGGATGTATCAGTGCCCACTTCCAGACGATGGTCGTCGGTGGCGAGGAGCTGCAGGCATCGCTCACCCGTCGGAGCGACACCGCTGCGACGATCGAGAGCCACAAGCCCGACGGAACGTCCGTGCTCGTCGGGACCGCGACGATCGGCACCGCCGATCCGACCCATCTCGACGAGCGCCGCGCCGCGCTCCCGGCCGACCCCGGTGAGCTGTACATCATCGATCAGATCTCGGTGGGGTTGAGTGGCGGCGATCCGATCGACACAGCGATGGAGTACGACGAGGACAACGGGCTGCTCTACCCGTTCACGCTGGCGGAGAAGCTGGGTGGGATCACCGAACACGGGTCGTGGTATGTGCCGGGCGAGGACAGCCCGTGGGGTCGTCCGATCATCCCGACCGAGATGATCAGCGTCCTGGCACTCAAGGGGGGAACCGGGTTTCCCGTGCGCGGGCCGTCGATCGGCCTGTTCATCGACCTCGAGGTGAGGTACGTGAACGGACCGGTCTTCGTCGACAGTCCCTACCGCGTCGACCACACGATCGTCGGGCTCGGCCAGGGCAAACGCGTCGAGTCCTACTGGACCGAGTCGCGTCTCGTCGATGCCGACACCGGCGTGCACACAGCGACCGTCGTGCTCCATCAGGGCGTGTTCAAGGACAGCTACGCCGACTATCCGGCG
>CBDUYD010000095.1:0-11064 GCA_965371355.1 uncultured Ilumatobacteraceae bacterium
CTATCGTACCAACATTCACATGCGGCTTCGTACGCTCAAACTTCTCTTTACTCATGGCAATGCGACTCCAGTGTCGTTTCGTTGTCTCTGTGGGTTGTCAAGGAACTCGGACCTGTTGATCCGGGACTGGTTCGATGCGGTGCCGCACGGCTACTCGCCGCGGACCCGCTTCACGATTTCTTCTGCGATGCTCGCCGGCACCTCTTTGTACTCGGCGAACTGCATGGTGTAGGTCGCGCGACCCTGGGTGCGCGAGCGGAGGTCAGTACTGTACCCGAACATCTCCGAGAGCGGCACCTGCGCGTTGACGACCTGGGTGTTGCCACGGGCCTCCATCGCACCGACGCGCCCGCGACGGCTGGAGAGGTCGCCCATCACGTCGCCCATGTAGTCCTCGGGCGTGACGACCTCGACGGCCATGATCGGCTCGATCAGCACCGGCTTGGCCATGCCGGCGGCCTTGCGGAACACCGCCTGACCTGCGATCTTGAAGGCCATCTCGGACGAGTCGACGTCGTGGAACTGCCCGTCGACCAGCGAGACCTTGACATCGACGGTCGGATAGCCGGCGAGCACGCCGTTGTCGAGCGCGGACTGCAGGCCCTGGTTGGTCGGGTTGATGTACTCGCGCGGGATCTTGCCGCCGCGGATCTTGTCCTCGAACTCGTAGCCTCCACCCGGGTTCGGCTCCATGTCGATCTTGACGATCGCGAACTGGCCCGAACCACCGGACTGCTTGATGTGGCGGTACTCGACCGACTTCACCGGCTGGGTGATCGTCTCGCGGTAGGCCACCTGCGGCTTGCCGACGGTCGCCTCGACCGAGAACTCACGTCGCATGCGGTCGACGAGCACCTCGAGGTGCAGCTCGCCCATACCCGAGATGACGGTCTGGCCGGTCTCCTCGTCGGAGCGGATGCGGAAGGTGGGATCCTCGTCGGAGAGCGACTTCAGCGCCTTGCCGAGCTTCTCCTGGTCGGACTTCGTCTTCGGCTCGATGGCGACGTGGATCACCGGCTCGGGAAACTCCATGCGCTCCAGCACGATCGGATCGGTGCGATCGCAGAGGGTGTCGCCGGTGGTGACGTTCTTGAAGCCGAGCCCGGCGACGATGTCACCGGCCATCGCGATGTCGAGGTCCTCACGCTGGTTGGCGTGCATCAGGAGGATGCGGCCGAGGCGCTCGCGGTCTTCCTTGACCGAGTTGTAGACCTCGTCGCCCTTGTCGATCGTGCCGGAGTACACCCGGAAGTAGGTGAGCTTGCCGAACGGATCGGCGACGATCTTGAACGCCAGCGCAGCGAACGGCTCGCTTTCGTCGGCCTTGCGGACGACGACCTCGTCGCCCTTCAGGTTGGTGCCCTCGGCGGGCGGGATGTCGAGCGGGCTCGGGAGGTAGTCGACGACCGCGTCCAGCATCGGTTGGACGCCCTTGTTCTTGAATGCCGAGCCGCAGAGGATCGGTACGAAGTCGAAGGCGATGGTTCCGGAGCGAATCGCCCGCTTGATCTCTTCCTCGGAGAGGTCCTCGCCGCCGAGGTACCTGTCCATCAGCTCCTCGTCCTGCGTGGCGATGGTCTCCATCATCTGCTCGCGGTACTCGTTGGCCTGGTCGACCATGTCGTCGGGGATATCGACCTCGTCCCACAGCGCGCCGAGGTCTTCGTCGTGCCAGATGAGCGCCTTCATCTTCACGATATCGACGAGGCCGATGAACGGATTCTGCGCCTCGGGGCCACCCGCCCCGATCGGGAGCTGGAGCACGACCGGCGTCGCCTGGAGCCGGTCGACGACCATCTCCACGGTGCGGTAGAAGTCGGCCCCGATGCGATCCATCTTGTTGACGAAGCACATCCGCGGCACCTTGTAGGTGTTGGCCTGGCGCCACACCGTCTCGGTCTGGGGCTCGACGCCGGCGACCGAATCGAACACGGTGACCGCGCCGTCGAGTACGCGCAGCGACCGCTCGACCTCGATCGTGAAGTCGACGTGACCTGGTGTGTCGATGATGTTGATCCGGTGGTCGTTCCACACGCAGGTCGTGGCGGCCGACGTGATCGTGATACCACGCTCCTGTTCCTGCTCCATGTGATCCATGGTGGCCGCACCGTCGTGGACCTCACCGATCTTGTAGCTCTTGCCGGTGTAGTAGAGGATGCGTTCGGTCGTCGTGGTCTTGCCGGCGTCGATGTGCGCCATGATCCCGATGTTGCGGGTGCGCTCCAGGGGGAACTCTCGCGTGGCCATCTCTTGGTTCACTCTCATCTCAAGGTGCGAAATTCGGGGGATGCGTCTCGCCACTGCGGGGCGAATGCGCGGCGTTCGAGTGTACCGGTGGATTCGTCCACACCACCCCCTGATACTGCCGCGCATCCGCCTTCCAGCCACCTCCCCGGCGCTGTTGAGGCACACGAACGCTCGACTGGAGCTGATGCGAGCTCCGGCCGATCGAGGCCGGCCGTTCACGCTGTGTCGGCGTGTTCGGCCATCACTGCGTTGTAGATGTTCCCGTAGATGTTGTCCTCGCCCAGCCGATCGATGACACCGTCCCTGCCGAGGACCTCCAAGACGTCGGGGTGGACCCGCGCGAGGCGAATTTCGACATCGCGGCCCCGGGCCAGATCGAGGATGCTGCTCACCTGGTCCGAGCCCTGCGAATCGATGAACGAGACGGCCTCGAAGCTGATCACGACGGTGTGCGGCTCGGGATCGGCCGTCTCGAACAGCGCCCGCAGCTCATCCTCGAACGCGCCCGAACTGGCGAAATAGAGGCCGGCATCGAATCGCACGACGAGAACGCCGGGCTGTGTCTCGCCATCGCCATAGCGCTCGATGCTACGGAAGACCTGGGTGTTCGGCTCGCGGGCCAGCACCGGCATCGACGGCGTCGCCGACACGTAGATCAGCCAGATGATCGAAAGCACCACGCCGATCACGACACCGGCGAGTACCCCGGCGCCCAGAACCCCGAGGATGGCGACGATCGCGATCCAGAAGTCGACCCGCGCCACCCTGAAGAGTCGGCGCATCGCGGGAACGTCCATCATGCCGCCCACGACCGCCTCGATGATGATCGCCGCGAGGACCGGCAGCGGGAGATTGGAGAACAACGGGGCGAGCACCAGCAGGGTGAGCACGATGGCAGCCCCGGTCGTGAGCGACGCCACCTGGGTCTTGGCCCCGGAGGTGTCGTTGAGCGAGCTGGACGAGAGACTGGTGGAGACGGGGATTCCCCCGACCAGACCCGATCCGACGTTTGCTGCCCCCTGGGCGACGGACTCCTGGTTGATGTCGATCCGGTAGCGGTGCTTGGCGGCGAACGAACGGGCGTCGCCGGCCGTCTGGGAGAAGCCGATGAGCAGCAGCCCGATCGACGCCGAGACGATCACCTGGATGTTGTCCCGAACGAAGTCGAGATCGGGGAACTCGATCGACGGCAGACCGCGGGGGACATCGCCGACCAGGGCGACGCCCTCCTCACCGAGATCGAGCGCCCATCCGGCAAGGATGCCGAGAACGACGAGCACGAGTGCTCCGGGGACCTTCGGCGCGGCGTAGCGGAGTCCGAAGATCAACACCAGCGAGAGCACGCCGATCAACAACGTCGTGCCGTCGGTCTCGTCGAGACCCGCGATCCAACTGCCCAGCTTGCGCCACGAGTTCGAACCTTCGGCGTCGGTGCCCGTCAGTTTTGGGAGTTCCCCGATCACCACCTGGATCGCGGCTCCGAACAAGAATCCCGTGATCACGGCTTTGGAGAGGAAGTTGCTGATCCAACCCATCTTGAAGATCGCGAGAAGCAGGTACAGCAGCCCCGTCATGATGGTGATCGCGGCGACGAGCGTGACGGCGTCGTCATCGGAGACTCCTGCAGTGACCAGTGCGCCGGCGGCCACAGCGGCCAGCGCCGAGCTCGGTCCCGTTGCGATCTGGCGCGACGTCCCGAAGATTGCGTACAGGATCGCTCCCGCCGCCGCCGCGTACAGCCCGTGCTGGACGGGAACTCCGACGATGCCCGCGTAGCCCAGCGACTTCGGGACAACCAGCGCGGCCACGGATACTCCGGCGATCACGTCCGGTCGCAACCAACGTCGGTTGTAACGCGGCAACCAGCCGACGATCGGGATCACCCGGGCGATGCCCGACGGTTCGGGGTCCCGCGTGTCGGGTGAGTCGGTTGGCCCAGCCTCTCCGTGCGCTGATCCGTCCGCTTTGGGTGCCGGCCGATCGGATGATTCGGTCATTCATCCCTCCTGAGTGTCGAACCTAGCAATCGGCAAGATGCAGCCCGCGAGTCGAACAAGGCGACTCGCCGCCGGGATTCACGCGCATGAGGGGGCGCGTCAGCGACCCTGGATGTAGTCGAACAGCTGCTGGTTCTCGCTCTCGAGCTCACCGAGCCGGTACTTAACGACGTCACCGATCGAGACGATCCCGGTCAGCGAACCGTCATCGTCGACAACCGGCAGGTGCCGGAAGCGCCGGGCGGTCATCATCGCCATCAGCTCGTCGACGGTGTCTTCGGCACGGCAGGTGACCACATCGGTCGACATCGCCGACGACACGGAGCGGCCCAACGTGCCGCCACCGTGGGATGCGAGCGCTCGCACCACATCGCGTTCGGACAGAATGCCCTGGATCTTGCCGTCACCGGCACTGACGACCAGCGCACCGATGCCGTGGTCGCGCAGCGCGGCGGTCGCCTGCGCGAGAGTGCTCGCGGCGTCGATCGTCGCGACTGCGAAGCCTTTCGTGGACAAGATGGATTGAACGTTCACGACGCCTCCTCCAATGAGTTGTTCCCCCGCCCATCACAGTACCCCCTCACCGACATCTGACGTTCCGCGTCGCCGAACGCCGCCACACACAAGCCTCGGATCCCATCCGCGGGCATCCCGGAAACGTCGGAGCCAGAAACGGAGAAGCCCGAGACCTCGCGGCCCCGGGCTCCCTCGATCTCGAAATCGCCGGCTCTGCCGACCGCGTGTCACCAGCGGTAGTGGGCGAACGCCTTGTTCGACTCGGCCATCTTCTGGATGTCGTCGCGCTTCTTCATCGCCGCGCCGAGACCCTGGGACGCATCTTGCACCTCGTGGGCGAGGCACTCGGCCATCGTCTTCTCGCGGCGGGCGCGCGCGTAGTCGACGATCCAACGGATCGCCAGCGTGGTCGAGCGGCGGGGCCGGACCTCGACGGGCACCTGGTAGGTGGCGCCACCGACGCGGCGGCTGCGCACCTCGAGTGGCGGCTTGACGTTGTCGATCGCGCGCTTGAGCGTGTCGATCGCCTCTTCGTCGGCGTCGAGGCTGCTCTGGATGGTGGCCATCGCGTCGTAGACGATCTTCTCGGCCACGGTGCGCTTGCCGTGCAGCATGACCTTGTTGATGACCTGGGTGACGAGCACGGACTTGTAGATCGGATCGGCGACGAGTTCGCGCCGGGGGGCAGGACCTTTACGAGGCATCGCTGATCACTTCTCTTTCTTGGTGCCGTAGAGGCTGCGCGACTGCTTGCGATTCTTGACACCGACCGAGTCGAGCGCGCCACGGATGATCTTGTAGCGCACGCCGGGCAGGTCGCGGACGCGACCACCGCGGACGAGCACGATCGAGTGCTCCTGGAGGTTGTGACCCTCGCCGGGGATGTAGGCGGTGACCTCGATGCCCGAGTTGAGCCGGACGCGGGCGACCTTGCGGAGCGCGGAGTTCGGCTTCTTCGGGGTGGTCGTGTACACCCGAGTGCAGACACCGCGGCGCTGGGGCGAACCCTTGAGGGCCGGGGTCTTGCTCTTGGTGACCTTGGAGCTGCGGCCCTGACGGACCAGCTGCTGGATGGTTGGCACGAAAGGAACCTCGTTCTTTCGGTCGTTCCGGGGTTCGCCGACAGGGCGGACCATCGGAAATCTGGTGGGTTGGACGTACCCGGACGAGCACGCCCGCCGTACACCGGGAGACCCGGTGAGAGGACCCTGGAATGCTATGCCGGGCCATTCGCTCGCGCAACGCGATCCGACTCAGCGGCGTCTCGACGCCGATCCCGTCGGAAACCGAGGGAATTGACGTCGAGACCGCGGGTCGATGAGACGGCTGGACGATACGGGGAGAGACCTCAGCCGATGGGTTCGGCGGCGGGCTGCTGCTGTTCGCCCTCGTAGGTGCCGTGGAGGTTGGCCAAGAACGCGGCCGGGTCCTCTTCGCCGGCGTCGCTCGAGTAGAACGTCATCGGCTCGTAGTCGGGAGCATCGAAGCCGAACTCGCGGTACTTCATCATTCCGGTACCGGCGGGGATCAGCTTGCCGATGATGATGTTCTCCTTGAGCCCGATCAAGTTGTCGCTGCGGCCGTCGATGGCGGCCTCGGTGAGCACCCGGGTGGTCTCCTGGAATGACGCGGCCGACAGCCACGAGTCGGTCGCCAGCGACGCCTTGGTGATGCCCATCAGCTCGGGACGTCCCTCGGCGGGACGCCCACCCTCTTCGACCAACCGCCGCGTCGTGTCGCGGAACACCTTCGAGTCGACCCGCTCGCCGGGCAGGAACCCGGTGTCGCCCGGCTCCTGCACGCCGATGCGGCGCGTCATCTGACGAACGATCAGCTCGATGTGCTTGTCGTGGATCGACACACCCTGGTCTCGGTAGACCCGCTGCACTTCCTCGACGAGGTAGAGCTGCGTCTCACGGATGCCCTTGATCTCCATGATCTCCTTCGGGTCGAAGGGACCGTCGGTGATCGGATCGCCGGCCTTGACATCCTGGCCGTCCTCGACGATCGGACGCGCGCCGAGCGGCAGCACGACCTCGTGCTCTTCGCCGGCGTCATCGACGACGACGACCGGGATGCCCTTGCCCTCGTCCTCGCGGAGGTGCAGGATGCCGGTCGCCTTGGCGAGACGGGCCGAACCCTTCGGCGTGCGGGCCTCGAACAGCTCGACCACGCGCGGCAGACCGCCGGCGATGTCCTTGCCGGCCACACCACCGGTGTGGAACGTCCGCATCGTGAGCTGGGTGCCCGGCTCGCCGATCGACTGGGCGGCGATGACGCCGACGGCCTCGCCGAGTTCGATCATGTTGCCGGTTGCCAGCGAGCGCCCGTAGCACATTGCGCACACACCGAGGTCGGCGTCGCAGGTGAGCACCGAGCGGACGCGTAGGCGGTCGACATTGGGGTCGGCGCTCAGCGCCTCCATCTCCTCGTCGCCGACGATCGTGTCGCGCTCGAGGACCTTGATCTCCTCACCGTCTTTGAGCATCGGCGTCGAGAGCTCGATCTCGTTGAGGAGCGCACGGCCGTACAGCTTGGTCTCGAGGTACGAACGACGGTTGGCGGTGTCGGGTGCGACGTTCTCGATCCACACGCCGAGGGTTGAGCCGCAATCCTCCACGCGAACGATGAGCTCCTGGGCGACATCGACGAGACGACGCGTCAGGTAGCCGGAGTCGGCGGTACGCAACGCCGTGTCGACGAGACCCTTGCGGGCACCTGGCGTGGCGATGAAGTACTCGAGGGTCTCCAGACCCTCGCGGAAGTTCGACTTGATCGGGCGGGGGATCATGTCACCACGGGGGTTTGCGACGAGTCCGCGCATGCCGGCGATCTGACGCATCTGGGTCATGTTCCCCCGCGCTCCCGAGCCGACCATCATGTCGATCGGGTTGAACTTCTGCGTCTTGAAGTCGGCCTCCATCGCCGCCTGGACGTCGGCGGTCGCATCGGTCCAGATCCGCACCTCCTGCTGACGGCGCTCGCCGTCGGTGATGATGCCGCGACGGAACTGGTTCTCGACCTTGTCGGCTTGGGCCTCGTATCCGTCGAGCAGCCCTCGCTTCGCTGCGGGTGTGCGCACGTCGTCGATCGACACGGTCAGACCCGACTGCGTCGCGAAGCGGTAGCAGAGGTTCTTCACGTTGTCGAGCGAATCCGCGACGACCGCCTTTTCGTAGTTGTCGGAGAGGCGCTCGACCATCACGCCCATCTCCTTCTTCTTGATGATGTCGGTGATGTGACCGAACCTGTCGGTGTAGTCGTCGGGGAGCGCCTCCTCGAACAGTGCCCGGCCCGCCGTCGTGACGAACTCCTCGCCATCGACGGGACGCATCCTGATCTCGGCGTGCAGCGAGAGCGTGCCCTCGTCGTAGGCTCGCAACAGCTCCCACAGGTGACGGAACACGCGGCCCTCGCCCTTGGCGCCCTCCATCATCTCGGTCAGGTAGTAGCCGCCGATCACCATGTCCTGGGTCGGGGTCACGATCGGGCGCCCCGATGCCGGCGACAAGATGTTGTTCGACGACAGCATGAGCACGCGGGCCTCGGCCTGCGCTTCGGCCGACAGCGGCACGTGGATCGCCATCTGGTCGCCGTCGAAGTCAGCGTTGAAGGCCGTGCACACGAGCGGGTGGATCTGCAGGGCCTTGCCCTCGACGAGCACCGGCTCGAACGCCTGGATGCCCAGACGGTGCAGCGTGGGCGCACGGTTGAGGAGCACCGGATGTTCGACGATGACGTCTTCGAGGACGTCCCACACCTGCGGGCGACGACGCTCGACCATCCGCTTGGCGGTCTTGATGTTCTGCGCCAGTTCGAGGTCGACGAGACGCTTCATCACGAACGGCTTGAACAGTTCGAGCGCCATCAGCTTCGGGAGACCGCACTGGTGCAGACGCAACGTCGGGCCGGCCACGATGACCGAACGGCCGGAGTAGTCGACGCGCTTGCCGAGCAGGTTCTGGCGGAACCGACCCTGCTTGCCCTTCAACATGTCGGACAGCGACTTGAGCGGACGGTTGCCGGGCCCCGTGACCGGACGACCGCGGCGGCCGTTGTCGAACAGTGCGTCGACGGCCTCTTGCAGCATCCGCTTCTCGTTGTTGACGATGATCTCGGGCGCACCGAGGTTGAGCAGGCGCTCGAGACGGTTGTTGCGGTTGATCACGCGACGGTAGAGGTCGTTGAGGTCGGAGGTGGCGAAGCGGCCACCGTCGAGCTGCACCATCGGGCGCAGCTCCGGCGGGATCACCGGAACCGCGTCGAGGATCATCGCCTTGGGATCGTTGATCCGTCGGCCGTGGTCGTCGCGGCGATTGAACGACGCGACGATCTTGAGACGCTTGATCGCCTTCTGCTTGCGCTGCGTGCTGAGCGGCTTGCGACCCGAGTCTCCCGGATCGATCGCCTCACGGAGCTTGATCTCCTCCTCGTCGAAGTCGATCCGGTCGATCAGCGACTTGATCGCCTCGGCGCCCGTGCCGCCCTCGAAGTACTCGCCGTACTTGTCGCGCATCTCGCGCCACAGCAGCTCGTCTTCGATGATCTCGCGCGAGTGCAGGCCCTTGAACTCGTCCCAGGTGCGGGCGACGAGATCGAGTTCGATCTCGTAGCGCTCGCGGATCGCCTCGATCTCCTTGTCGGCCTCCTTTTGGAGCTTCTTCAGATCGGCGGCCTTCGCTTCGGCCTTCTCCGCAGCGGTGGCGGCCTCCTCGAGTTCCTTGTAGCGGGCGTCGATCGTCAGCTCGAGTTCCTTTTCGATCGCGTCGCGCTCTTCGAGGTACTCGGCCTCGAGGCTCTCGAGCGCCTCGTGACGGCCGTCCTCGTCGACCCAGCTCACGAGATGGGCGGCGAAGTAGATGACCTTCTCGAGCATCTTGGCCTTCAGCTCCTCCTTCGGCTCGATGCCGGCGAGGAGGTAGGCGAGCCACGAACGGGTGCCGCGCAGGTACCAGATGTGGACGGCGGGAGCGGCGAGCTCGATGTGGCCCATCCGGTCTCGGCGGACCTTCGAACGGGTGACCTCGACGCCGCAGCGCTCGCAGATGATGCCCTTGAACCGGACGCGCTTGTACTTGCCGCAGTAGCACTCCCAGTCGCGGGTCGGTCCGAAGATCTTCTCGCAGAACAGGCCGTCCTTCTCGGGGCGCAGCGTGCGATAGTTGATCGTCTCGGGCTTCTTCACCTCACCGTGCGACCAGGTGCGGATCTGATCGGCGGTCGCCAGCCCGATCTTGAGCTGGTCGAACATGTTGACGTCAAGCATTGTGTGTTCCTCTTCCGTTCGATCAGTTGCTCAGTAGCGGGCCCGAGCGAGCTTCTCGCGCTCGCGTCGGGCGTCGTCTTCTTCGGTGCCGCGCTCGGGGCGGGAGATGTCGATGCCGAGTTCCTCGGCAGCCCTGAAGACTTCATCATCAAGGTCGCGCATCTCGATCTCCTGGCCGTCCTCGGTGAGCACCTCGACGTTGATGCAGAGCGCCTGCATCTCCTTCATCAGCACCTTGAAGCTCTCGGGCACTCCCGGCTCGGGGATGTTGTCGCCCTTCACGATCGCCTCGTAGACGCGCACCCTTCCGAGCACATCGTCGGACTTGATCGTCAGCAGCTCCTGCAGGCAGTAGGCGGCGCCGTAAGCCTCGAGGGCCCACACCTCCATCTCGCCGAATCGCTGGCCACCGAACTGCGCCTTGCCGCCGAGCGGCTGCTGGGTGATCATCGAGTACGGGCCCGTCGAGCGGGCGTGGATCTTGTCGTCGACAAGGTGGGCCAACTTCAGGATGTACATGTAGCCGCATGTGATGCGGTTGTCGTACGGCTCGCCGGTGTGACCGTTGTACAGGGTCATCTTGCCGTCGGTCCCGACGAGACGCTCGCCCGAGATCGACTCGGGATTGAGGTTGGCGAGGATCTCCTGGATTGTCGGGTGCTTGCCCGACTTCTCCTTCTCGTCCCAGTTGGCGCCGTCGAACACCGGCGTCGCGAGGAACATTGCGGGCTTCGTGTTCGGTCGGGTCTTCGACTCGGTGCCGCGGATCGGATCGTCACCGATCTGGGTGCCGTCCGGGTTGGTCCATCCCCAGCGCGCGCAGTACCCGAGGTGGGCCTCGAGTACTTGGCCGACGTTCATCCGGCTCGGCACGCCCAGCGGGTTGAGGATGATGTCGACCGACTGGCCGTCGGCGGTGTACGGCATGTCCTCGATCGGCAGGATCTTGGAGATGACGCCCTTGTTGCCGTGGCGGCCGGCGAGCTTGTCGCCGACGCTGATCTTGCGCTTCTGGGCGACGTAGACCCGCACGAGCTG
>CBDUYD010000096.1:0-11048 GCA_965371355.1 uncultured Ilumatobacteraceae bacterium
GTGTCGGTGGAGGTGTCATCGGAGGACGAACTGTCGTCGCTGCCGCACGCTGCGACTGCAAGAGCGGACAGCGCGAACAGAGCGGCGGCGGTGCGGGTACGCATGGTGGGGAGGTCCAGTCGCTCGGCGAGATCCGACGCCTGGCTGCGTCGGCGGCGACAATCTACTGTCTTGGCAGGTGTCGCGCCCGGCGACGCGGTCGGCGTCAGCCTTTGGGAGGACGTCGAGCAACGGGATTGATCCAGGTGATCTCGGTGAATCGCGCGAAGTCGCCGTCCGCGCTGACGACTTCGAGCCCGTGCTCCAGACACAACGCGGCCAAAACGGCGTCCGTCACGAGCGCTCCGCGCAGGTCATGTGTGATCGTCAGGTCGCGCAGAACCGCGGCATGATCCGGCCCGGGGCCAGGAATCCAGCTGGCCGGGGCCGACAGCCAGCCGTCGACGATGTCCCAGGCCTCCTGCGGGTCGAGCGGATCCGAACTTGCACGCGGGTTCGTGCCGATCCTCACGAACGCCGTGAGCGACACCCACGGCAGTCCGATGCGACGGCGCCCGTTCAACGCGCTCGTCAGCCATCTCGACGCATCACCGTGGAACGGGCTGCTCTCGTCGACCGAGTAGAGGAGGATGTTCGCATCGACCAGCATCAGCTGGCGTCTGTGCCCTCGAGGAGATCCAGCGCCTCAGCGACGTCCGTCACGTCGATCTTGAGGCCTAGCGGCCTGGTCGTCGGTACGAATGCCTCGGGCGGTGCCTGCTGGAGCATCCCGCGGCGAATGAGTTCGTTGACGGCCTCGCTGAGTCCGCGGTGCTCTTCGCTGCGGAGTCTCCTCACCTCCGCGGCGGTGTCGTCGTCGAGATCGATGGTCGTGCGCACGAGTGAAGGATACGTCAAGATGCGCGCGATCTCGCATCAACATGTGCAGCGACCGCGGCCAGGGTGGCGGCGCCCGCCCATCGGGTCAGCGGCGCTGGGACACGTGCCAGCGCAGCAGCACGCGCTCGCCGATCGAGATCAGAGCCAGTCCGGCGAGCCCGAGCATCGCCGAGCACATGATCGTCGTCCACAGCACCTCGGCGCCGGTCGTCTGGTCGAGGGCGGCGCGTCGGCCGATCGCACCCAGTCCCTCATTGCTCAACGCCGAGCCCTCGGCAAAGTACGCGGCGGCCAGTCCGAGGCCGATCGCGAAGCGGGCTGTCGTGAATATCGACGGGAGCGAGGCGGGAAGCCGGAGCCGCCACAGCACCTCCCACCGGTGGGCGTCGACGCTCGCCAGCAGCTCCCGCGCCGCGGGGTCCGCAGACTTCATCCCGCCCACGACCCCGAACACGAACACCGGCAGCGAGGTGAAGGCGACCATGAAGATGATCGGACGCTCACCGAAGCCGAGCCAGATCACCACCGACGTGATGTAGGCGACCCACGGGGTCACGAGGATGAGGACGAGGATCGGCTGCGTCGCCTCTTCGATGAACCTCGACGCGGCCATCACCGAACCGATCGCGATCGCCAGAATGAGCGAGATCGAGAGCCCGACGACCATGTGCCGGGCCGTGATCGCGGCATTCTCGAGATAGAAGCCGGGCGACTCGCGGAACTGTGCGACGATCGCCGACGGCGCGAGCAGCACGAAGCGGCGCACGTCGAGCGCTCGCACGAGTAGCTCCCACGCCAGCGCGAAGACCACGATGCCGATGACGGGCGCGGCGATGCTGCGCAGGATCCTCGTCATGCGTCGCCCGCCGAGCCGGTCGAGCCTGCGCGCAGCTCGTCTCGCAGTGCGGTCATGACGTGGAAGAACTCGTCGGTGTCCTCCAGCGAGGCATCGCGCGGGTGGGGGAACGGAATGTCGGGCGTCGCGACGATCGAGCCCGGACGGTCGGACATCACCGCGACCCGATCCGACAGGAACGCAGCCTCGGCGATCGAGTGGGTGACGAACACCACCGTCGTTCCGAGCGGCTCGCAGAGGCGCACGAGCAGATGGCGCATGTCCTCTCTCGTCATCTCGTCGAGGGCGGCGAACGGCTCGTCCATCAGGAGGATCGGAGCGTCGAGCGCGAAGGCCCTGACGAGACCGACGCGCTGCTGCATCCCACCCGACAGCTCGTGCGGGTAGGCGCCGGCGAAGTCCGAGAGGCCGACCTCGTCGAGCAGTTCGTGCGTCGACACCGACGGTGTTACCCCCGCGCCGCGGTTGATGTCGAGCAGCAGGCTCGCGTTCTGCTCGACCGTGCGCCACGGGAGCAGTGCAGGTGACTGCGGTACGAATCCGATCCGCTTGCGCCGGCGGGCGGCGGCCGGCGAACCGCCCTCGATCTCGATCGTGCCGGTGCTCGGCGGCTCGAGCCCGGCGATCATCCGCAACAACGTGGTCTTACCGCAACCCGATGGTCCGAGCAGTGTCAGGACCTCGCCCTCGCCGACCGTGAGCGACACGGGGGCGAGCGCCTCGAGTTGGCCGAATCGCTTCGACACATCGTTGAGTTCGAGCCGGGGCGCCACGCCGGGCGAGCGTAACTGGGGCGCCGGGCCACGGTTCGGGTGGCGGCGATCGGACGCGGCCGTTGTGGACGACCTCGACCGGTCGTAGCCTTGCCTGGTCCGTTCGGGCTCCGGCGCGGACGAGATGCAGAACGACGTCGCCGACGTCGCTGCGACCTCCACGGCCGTCCTCACAACCGAGACCGGTCACGACCACACTGGAAGGCAGATCCGTGCCGAACAAGGCTGAGACGATCGAGGAATACCGCACTCACGAGACCGATACCGGATCTCCCGAGGTACAGATCGCGCTGCTCACAGGGCGCATCTCCCACCTCACCGAGCACCTCCAGACGCACAAGAAGGACCACCACAGCCGCCGCGGGCTGCTGATGCTCGTCGGTCGCCGCCGCCGGATGCTCGACTACGTCCAGTCGATCGACGTCGAGCGCTACCGCAAGATCGTCGCCGAACTCGGCCTGCGCCGATAGCACCCACCCTCGGGCGGTAGTAGGCGTCGCATCCTCGGTCCGCCGCCGGACCATCGACCCGGAGTCGGGTCCGAGAACCCCCTACGGCGTGAGTTCGCGGCATGGGTGACAAGCGTGCGTGGCGAACGACGACGAACCGCCGGTAGGCTGTCCGTCGGCCGGAAGGTCCGGCCGACATGAGCGATTCGCCACCGGTTGCCGGTTGCCGACCTCGAGACACCCGCACCCATTCCTTCGGTGCCGCGTTCGGGATTGCCAACTGGGAACCGGTCCCGATCGCTCCACAGACACACCCCAGGGTGGGGTGTGACGAAAGGAGCCCTTGTGGCCAATCCTATTTCCGTGTCCGGTCCCGTATCCGGGACAGACAAGACACTCACCTTCGAAACGGGCAAGCTTGCCCCGCAGTCGATGGGCGCCGTCGTGGCGTCGATCGGTGGCACGACGGTGCTCACCACCGCCAACGCCGCCTCGTCGGCGCGCGAAGGCATGGAATTCTTCCCGTTGACGGTCGACGTCGAGGAGCGGGCGTACGCCGCCGGCAAGATCCCCGGCTCGTTCTTCCGCCGCGAAGGTCGTCCGACCGAGGAAGCGATCCTCACCTGCCGCTTGACCGACCGCCCGCTGCGGCCTTCGTTCCCCGACGGCTTCCGCAACGAGACCCAGGTCGTCACGACCGTGATCGGCGCCGACCAGGAGAACCAGCACGACGTCCTGTCGATCAACGCCGCCTCCGCCGCGCTGATGATCTCGGGCATCCCGTTCGACGGTCCGCTCGGAACGGTGCGCATGGCGTACTCGGTCGACGGCGAGTGGATCCCGCACCCGACCTATGCCGAGGCCGAGGCCGGAACCTTCGAGATCGTGATCGCCGGCCGTGAACTCGACGACGGCGACGTCGCCGTGATGATGGTCGAGGCGGGCGGATCCGAGAACGCCTTCTACTACTACGAAGACGGCGCCAAGAAGGTCACCGAGGAAGTCCTCGCCGACGGCCTCGAGGCCTGCAAGGTGTGGATCAAGGAGTCGATCGCGCTGCAGCGTCAGCTCGTCGCCTCGGTGATCGCCACGAACGGGCCGATCGAGCCGATGTCGTGGACGCCGGTGCTCGACTACAGCCCCGAGGTGTTCGCAGCGGTCGAGGCGTTCGCCTCCGACAAGCTCGCACCGGTGATGTCGATCACGGCCAAGGCCGAGCGCAGCGCGGCGACCTCCGAGGTCACCGCGGCGACCATCGCCGAGCTCTGTGGCAGCCCCGACGCCCCAGGCGAGTTCGCCGGTCAGCAGAAGGCGGTCAAGGAAGCCGTACGGACGCTCACCAAGAAGCTGGTGCGTCGCCGCGTGCTCGACGAGGGCGTGCGGATGGACGGCCGTGCCCCGGCCGACCTGCGTACGGTCACCGCCGAGGTCGGCGTACTCCCGACCGCACACGGTTCCTCCCTGTTCCAGCGCGGTGAGACCCAGGTCATGAACGTCTGCACCCTGGCGATGCCTCGGATGAACCAGATGATCGACTCGCTCTCGCCGAACACCGAGAAGCGGTACCTGCACCACTACAACATGCCGCCGTGGGCGAATGGTGAGACCGGCCGTGTCGGCTCGCCCAAGCGCCGCGAGATCGGCCACGGCGCACTCGCTGCCCGCGCCGTTCTTCCGGTCATCCCGAACCAGGAGGACTTCGCGTACACGCTGCGCCTGGTCTCCGAGGTCATGTCGTCGAACGGCTCGACCTCGATGGGTTCGGTGTGCTCGTCGAGCCTGGCGCTGATGGACGCCGGCGTGCCCACCCGTGGTCACGTGTCCGGCATCGCGATGGGCCTCATCTACGAGGACGGCAGGTACCTCACCCTGACCGACATCCTCGGCGCGGAGGATGCCTTCGGCGACATGGACTTCAAGGTCGCCGGCACCGAGGATGCCATCACGGCCCTCCAGCTCGACACCAAGATCGACGGCATCCCCGCCGACGTGCTCACAGCGGCGTTGGCCCAGGCTCGTGAGGCTCGCCTCGCGATCATCGACGTCATGCGCGAGGCGATCCCCGAGTCGCGTCCCGAGGTCGCCGAGACCGCGCCGAAGATCACCACGATCCACATCCCGCTCGACAAGGTCGGTGAGGTCATCGGCCCGAAGGGCAAGGTCATCAACACGATCCAGCAGGAGACTGGGGCCGACATCGGCGTCGACGACGACGGCGCCCAGGGCATCGTCACGATCGGCGCCGTCGAGGCGTGGCGGATGGAAGAGGCCAAGGCGGCGATCCTCGCGATCGTCGATCCGCCGAAGGCCGAGCTCGGCGCCATCTACATGGGCCGCGTCGTGAACATCACCAAGTTCGGTGCGTTCGTCAACATCCTTCCCGGCCGCGACGGCCTCGTGCACATCTCCAAGCTCGGAGGCGGTCGCCGCATCAACGCGGTCGAGGACGTACTCGAGCTCGGTCAGGAGATCGAGGTCCGCGTCGACGAGATCGACGACAAGGGCAAGGTCAGCCTGCTGCCGGTCGGTGAACTGGCCGGTTCCGACAGCGGTTCGTCCGGCTCTTCGGGATCGTCGGGATCGTCGAGAGACTCCCGCCCGAGTGGCGGATCCGATCGGGGTCGCCGCGAGGTCGAAACCAGCCGCGAGGCCGATGGCGGCAGCGACGTCGTCGAGATGAGCTTCGAGGAGAGCTTCGACGCCGAACTCGCCGACGATCTCGGCGATCTCGGCCCGAAGAGTGAAGGCAACGATCGCGGCGGTCGTCGCAACGGCGGTGCCCGTCGACGTCACCGTTGAGCCTCACCGTTGAGCCTCACCGTTGAGATAGACACTCCAACATGATTCGAGTCGGAGTCGCCGGCGCCGCCGGACGGATGGGTCGCACCGTCTGTTCAGCGGTCGCCGCCGACCCCGATCTCGATTTCGTCTGTGGCGTCGACACGCAGGTGTCGCGGACCGATGACGACCTGGTCGTCGAAGGTGTCGCAATCTCCGATCAGCTCCACGCGTTCGCCGATGCCGAGTGTGACGTAGTGGTCGATTTCACCGTGGCCGACGCAGCGCTCACGACCGTGCCGTGGCTCGCGCTGCACGGCATGCACGCAGTCGTCGGCACGACCGGCTTCTCCGAGGGCGACCTCGCCCTGTTCGAGTCGAGTTTCGCTCGCCCGCGCGATGGTGGAACCGCTCCGAACTGCATCGTCGCTCCGAACTTCGCGATCTCGGCCGTCCTGATGATGCGCTTCGCCGAGATGGCCGCGCCCTGGTTCGACACCGCCGAGGTGATCGAACTGCACCACGACCGTAAGATCGACGCTCCCTCGGGCACCGCGCTGAAGACGATCGAGATGATGGCGGCAGCCCGCGATTCGGACTTCGCGCCCGATCCCACCGAGCACGAGGTCTATCCGGGCGCGCGAGGCGGTGCGGGCCCCGCCGGTATCCGCGCCCACTCGGTCAGGATGCGCGGGATGGTCGCCCACCAGGAAGTGATCCTCGGCACCACCGGACAATCGCTGACGATCCGCCAGGACAGCTACGACCGCGAGAGCTTCATGCCCGGCGTGATCCTCGCCTGCAAGCGGATCGCCGATTTCCCCGGTCTCACGCGGTCGCTCGATCCCTTCCTCGATTGAGCGCGCGGCGACCGGCCGTATCCTCTTCGTTCTCGACGTCAATACCGTCGGAAATCGAACGTTGTGACGTCGAGAGGTCGTGAACTCGAAGGGCGGCAGTGATCAGCGGGTCGCGCGTGGCGGGATCGTGAATCCGACGACGGCACCGCCGGTCGGGGAATCGCCGACGTCGACCGTGCCGCCGTGCGCCTCGACGATGCCGCGCACGATCGCCAGGCCGAGCCCGGAGCCGGCGGTGCTGCGCGCATCGAGCGAGCGGTAGAAGCGGTCGAAGACGTGGGCGCGATCGTCCGGTGCGATGCCGGGCCCACTGTCCGAGACCGTCACGCGCCCCTCGGTGACCTCGATCGTGATCACCGGTCCGAGCGGGCTGTACTTGTCGGCGTTGGTGAGCAGGTTGCCGATCGCCCGCTGCAACGCCTCCTCGTCGCCGTTCACGGGACTCGGCTGCACCGTGGTGTCGACGCGGCGATCCGATCGCCGCGCGAACTGCTCGACCGCGTCGGAGGCCGTGTCGGCGAGGTCGATCGGACGGAACTCGGGAAGGCCGTGCTGGTCGGTGGCCAGCTCGATGATCTCGGTGATCACGCCGTTCAGCTCGTCGAGCTCACGCCGCACCGCCAGCAGGGTCTCCCGACGGGTCTCCGGATCGAGATCCTCGGCGCGGCTCAGCCAGTCGATGTTCGCCTGGATGCTCGTGAGCGGTGTTCGCAGCTCGTGGGCCGCGTCCTGGACGAGCCGATGTTGCTGCTCGCGGCTCACGTCGAGGGCGCGCAGCATGCGGTCGAACCCTGCGGCGAGCCGGCCGACCTCGTCGGTGCCCCCGACATCGACCGGTACCGAGAAACTCTGCGTGTCCGCCACCGCGTCGACCGCCGTCGTCAACGAACGCAGCGGCCGCGTAGTCCGCCGCGCGACCGCCCAGCCGACGACGGCAGCGACGAGTGCCATCGCGACGGCGACGACGACCAGCCGCGAGCGCAGCGCGTCGAGGAGGCTGTTGGCCTCGTCGAGCGGCCGGGCCACCTGGACCGCGCCACCACCCTGGACGTGCAGCGTGATCACGCGGTAGTCGGTCCCGTCGATCTCGACAGTGCGTAGCCAGCTCGGTGCCTGCTGGTCGGCGATCCGGCGATCGCGCTGCTCGACGGGGATCGCGAGCCCCGTGCTCGCCCCGACCTCACCGCGGTCGTCGAGCAGTTGCACGTCGGAGTCGGCATCGACCGAGAACTGCACTTCGCTTCCGCTCTGTCGAGGCTCGTCCCCGCGGCGGTTCGACCCGCTGCGCGGCGGTGGACGCTGACCGTCTGCGATCTCCTCGGCGCGGTCGCGGAGGAAGCTGTCGATCTCGTCGGTGACCTGGCGGCCGACCGACACGTACCCGACGCCTCCGATCACGATCGCCGTCGCCGCCACGAGAGCCGAGAACGTCACCGCCAGACGGCCGCCGAGTCCCACCGCTCAGCAACTCCTGTTGGCTGTGCGGAGCACGAATCCAACACCGCGGACGGTGTCGATCACGCGCGGGGAGCCGTCGGCCTCGAGCTTGCGACGGAGATACCCGACGTGGACGTCGAGCGAGCGCGAACTCGACCCGAAGTCGTAGCCCCACACCCGGTCGTAGATCGTCGACCGCTCGAGAACGATGCCATCGTTGCGCATCAGCAGTTCGAGGATCGAGAACTCGGTGCGGGTCAACTCGACCGTCGTGGCGTTCGAGGTGACCACCCGGCGCCGGACGTCGAGTCGGAGCGGTCCGGTGGTGAGGAGATCATCGTCGGGATCGATGATGCGCCGGAGCAGCGCCCGCAGCCGTGCCAGCAGCTCTTCGAGGTCGAACGGCTTGGGCATGTAGTCGTCGGCGCCGGCGTCGAGTCCGGCAACCCGATCGGACACTTCGTGGCGCGCCGTGAGCATCAGGATCGGAACACGATTCCCGTGCTCGCGGATGCGCCGGCACACGGTCAGGCCGTCGACGAAGGGCATCATCACGTCGAGCAGGATCACGTCGGGGCCGTGCTCGGCGACCGCCGAGAGTGCCACCGCGCCGTCGGCGACGCTGACCGTGCGGTAGCCCTCGAAGGCCAGGATGCGCTCGAGTGCGCGTCGGATCTCGTCGTCGTCCTCGGCGATGAGGATGAGCGGCGCGTCGGGATTTTCGGGATCTGTCATTCGATTTCCAACCGTAGTGAGAGGTTCGGGCGCGGACGCGGCGACCGGACCTGGTGGGAGGGTTCCAGGTCCGGTCGCCGCGTCGGGGGGTGTAGAGGACTCAGGCGTCGCCCGGCTGTCCTTCCGGCCGCACCGGGCCTTCTCCTGTCTCGAACACCCGGTCGTTGGCGCGTTCGGTCTTCTGGGCGAGCCGCTCGTCGGCCTCGGCCTGGGTCAGGTCGCCGTCGGCCACCTTCTCGGCGAGCCGCTCCTCGGCGCGATCGACGAGTGCATCGACGACGCTGGCGGGGTCGACCCCGTTCGCCGTCGCCACGTCGGCCACGCTCTGGCCGGCGTCGAGCGCTTCGCGCAGCGATTCGGGCTCGATGCCGATCGCCTCGGCGACGCCCGCCGTGCCGCGGCCGCCGCACCCGCGGCGTCCCGGCCGGTCGTCGTCGCCCGGACCGTCGGGCGTCGTGTCGCCGGCCGGCGGGTCCACCTGGAGAGGGAGATCCTCGACGACGGTGTCGTCGGTCTGGGCGGAGGCGACGTTCGTCGCTGTGAGCCCACCGATCGCGATCCCGGCGGTGGCGCCGAGGGCGATCAGGTACTTCTTCGTTCGGTTGCTGGTCATGACTGACTCCATTCGTTGCTTTCGTTGTTGGTGTGGTTGACAGTTCTCACGATGACGGTCCGGTGTGAGATGCCGGTGAGGGTGGCGGCAAGGCTTCGGCAAGATCCGCCCGCAAGATCCGCCCGCAAGATCCGTCCGCAAGATCCGCCGGCAAGATCCGTCCGCAGAGATCTGATGACCCGATCGTGCAGCGTCACTCGCCGCGCGAGCCGGGGTCGACGCCGGCGAGGGTGAGCAGGTCGGCCATCACGAACTCCCCGGCACCGAGTGTCGAGGGGAGCGTCGGGCGCCAGCCGGGCTCCGCCGACAGGAATGCCCCGGGATCGAGTTGCATGAGACCGATCAGCACCTCGCCGACGATGCGCCCACCGACCGGACCGAGGTGCAGTCCGTCCTCGACGACATCGGCCTCACGCAGCAGATAGAGCCACAGCGGTGTCGTTGCGGCGAGCCGGGGCGAGATCGCCGCGATGTCGGAGAGGTCGCCGGCCGCGAGGCGGGAAACCGACATCGTGTCGGCGACGTCTTGTCCGGAGGGGATACCCCACGTGATGTGGCGCAGCAGGTTGCGGGTCGCGATCGAGAGCGGCCCGACGGGTTCGCCGCGGGGCGCTCCGATCGCGCCCACGGGCAGCTGGAACATCGGCGTCGAGATGGTCGTGTCGATCCGCTTGTTCGGCTTCACCTCGCCGTCGCCGAAGTCGAAGAACGTCTGCCATCCGATGAACCGTCTGGGCGCCCGGCTGCCGCCCTGGAGGTCGTCCGGGTCGTCCACGCCGAACTGTGTCGGGTCGAACACGAATCCGAAGAACGGTTCTCCGCCGTCGCCCGCCAGGTTGGCGCGGTATGACGGGCGGATCATCGAGTGCCCGAACCGGTACGCGGAGGTCTGGAACTCGACCGGGATTCGCGCCACGTCCGGGGTGTAGTAGCGCCGTCCGTCGGTGAGGATGTCCTCGACCATCGCGGCGCCCACGAACTGGGGGAGCAATTCGTGCAGCACGATCCACTGGTAGTGCCAGCGCAGCGTGCGCTGCGCGGCCTCGAAGATCGCGTCGGTGTTCGGATCACCACTCGCCGCCGCCCGCTCGCGCTCGAGGATCGAGTTGTGGGCGAGCAGGAACGCCGCCTGTAGGCCCGAGATCATCATGTTCTCGTCGTTGCGCGGGTCGCCGATGATCGCTACACCATCCGCGTCGCGTGGAAGATCCTCGAACCGCCCGCCCGACTCCATGCGGAACGCGAGCGGATCGTCGGTGCGGTAGAGCTCCCGGCTCTCGGCCGGACCGCCTCCGTAGACGCTGTCGAGATCGAGCCGGGCGGACCGCAGGTTCGTACTCCGTCGCACCGACCGCTCGCGACCGAGCCGCGATCCGGCGTCGCTCGTGATGTCGTGGTCGATGAACTGGCCCATGAACGTCGTGCCGGCGGTGTGCGTCGGGTTGTCGCGGTTGCGGGGGCTCAGATCGGGTTCCGTGATCAAGCGGACCGGTCCGACCTCGAGCGGGTCGCGGGCGTCGAGCATGCCGCCGGGCCGACCGATCTCGGTCAGCACGTCTCGCAGCTCGTCGCTCGGGTCGACGAACGGCGGGTGCTCGTCCCAGATCCGGCTGAACCGGTCGGGCCCCGCACCGTCGGGCGCACCGACCGCACCGCCGCCGTTGCCGC
>CBDUYD010000097.1:0-11002 GCA_965371355.1 uncultured Ilumatobacteraceae bacterium
GCACCGACCGTGCCCGTGCCCGCTTCGACAGCGTCACCGCGAGCATCTCGAGCACTATCCGCTGCACGTTGTTCTCGGGCTGCGCCTCGGTCAAGCCCAGTGAGTTGACCTGCACTCCGTAGCGGAAGCGCAGCGCCTTGTCGTCCGTGACGGCGTACCGCGATCGCCCGATGTGCTCCCACATCTCGGTCATCGCCCGTAGCTTGCAGATCTCCTCGACGAAGCGGATGCCGGCATTGACGAAGAACGAGATCGACCCGAACACCTGAGTGAACTCGGCGTCGTCGACCTGACCGGAGTCGCGCACGGCGTCGAGTACCCCGATCGCCGTCGCCATCGAGTAGGCGATCTCCTGCTCGGGTGTCGCTCCGGCTTCTTGGAGGTGGTACGAGCAGACGTTGATCGGGTTCCACTTCGGAGCGTGCTGCGCGCACCAGGCGACCATGTCGACGATCAGTCGGCGCGACGGAGCGGGCGGGAAGATGTAGGTGCCCCTCGACAGGTACTCCTTGACGATGTCGTTCTGCGTCGTCCCGCGCAGTTCGGCCGGGTCGATCCCCTGCTCGTCGGCATTGGCGATGTACAGAGCGAGTAGCCATGCCGCCGTCGCGTTGATCGTCATCGAGGTGTTCATCCGATCGGGCGGGATCTGATCGAGCAGCGTCCGCATGTGACCGAGGTGGACGACCGGGACACCCACCTTGCCGACCTCGCCCCGCGCCATCGGGGAGTCGGGGTCGTAGCCGGTCTGGGTCGGGAGGTCGAACGCGATCGACAGGCCGGTCTGGCCCTTGGCGAGGTTGGTGCGATAGAGCTCGTTGGACGCCTCGGCGGTCGAGTGCCCCGAGTACGTACGCATCATCCAGGGACGATCCCTCTCGGTCGGGCCCGGTCTGCGCTCTCGCTCGCTCATCGCAAGATTCTCGCCGTTCGGCAAGATATTCCTCAACTCCCGCTCCGGATCCGCCGATGAAATAGTTGTCCGGCCGCAACGGCCGGCCGCAAAAGAGCGATTCCCGACCGCATCCCCCCAGGATCGGGTTTCGCTCGAGCGGTTCCTTCAGGCGGGAACCAATGCCCATCCGGATGGCGGTCCGGTTGAGCGGAAGTCGGATGGTGGATCCGGCTTCTGAACTGCGGTGTGGAGAGTCGGCGTACTCTCCACACCGCAGTTCTCGTTTTCGGACCGGTGGCTACGACCCGACCGCCGAACCCAGTCGATCGAGGTAGTCGCCGCGCGATACCTCGATCGCCCCGAGCGATTCGAGGTGCGGTGTCGCCCATTGCACGTCGAACAGCGTCACGCCGTCGGTGCGGAGGTGCTCGACGAGGTGCAACAGGGCGACCTTCGACGCGTCGGTTGCGCGGTGGAACATCGATTCGCCCGCGAAGAGGCCGCCGATCCTCACGCCGTACAGTCCGCCGACGAGTTCGTCGTCGAGCCAGACCTCGACCGACTCGGCCCAGCCGAGTCCGAAGAGTGTGCCGTAGGCGACGCGTACCGGTTCGGAGATCCAGAAGCCGTCACGCCCGGGATCTCCGCAGGCGCGCACGACGGCTTCGAACGCGGCGTTCGTGGTGACGGTGAACCGGGGTGCCGATCGCCGCAGGCTGCGGCTCGCATGGAACCCGTCGAGTGGGATGATGCCCCGCGGATCTGGCGAGTACCACGCGATCTGCGACGATCGCTTTCGCGGCTCGAGCGGCATCGGGAACAGTCCGCACCGGTACGCCGCGAGCAGCGTCCCCGGTGCGAGATCGGCCCCGATCGCGATGACGTCCATCCCGGCCTCGGCCGCCGCCGGATCGGGCATCTCGAACCGCGACGGCTCTGGTTCGGTGCGCGGTGGTCGTCCGTCCATGGCCAACCCATCCTGCCAGCGCCGCCTGGCGCGCCGGTCGCCGCGAGCGTTCAGTAGGTGCGGAAGCCCTGCTTCGACTTGCGCCCGAGATGCCCGGCGGCGACCATGCGGCGCAGCATCGGCATCGCCGCATAGTTCGGATCGCGGAACTCGTCGTAGAGGGCATCGAGGATCGACATCGACGTGTCGAGCCCGACGAGGTCGAGCAGTGCGAACGGCCCCATCGGGAAGTTGCAGCCACCCATCATCGCCGTGTCGATGTCGTCCATCGAGGCGGTGCCCTGCTCGAGCATGCGTACCGCGTTGTTGAGGTACGGGAACAGTAAGGCGTTGACGACGAAGCCCGCCCGATCTTCGACCAGCACTGCATCCTTCCCGCAGGCCTCGGCGAACTCGACCGCCACCGAGGTCGTCTTCTTGCTCGCGGTCAGCGGCTTGATGACCTCGACCAACTTCATCGCGGGCGCCGGGTTGAAGAAGTGGATCCCGCAAACCTTGTCGGGCCGCTGGGTCACCATCGCCAACTCGATGACGGGCAGCGTCGACGTGTTCGTCGCCAGAATGCCCGCCGGCTTCACGATCTGCTCCAGTTCGGCGAACAGCTCGCGCTTGACGGCGAGATCCTCGACGACGCTCTCGATCACGAGATCGCAGTCGGCGAGTCGTCCGAGGTGGTCGGTGACGGTTATCCGATCGAGGATCGCCCGCCGCTCGTCCTCGGTCATCCGCTCCTTCGCGACGTGGCGCGCCAACCCGGATCCGACCCTGTCGAGTACCGCGTCGGCACCCTCCTGGGTGCGCGAACGCACGACGACGGCGAAGCCGGCGCGTGCCGCGACCTCGGCCAATCCCGATCCCATGATCCCGGATCCGACCACACCCACGCACGAAATCTTGCTCATCGCGCGAGCGTAGTTACCGTTCAGTAACCGGACCAAAGCCGCTCGGGTGGCTCGCCAGGTGCCCCTCGGGACGTCGTGACAGCGCGTTGTGGCCGCGCGCACCGCCGTCGCGTATCGTCATCGCGTCGAGCCGCAGCGCTCGATCGACCTCATGTTCGCACTCCTCCTGCTCTACCTCGTGCTCGGCGTCGGCATCGTCGCGGCGGGCAACGTGCTCGGTCGGCGCGCGTTCGCGGTGGCCGCACTGGCTCCGTTCGTCACGGTCGTCTGGGCGATCGCCCGGTCGGATCAGGTGATCGACGGCGAGCCCGTGACCGAATCGTTCACGTGGGTGGCAGGGCTCGACCTCTCGATCGACCTCCGCCTGGACGCCTTCGCGCTCGTGATGGTCTCGCTGATCGCCGGCATCGGACTGCTGATCTGTCTCTACTCACTCAGCTACTTCGCGCCCGACAAGCCCGGTGTCGGCCGTCTGGCGGGTGTGATGACGATCTTCGCCGGCGCGATGCTCGGCGTCGTCCTCTCCGACCACCTGATCGCACTGTTCATCGCATGGGAACTCACCTCGGTCACGTCGTATCTGCTGATCGGCAACGACGACACCAATCCGAGGGCGCGGGCTGCGGCGCTGCAGGCGCTGCTGATCACCGGTGCGGGTGGACTGGTCCTGCTCGCCGGCTTCATCATCATCGGTCAGCAGGCCGGCACTTACCTGATCTCGGAGCTGCTCGAGAATCCGCCGTCCGGCTCACTCATCAACGCCGCCCTCATCTGTGTTCTCGTCGGCGCGTTCACGAAGTCGGCGCAGGTGCCGTTCAGCTCGTGGCTACCCGGGGCGATGGTCGCGCCGACACCGATCAGTGCTTACCTTCACAGCGCCACGATGGTGAAGGCGGGCGTCTATCTCGTAGCCAGGTTCTCGCCGATGTTCGCGCTCGAGGGCGCCTGGCGGGCCAGCGTCCTGGTGATCGGTGCGATCACGATGGTGCTGGGCGGTGTCCGCGCCCTGCGCCAGCACGACCTCAAGCTCCTGCTCGCGTACGGCACCGTCAGTCAGCTCGGCTTCCTGATGCTGCTGTTCGGAACGGGCAACGACCACATCGCGCAGGCGGGGATCGTGCTGCTCCTCGCACACGGCTGCTTCAAGGCGGCGCTCTTCATGGTCGTCGGGATCATCGACCACGGCGCCGGCACGCGGGACATCCGGCGGCTCGACGGGTTCGGCAGCGGCTGGGCGCCGCTCAAGGTGGTGGCGGTCGTCAGCGCCGCGTCGATGGCCGGGCTTCCGCCGTTGCTCGGCTTCATCGCCAAGGAGAAGGCGCTCGACAGCTATGTCGAGTACGGCGACTTCGCGGGCGCCACCCTCGTCCTCGTCGTGATCGCCGCCGCGTCGATCCTCACGTTCGCCTATTCGGCACGATTCGTGCTCGGGCTGTGGGGGGCGTACCACGTCGATGAAGACCTCGGGGCGGCTGAAGGAACGTCCGTCGAGGAGCTGCCCGACCCGCACGCGCCGTCGTTCGCGTTCCTCGCGCCTGCGGCGGTCCTCACCGTCGCGACGATCGTGTTCGGCGTGTGGCCGAGCCTGCTCGACGACCTGGTCGCCGCAGCGACGATCGCGCTCGAACCCGCCGCCCACCCCGCCGAGTTGGAGCTGTGGGCCGGTGCCAACACCGCCGTGATGCTGTCGGGGCTGATCATCGCCTGCGGACTCGTGCTGACACTGTTGCGCGGGCCCGTCGAGGTCGCGCAGCGGAGGGCCTCACGGGCGATCGCGTTCATCCCCAGCTCCGAGCGCGTCTTCCTGGCGATCCTGCGCGGCGTCGGCGCCACCGCCCGCGTCGTCACGGCGACGCTGCAGAACGGATCGCTGCCGATCTACGTGTCGATCATCATGCTCACGGCGACCGCGGTCCCTCTGATCGGCTTCGCCGGGGAGATCGGCGACATGCCCGAATTCGTCGAGAGCCCGATCCACGTCGTGTTAGTCGGGCTGATCGTGAGCGCCGCGATCGGGGCCACGATCACCCGCCGCCGCATCGCCGCCGCGATCATGCTCGGCGCGGTCGGCTACGCGATGGCGGGCCTCTACATCGCCCGCGGCGCTCCGGATCTCGCACTCACCCAGTTCGCGATCGAGACGCTCAGCACCGTGCTGTTCGTTCTCGTGCTGCGCTTCCTTCCGAGCACTTGGTCGCATCGGACCCCGGCGATCGCAACGCCGATGCGAATCGCCGTCTCGGCGGCGGTCGGAGTTGCGATCTTCGTGTTCGCGCTCTCGGCGAGCAACGCCCGTTCAGACGTGAGCGAGCCGTCGATGTCGGAGGCCCAGGTCGCAGCTGCGTTGCCGGAGGGCAAGGGGAAGAACGTCGTCAACGTGATCCTCGTCGACTTCCGCGGCTGGGACACGATGGGTGAGATCACCGTGCTCGTCGTCGCCGCGGCCGGTGCTGTCAGCCTGGCTCGTACCGGCAGGCGCCGCGGCGATCCGGGTTCGACGTTCGAAGAGGTGCTCGACTTCGATCCACCCATCACCGCGTCCACGCCGACCGCCGACGACGGGGGAACGCTGCGATGAGCGGCCAGGTGTGGCGCCCCGACGCGCTGATGCCCACGCAGGGGCGGCCGCTGATCCTCGAGACGACGATCAAGCTGATCTACCACTCGATCCTCGTCCTCGCCCTCTACTTCCTGTTCGCCGGGCACAACCTGCCGGGCGGCGGCTTCGTCGGTGGCCTGATGGTCGGCGCGGCGGTCTCACTGCGCTACCTGGCGGGTGGATCGGCGGCCGTGCAGTCGAGCTTCGTCCTGCGACCCCATCTGATCCTCGGGATCGGGCTCGTGGTCGCGGCGACGACCGCGCTCGTGCCGATATTCCTCGGCGGGTCGGTGCTCGAGCACGGGTCGTTCGCGGTCGACATCCCGGCGATCGGCCATGTCAAGTTCCCCAGCACACTCGCCTTCGACATCGGCGTGTTCCTCGTCGTCGTCGGGCTCGTGCTGCTCGCGTTCGAAGCGTTCGGCGACGATTTCGACGAGGTTCGCTCAGCCGCTGATGTATTCGAGTCCGGCGAGGTCGACGCGACCGATGAGTTCCGCGCAACCGGCGCCGTCGACCGAACCGGCGGGGGCGACGTCCGATGAGCGTCCTCCTCGCCTTCGCCTCGGCGATGCTCTTCGCCGCCGGTACTTACCTTCTGCTGCAACGCCGGCTCTCGCGAATCATCGTCGGGATCGGCCTCGTCGGGCACGGCTCCAACATCTTGCTCATCACCTCGGGTGGTCCGGGCGGGATCCCGCCGATCATCGGGACGGGCGATCCGACCGACTTCTCCGATCCCCTGCCGCAGGCCCTCGCGCTCACCTCGATCGTGATCACCTTCGGTGTCACCGCATTCCTCCTCGCGCTCGGCTACCGCAGTTGGCGGATCACACACGACGACATCGTCGAGGACGACGTCGAGGACCGCTTCGTCGCCAGGCGGCGCGGGGACACCGAACTCGAAGAGCTTGAGAGGGCGGAGCGGGAGCTGGCGGCCGAGGAGGATCGGCCGTGAACGCCCTGATCCCGCTGCCGGTCGTCGTGCCGCTCCTCGCGGCCGGACTCACGGTCGTGTTCGCGCGGTACCGCACGGTCCAACGGGTGCTCAGCATGATCGCCCTGGCCACGGTGGTCGGCGTGAGCATCACCCTGCTGATCGCCGTCGACGACGACGGCATCGAGGTCACGCAGGCCGGCGGCTGGCGAGTACCGATCGGCATCACGCTGGTCGTCGATCGGCTGGCGGCGATCATGCTGGTCGTCTCATCGCTGATGCTCGTCGCCGTACTCGTGTTCTCGATCGGCCAGCGCACGGTCGAGTGTCGTTTCGCGTCGTTCCATCCCGTGTACCTCGTGCTCGCCGCCGGCGTCTCGGCGAGCTTCATCACCGGCGACCTGTTCAACCTCTTCGTCGCGTTCGAGATGATGCTCGTCGCGAGTTACGTGCTGTTGACGCTCGGGGGCCGACCGGATCAGGTTCGATCCGGGATGTCGTACGTCGTGATCTCCCTCATCGCGTCGACGTTCTTCATCGTGGCCCTGGCGCTGCTGTACGCGGCGACGGGCACGGTCAACATGGCGCAGCTCTCAGAGCGGATGCCCGAACTCCCCAATGGCGTCGCCACCGGGTTCTCGCTCCTCTTGATCGTGGTGTTCGGAATCAAGGCCGGACTCTTCCCGCTCTTCTTCTGGCTCCCCGACAGCTACCCGACGGCGTCGGGCGCGGTGACCGCGATCTTCGCGGGACTGCTGACCAAGGTCGGTGTCTACGCGATCATCCGGACCCAGACGCTGTTGTTCCCCCCCGAGGCCCAACAGGGGACCCTGCTCCTCGTCGTCGCCGGGCTCACCATGCTCGTCGGCGTGCTCGGTGCGCTCGCGCAGGACGACATCAGACGCATGCTGTCGTTCCACATCGTCAGCCACATCGGCTTCATGATCTTCGGGCTGGCGCTGTTCACGCTCGCCGGTATCGCCGGCGCCGTGTTCTACGTCGTTCACCACATCGTCGTGAAGACGGCCCTGTTCCTCGTCGCCGGACTCGTCGAGCACCGCGCCGGAACCGGTCGCCTCTCGCGGGTCGGCGGCCTCGTGCGTACCGCGCCGGCGATCGCCGTCCTGTTCGCGCTGCCCGCGTTGAGCATCGCCGGGTTGCCGCCGTTCTCGGGGTTCGTCGCCAAGTTCGCACTCGTCGACGCCGGTATCGGCTCGGCCGAGTGGGCGATCGTCGTCGTCAGCCTCGTCGTCAGCCTGCTCACGATGTACGTGATGGGCCGGATCTGGGCGAACGTGTTCTGGGGCGAGTGCGAGGATCCCGAACTCGCCGCCCACATCGCCATCGGATCCGGCCGCAGCACGTCGCTGATGATGATCTCCACGGGTTCGGTCGTCGCTCTGTCGGTCGCTCTGATGATCTGGGCCGGCCCGCTGTACGCATTCGCCGAGCGGGCGGCATTCGATCTGCTGAACCCCGCGATGTACGTCGACGCCGTACTCGGGGGCTCCCTGTGAGGGCATCGATCCAGTTGCCGGTGCTCGTCCTCTGGTTGACCACGCTCTGGGTCGCCCTCTGGGCGGATCTGACGATCGGCAACGTCGTCGGCGGTGCGCTCGTGGCGATCGCTGTCGCACTCGTCGCAAGGCCGACGGGTGTCTCCGGGCTCGAGGCAGGCACGATTCGTCCGTTCAGCGCTATCGCCTTCGGCGTGTACTTCTTCGCCGGACTGGTGTCGTCGAGCCTCATCGTCGCTTGGGAGATCATCACCCCGGGTTCGAGCATCCGCCGCGCGATCATCGCGATGCCCATGCACACGACCTCCGACGCTCTCGTCACACTGGTCGCCAACTCGATCACGCTGACGCCCGGCACGGCGACGATCGACGTCCGCGAACACGCCGACGGCTCACCGCCGACCTTGTACGTGCACGTACTGCACTTCCGTGACGTCGAATCGATCCGCCGGGACGTGTTGCGCCTCGAGCGGCTGGCGATCAAGGCGTTCGGCGCGGCCGACGTGCTCGATGCCGTCGACGCGATCGATACGCAGCTCGACAACCCGTACGGGAGTGATCCGCGATGATCGTGATCTCGCTCGTTCTGCTGTCGCTCGCGGCCTGCGCTTTCATGTACCGGCTGCTGCGCGGGCCGACGTTGCCGGACCGCGTGATCGGGCTCGACGGGCTGCTGGCGACGATCGTCATCGGCGCCATCGTCGGCGCGGCACAGACCGGTGCCATCGTGCTCCTCGCGACCGTGCTCGTCGTCTCGATCGTAGGGTTCGTGGGTACGAGCGCGTTCGCCCGCTTCATCGAAAGGAGGGGTGGCTGATGCACGTCGTGAGCGGCCTGCTCTTCATCGTCGGCTCGGCATTCGTGCTCATCGGGGGCCTCGGCGTGCTCCGATTCGGAGACTTCATGTCGCGCACCCACGCCGCCGCCAAGGCTCCGACCCTCGGTCTGATCCTCGTCGCGCTGGGCGAGGCGGTCGAGCTCCACACCGCTCTGGTGATCGTGACGATGATCCTCATCGTCCTCCTCCAGATGTTCACGACCCCGGTCGGCACGCACATGCTGACGCGCGCGGCGCACGGCGAGATCGAGGTCGAGGTCGACGGCATCGACGAACTCGCCCGCGACAAGCTGCGGTGGGAATCCGCGGACGACCCGCTCGAGGAGCCCGAGGGCGATACGCCCGCACCGGGCGACGACGGGTCCTGACCGCCGAGGCTGGGCTCGAGCTGGTATGGCTCGGGCTGGCGCCGCCCGGCTTTGCCGGGTCAGCGCTCGATGATGGTGATCGAGATGATCTCGACGGGTTCGGACGGCTCGCCGCTCGGGCTCCCGACGGCCTCCATCGCCAGGACGGTCGAGTCGAACCCCTCGATTACCTGACCGAACAGCGAGAAGTTGGGCGGCAACGCAGTGCCCTGGTCACCGGTGATGATGAAGAACTGGCTGCCGTTGGTGTCGGGCCCGCTGTTGGCCATCGCGAGCGACCCGATCTGGTATTCGCCCTGCGCGGGGAGTTCGTCGGCGAACTGGTAGCCGGGTCCGCCGGTGCCCGTCGCGGTCGGATCGCCGCACTGGACGACGAACTCGGGGATGATCCGGTGGCACAGCGTGTCGTCGTAGTACATGTTGCGCGAGAGAAACACGAAGTTGTTGACCGTGTTCGGAGCCTGCTCCTGATCGAGTGCGATCGTGAACTCGCCCATGTTCGTCGTGACGACGGCGTCGTACTCGACACCGTCCTCGAGGCACATCGGAGGGGGTGCATCGAACGACTGCTGGGGCTCGTCCGTGCCCTCCTCGGGCGGGCAGTCGACGGTGGCGGCGGGCACGGTGGTCTCGATCGTCGTCTCGACGACGCTCTCGACCGTCTCGTCGCCCGGTTCGCTCGCCGGCGTCTCGTCACCCGCGGTGTCGACCGCGGCCTGATCGTCGCCGTCGTCGGAGAACTGGGAGACGACGAAGACGATGAGAAAGACCGCGGCGATGCCGCCCGCGACGATCAAGCCGATCCTCAGCGCCCGTCGCCGAGCCGCGGCGCGGTCATCCTGCTGCTGCCGCATCGCCTTGTTGGCCTTCTGACGTTCACGCTTCTCGGTTCCCACAGGTGCGGGAGGTTATCGCTGCGACACCAGCAGCGGGCCTCGCCGGGCGCGCGGCCGTCCTGCATGCCACGCGGCCGTTCCGCCGCCCGTCGGCACATTCCCGCAACTACATTGTCTCGCGTGACGACCATGCGGCTCTTCGCGTCGGCTCGCGAGGCGGCGGGCACCGGCTCCGACGATTTCGCCGTCGTCGAAGGCGCCACCGTCGCCGACCTGCTCGCCGCGGCCGAACTCCGGTACGGGCAGGATTTCGCGGCGGTGCTCCCGACATGTCGCATCTGGGTCAACGGTGATGCCGTCGCGATCGACACGACGATCGGTCCCGACGACGAGGTCGCAGTGCTGCCACCGGTGTCGGGGGGATCGGTGTGACCGAGACCGTTCCGTCGAGTGGCCCCGATCCGTCCGAGTTGCCGCTCGACGAACTGCGCCGCGTGCGCGAGCAGCTCCAGCACGACGACGACGTGGTGTCGTACGCTCGGCGTGTCGCCCAGGCCCGCCTCGATCTCGTCGGTGCCGAACGGTCGCGCCGTGAACGCCCCGACGAAGTCGATCTGCGCGACGACCTCAGCGCAGTGCTGTCGCAGCATCTCACCGGAGGAGCGGCGAGGCCACCACGCCCGACCGACGACCTGAGCGAGTCCGCCGTCGCCGTCGAACTCGATGCGGTCTGCGCCCAGCACGGGTTCAGCCGACTGCAGGAACTCGACGAAACCGAGCTGACATCCCTCAGCCGTGCACTCGACGAGTTCGAGCAACGGATCTCGTCCGACCGGCGCGAGCGGTTCGAACGGATCGACGCGCTCACCGCCGAACTGGTCCGTCGGTACCGCGACGGCGAGGCCGACATCGACTCGCTGCTCGCCGACTGACCGCCTTCCCGATTCCGCGTTCTCGGTCCCGATTCAGCGTCTTCCCGCCGGATTCCGGACCGAGAACGGCTCCACGCGGTTGATGGGCGGCCGACATCACCCACCAACCATCGCCGAATCCCGGCTGAGGGGCTCGCCCCCGAGACCGTTATCGTGCCAGTTCGTGCAACGCGTCGCCGTGATCTCGCTCCACACGTCGCCCCTGCTCCAA
>CBDUYD010000098.1:0-10960 GCA_965371355.1 uncultured Ilumatobacteraceae bacterium
TTGGCGAGTCGCTCGAGGGCGGCGTCGGTCTCGGGCGGGAGGTCGATCGCGTCGTGTGCTTCACGCAGATGTCCGACGTCACCGGGGAGCCGGACCTCCATCCCGGCCTGGGGTGGCGTCGCGAGGATCGACGACCGGAGATCCCCGAGGCGGCCCGGCAGATCGGGAGCGCCGGCGATCGCGATCACGACGTGCGACGTGTCGGCCGGTCCCGCGGCGAACATCGACCCGAGTTGATCCGGCGGCGCGCCGCCGGCGAGCCCGGAGGTGAGGATCTCGACGAGGATGCCGAGCGCGTACCCCTTCGGGCCGCCGAACGGCAACATCACCCCGCCGTCGGCGAGCGCTGACGGGTCGCGGGTCGGACGACCGTCGTGGTCGAGCGCGGTCCCTTCGGGGAGTGGTTGTCCCGCAGCCTCCGCGTCGCGCACCCGGGATCCGGCGAGTGCCCCGGTCGAGAGGTCGCCGATGATCGGCGGCGCACCGAGAACCGGCGCGGCGAACCCGATCGGGTTCGTGCCGAGCGCCGCGCTGCGACCGCCGTACGGAGCGACCTTCGGGTACGCGTTGGTGGCGACGATTCCGACCATGCCCTGTTCGGCGAGCCGGCTCGCATAGAAGCCGCACGCCCCGAAGTGCGACGAGTTGCGGACGGTCGCGATCGCGATCCCGTTGTCGGTCGCCCGCTCGGCGGCGATGCCGACCGCCAGTCGTCCCGCCACGTGTCCGAGTCCGCCTCCAGCGTCGATCGCGACCGCCGCCGGACGTTGCGCTACGACGTCGATCACCGCCGGGCTGACCACATCTCCCCCCATCAACGAGGCACAGATCGCTTCGAGCCATATGGTTCCCTGCGTGAAGCGTCCCCTATGGTCTGCCCAGACCAGTACCTCCGACACCTCGCGTGCCTCGCGGGCGTCGGCGCCGGCACCGAGGAGGAGCCCGACCGAGTGATCGATGAGCTCTGAAGGCGACACCCGCGACATGCCCGACACCGTGCCACCTCGTGGCGATGGCGGCAACCCGCCCGTCGTGCTGCTCGGTGGTGCCGAGAACGCTGTCGCATGTGCGCGCCGCTTCACGCGCGCGGGCATCGAGACCATCGCCGTCAACCGGGAGTCGTCAGCGGTGCTGAGCAGCAGGGGTGTCATCGGACGATCGGTGGGCGTCAACTTCAACCGGGCGACGGCGACCACCTGGCTGCAAGGTGACGGACTCGCGTGGAAGGGAGCCGTGGTCATCCCGCTCTCGGATCACGCCTTGCTGGGCCTGATCGACGACCTCGCCGCGTCGAGAGAGAACTTCCGGCTCGCGGTGTTCGACGAAGAAGTCGCTCTGGCGATGCTCGACAAGCAGACCACCAGCGACCTCGCGCGGGCGGCGGGCATCGCCGTGCCGCAGCAGTGGGTGCCGCCCGCGGAGGGTCCGATCCCGTTCCTCGACGAGCTGACGTATCCGCTCATCATGAAACCGAGACGGAACTTCGAACTGGCCGGTCGCACGGGCTGGAAGCACGTGCGCGTCGACCGGCCCGCCGACCTCGACGAACATCTTCCTCTGATGCGCAGCCTTCCGAGCGGGTTCGTCTTCAACGAGTTCGTCGAGGGCGGCGACGATCTGCTGTCCAGCTACTACGCGGTCCGCGCCGACGACGGTGAGACGCTCCTCGAGTTCACCAAGACGGTCGATCGCCGGTACCCGACCAATCAGGGCGGCGCGACGTTCCACACACTTGTCGACCTCCCGGACACCGCGGCCGCGGGCCGAGCGTTCTTCGAGCACATCGGCCTGACCGGCGTGGGCAACGTCGAGTTCAAGACCGATCCCCGATCGGGCGAACTCAAGCTGATGGAGTGCAACTACCGGCTCACCGCGGCGACCACCCTCGTTCAGGATGCCGGGATCGACATCGTCGGCGCGGTCTACGACCAGGCGCTCGGCCGTCAGATCGATGTGGCACGCTCCCCGGAGTGGGGTGCCACGATGTGGTACCCGATCCGCGACCTACGGTCGTTCCTCACCGCCGGCGAGGGTGTCCGAGCATGGCTGAAACGACCGAAGCGGTCCTCGTATCCGTACTGGCGTCTCGACGATCCCGGCCCGACCGCCAAGATGGCGCGGCGCTACCTCCGCTCCCGATTCAGCCGGTAACGGGTCGGGCGCCAAGGGTTCAGGTGGTAGCCAGTTCGGTGAGGATCGCCGCGAACGGATCGAACGGCTCGCCCTCGACGAGCACGTGCCAGTGGAGTCCGGGGCCGGTGTTCACCTCGAGCACACCGGCGGGCGCTCCGTCGGGATCGATCACGAGATCGACCCCGGCGAGCTGAACACCGATCGCGTCGGCGGCCCGCGTTGCGACCGAGGCGGCCGCGGGAGCGAGGGCGATCCGCCTGCTCTCGCGTTCGGATCCCGTGTTCGATCGACCGGCGACGACGATCTGCTCGCCCTCGCCCGGTACCGATCGCCTGGTCGTCGAGGCGCGGGCGAGCGCCGCGAGGTGGTCGGCGCCGGTGCCGACGAACCCGGTACTCAGCGGTCCGAGCGTGGCCCGCCGTTCGTTCTCGTGCGTCACGAGATCGGCGATCGAACTCTCACCGTCACCGGTGACGGCCGCAGGCGCGCGGTGCACCGCATCGAGTACCCGACCGTGCAGGACGAGCACGCGCACGACCCGGCCGTCGATCAGCCGCTCGACCGCGATGCGCCGGCTGTAGGCGGCCGAGTCGCGGATCGCGCGCAGCGTCATCGCTGTGCCACGGGGTCCGACCGTGACGCCCGCGCCGCCGCCCGTCCCCGCCGCCGGTTTGACGACGGTGGTCCCGCCGCCGTCGACGCACCGCAGGACGCCGCGCACGTCGGTGACGTCGAACTCGCTCGTCGAGGTCGTCGCGATGCCCGCGTCGCCGAGTCGCCGAGTGGTCTCGGACTTGTTGCCGGCGGTGCGGTAGGTGACGTGCGAGTCGATGCCGAGGTCGGACCCCATCGTGTGCAGGACGACCCCCCGGCGGGTGAGGTCGACGAAGGGTGGCTCGTCGACCGCCACCGTCCATCCCCCCTCGGCGGCCGCCGCCGCCCATCGCTCGGCGTACCACGCCTTTCGGTCGACGCCGTGCAGCGTGGGTCGCATCCACCGCCGAACGGATCGACGAACCCGGCCGATCACTCCAGTTCGCAACCGCTGTTCGCGAGGAGGTCGGCGACCCACTGGTTGGAGAACTCGCCGCGTTTCACCGACTCGACGTAGTCGTTCTCCTGTTTCGCCTTCTCCTCGGCGCGGGCGAGGATCATCTCTGCCGAGTCGAGCGGCACGATGACCACGCCGTCGGCGCCGGCCAGCACGATGTCGCCCGGATCGATGCTCACGCCGCCGCAGCAGATCGAATAGTTGATCTCGCCCGGGCCACGGTGCAGCGGGCCGCGCGGAGTGACGCCGCGGGCGAAGACCGGGAGTCCGGCCTCGGCCATCCCGTCGACATCGCGCACCAGGCCGTCGATGACGAAACCGGACAGGCCGCGGGCCTTCGCCTTGTTGGTGACCATGTCGCCGAGCACCGCGTTCGTCGTCGCCCCTGCGGTGTCGACGACGATCACGTCGCCTGGCTGGGCGATGTCGAGCACGGCGTGGATCATCAGATTGTCGCCGGGGTAGACCTTGACCGTGCACGCCGGCCCCGCCAGGAGGCTGCCGTCGCTCGTCGGGACGATCGGCACGATGCCCGAGCGGAGCGTGTACAGCCGGTTCATCAGGTCGGACACGAGGGCGATGTCGATCGCGCTGAGCCGTTCGACCACGTCGGGCGAGGGTCGATCGATCGCCGTGCGTACCCGGAAGCCGGGGCCGGCTGCCATCTCGCTGCTCTGTGGGATGTCGTCAGCGCCACTCATCGGTTCCTCCGTCGTTCGGTGTACCCGCCAGCGCGGCACCCTACTGCGGACCCCTACTCGGCCACGCGTCGTGCCGGGCCGTCCCTGCTGGCCCACACACCCCGTTGACGCGAACGGGGCGGGTCATCGCAAGACGAGGGCGATTCCTCCTTGGTCATCGCTGCCACGTCATGCGATCGTCGTGTGGTGTCCAGCGTGCTGTTCCTCCGTCACGGAGAGACCGAGTGGAATCTCGAGCGGAGGTTGCAGGGTCGTCGCGAGTCGCCGCTCACCGCCGTCGGACTCCGCCAGGTCGCCGAGGCAGCGGGGACGCTGCCGGGCGACTTCGGTCTGGTCGTTTCGAGCGATCTGCGGCGGGCCCGCCTGACCGCGGAGCCTTACCTCGCCCGCCGCGATGCCGAGTTCCGGCTCGACCCGCGGCTGCGGGAGCGGAGCTGGGGTGAGTGGGAGGGCCGCTCGCACGACGAGATCTCGGTCGAGCATCAGGGGTGGCTCGAGCGGGGCATCCGCCCACCCGGGTACGAGAGCGACGACATGGTCTGGGAACGCGTCGCGCCGTTCGTCGACGAACTCCGCACGCTCTCGGCCCGAGTGCTGTGCGTGACACACGGGGGCGTGATCGGGGTCATCGCCCGCCGGTTCGGCGGCGACGCGAGTCGCTTCGGGAACGTCGAGGGCATCTGGATCGAACTGACCCCCGAGCGAACCGACATCGGCGAGCGCCGGTCCTACGAACTGACGGCGCCCCAGCTCAGCTGACCCGGGCGGCCACTCCGGTGGAACCGGCCGACGGGTGGCCGTTATCGTTCGCACTCGTGCCCGTCCTCCAGTCGTTGGTCGACAACCATTCCGAACGGTTCCTGACGAATCGCGACGAGATGCTCGCGATGATCGCCGAACACGACGAGCAGGTCGCGATCGCTGTCGCCGGTGGAGGAGAGCGCTATGTCGAGCGCCACCGCACCCGCGGCAAGCTGCTCGCCCGCGAGCGGATCGAACTGCTCCTCGATCCCGACGCGCCGTTTCTCGAGTTCTCGCCGCTCGCCGCATACGGCAGCGACTTCAACGTCGGCGCCGCGATCATCACCGGCATCGGCGTCGTCTCGGGCGTCGAGTGCGTCGTCATCGCCCACGACCCGACGGTGCGCGGCGGGTCGATGAACCCGTACACCCTGAAGAAGAACCTGCGGGCGTTCGACATCGCCAGGGAGAACCGCCTGCCGGTCGTCAACCTCGTCGAATCCGGGGGCGCCGACCTGCCGACACAGGCCGACCTCTTCATCCCGGCGGGCAACATCTTCCGCAACCTCACCCAACTGTCCGGCCTCGGAATCCCCACGATCGCGCTCGTGTTCGGCAACAGCACGGCGGGCGGTGCGTACGTCCCGGGCATGAGCGACCACACCGTGATGGTCGCCGACCGCGCGAAGGTATTCCTCGGCGGGCCACCGCTCGTCAAGATGGCGACCGGTGAGGACTCCGACGATGAGTCGCTCGGCGGCGCGGCGATGCACTCGCGCACGTCAGGACTCTCGGACTACTACGCGGTCGACGAACCCGACTGCATCCGCATCGGTCGCGAGATCGTCGCCAACCTCAACCACCACAAGCTCGGACCCGGCCCGACCCGCGCGTCCGACCCGCCGCTGTACGACGAGGATGAACTGCTCGGCATCGCGTCGGTCGACCTGCGCATCCCCTTCGACCCGCGCGAGGTGATCGCCCGCATCGCCGACGGCTCGAGGTTCGAGGAGTACAAGGAGCAGTACGGTACGAGCCTCGTCACCGGCTGGGCGTCGATTCACGGCTACCCGGTCGGCATCCTTGCCAACGCGCGAGGCGTGCTCTTCCTCCAGGAGGCCGAGAAGGCAACCGAGTTCATCATGCTCGCCAACCAGACCGACATCCCCCTGCTGTTCCTCCAGAACACGACCGGGTACATGGTCGGCGCCGACTACGAGCAGGGCGGGATGATCAAGGACGGCGCGAAGATGGTCAACGCCGTCGCCAACTCGACCGTGCCGCACCTCACCGTCTACATCGGAGCGTCCTACGGGGCGGGCAACTACGGCATGTGCGGCCGCGCCTACGACCCGCGGTTCCTGTTCGTGTGGCCGAACTCGCGGGTCGCGGTGATGGGACCCGAGCAGCTCGCCGGGGTGATGTCGATCGTCGCACGACGGTCGGCCGAGAGCTCCGGGCTGCCGTTCGACGAGGATGCCGACGAGGTTCGCCGTCGTGGGATCGAGGAACAGATCGAGCGCGAGTCGCACCCGTTCGTGATGACGGGCAAGCTCTACGACGACGGGATCATCGACCCGCGCGACACGCGCACCGTGCTCGGGATCGCGCTCTCGGCGATCCACTCGAACACCTTCGAGGGCCGCCGCGGCTACGGCGTGTTCCGGATGTGAGGGCGCCGACATGCGCGTCGGGGACGGAGTAGGGGACGGAGTGGAGGATCGAATCGTGAGGATCGTCGTGACCGGCATCATGACCGGAGTCGTGAGATGAAGAAGCTGCTCGTCGCCAACCGCGGTGAGATCGCGCGCCGGGTGTTCCGCACCGCTAAGGCGATGGGCATCTCGACGGTGGCGGTGTACTCCGATCCGGACGCCGACGCGCCGCACGTCGCCGACGCGGACGAGGCGGTGCGGCTCCCGGGCACCACCCCCGGTGACACCTATCTCGACATCGACGCCGTGCTCGCCGCGGCGCGGCTGACCGGCGCCGACGCGATCCACCCCGGCTACGGGTTCCTCTCCGAGAGCGCGGCGTTCGCGGAGGCGTGCGCCGATGCCGGCGTGGTGTTCGTAGGGCCGTCGCCGGCGGCGATCGCCGCGATGGGATCCAAGATCGAGGCCAAGCGGTTGATGGCCGACGCGGGGGTTCCCGTGCTTCCCGGCGTCACGCTCGGTCCGGACGCCGGCGACGCCGAACTCGCCGCGGCGCTCGAGGTGACCGGACTGCCGGCGCTCGTAAAGGCAGCGTTCGGCGGCGGCGGACGGGGCATGCGGGTCGTCCACGACGCGGGCGATCTCGCCGAGCAGGTGGCGTCGGCGCGCCGCGAGGCGGGCGCCGCGTTCGGCGACGACACCGTCTTCCTCGAGCGATTCGTCGAGAACCCGCGCCACGTCGAGGTGCAGATCTTCGGCGATGCATTCGGCAACGTCGCCCATCTCTTCGAGCGTGAGTGTTCGATCCAGCGGCGCTACCAGAAGCTGATCGAGGAGGCGCCATCGCCGGCGGTCGACGATGCCCTGCGCGCCCAACTGTGCGAGGCGGCGCTGGCCGCCGCCGGCGCCCTCGACTACGTAGGGGCGGGAACGGTCGAGTTCGTGCTCGGCACGGACGGAACCTTCTTCTTCCTCGAGGTCAATACGCGCCTCCAGGTCGAGCATCCGGTGACCGAACTCGTCACCGGTGTCGATCTCGTCGAGGCACAACTACGCGTCGCGCGGGGCGAACCGCTGCCCGCCGATCTCGTCAACGCCACGCTCGACGGGCACGCGATCGAGGCTCGCCTCTACGCCGAGGATGTGTCCGCCGGCTTCGCTCCGGTGAGCGGCCGGATCGACCGGCTCGACGTGCCGGCCGATCGCGGGGTCAGGGTCGATGCCGGATACGTCTCGGGCTCGATGGTCTCGACGTACTACGACGCGATGCTGGCGAAGGTCATCGCGTGGTCCCCGACGCGCGACGAGGCGGTGACCCGGCTCGCGACCGCGCTCGCTCGGGCCGAACTGCACGGGCCGATGACCAACCGCGACCTGCTCGTCAACGTCCTCGAACATCCCGAGTTCCGCGCCGGCCGCATAGATACCGGATTCCTCGACCGGCATGACTGCTCGGCGCCCCTGGCCGGGGCGTCCGACCGGCGCGTCCACGCGATCGCCGCGGCGCTCGCGCTGCAGAGCCAACGCCGCGCGCTCGACACGATCCCGTCGGGCTGGCGCAACGTGCCCACCGTCCTCCAGCGCACCGAGTACGTCGACGCGGTCGTCGAGTACCGCTTCGCGCGTGCGGGCCTCGATGTCGTGATCGACGGTGAGAGCGTCGACGTCGAGCTGTCCTCGGCATGTCCGAGCGAGGTCGACCTGACCGTCGACGGCCGGCGCCGGACCGTGCGCATCCACCGGGCCGGCGGTGTCACCTACGTCGACGATCACACCGGATCGTCGACCTTCGTCGAGGTCGAGCGATTCCCGATTCCCGACGAGTTCGTCGACGTCGGCTCGCTGCTGGCGCCGATGCCCGGTTCGGTCGTGCGCGTGCTCGCCGGTGTCGGTGACGCGGTCGAGGCCGGCGACACGATCATCGTCGTCGAGGCGATGAAGATGGAGCACCGCATCGGTTGCCCGACCGCGGGGACGATCACCGCGATCCTCGTCGAGGTCGGCGAACAGGTCGACACCGGTACCCTCCTCGCCACCGTCGACGATCACCACGATCACCACGACAGCGTCGTCGACGCGGAAGCGTGACCCCCCCATGGTTGACAAGCCCTCCGACCACATCTCGATCGACGGGATCGTGGTGTCGACGATCGTCGGCGCCCTCCCGCACGAGCGCGAGATCGCCCAGCCGATCCGCATCGACCTGGAGCTGCACGTCGATCTCCGCGATGCCGGGCGCAGTGACGAGCTCGCCGACACCGTGCATTACGGCGAGGTAGCGATCCGGGTCGCTGCCGCCGTGCGCGAATCGAAGGACGTCCTCCTCGAACGCGTTGCCGATCGCGTCGCCGAGATCGCTGCCGGCTTCGATCGCGTCGACGCGGTCGAGGTGACGGTCACGAAACTGCGGCCGCCCGTGCCGGAGAACCTCGTGACCACATCGGTCACGCTGCTGCGCTCGGCGAGCGACTACGAGCTCTCGCCGCGCGTCGAGCACACGGCGATCGTCGCGCTCGGTTCCAATCTCGGCGATCGCGAGGGTTACCTGCGCCTCGCCATCGAGCGTCTCGGCAGCGTCACCAAGATGTCGCGGCTCTACGAGACCGCTCCCGTCGGTGGCCCGAGTGGTCAGGACGCATTCCTCAACATGGTGGTCGAGGTGCGAACGATCCTCGATCCGTACGCATTCCTGCGCCGGTGCCGCCAGATCGAGGCGGAGGCCATGCGCCAGCGCACCGTGCGCTGGGGCCCGCGCACCCTCGACGTCGACGTGCTGTTCTACGAGGACATCGTCATCGACGATCCGGTGCTCACGCTGCCGCATCCGCGGTATTCCGAGCGTCGCTTCGTGCTCGCGCCGCTGTCGGATATCGCGCCGCAGCGGTGCCCCGACGGGTGGGAGACGGCCGTTCCAGACGATGGTGTGCGGGCGATCGGCCCGCTGCCGGAGGCCTGATGTCGTCGCCGTCGTCGCCGCCGCCCCGGCTGCCCGAGAAGGGTGTCTCGTCGATGCACCTCGGCGACTGGACCGCGGAACGGCTGCTCGAGGAAAAGGGTGACCTCACCATCTCGATGTGTTTTCCGTGCCGGGACGAGGCCGCCACGATCGGCTCACTCGTCGCCGCGGTGCGCCACGAACTCGTCGATCGGGTACCGGTGATCGACGAGCTGATCGTGCTCGACGACCGCAGCACCGACGACACGCCTGCGGTCGCGTCGAGTGCGGGGGCGAGGGTGGTGCCGATCGACGCCGTGCACGCCGAGTACGGCGTCGGCCACGGCAAGGGCAACGCGCTGTGGGCTTCGCTCGTCGCCAGTTCCGGTGACATCGTGGTGTGGTGCGACGGCGACGTGACGTCGTTCACGCCCGACTGGATCACGCGCCTCGTCGCGCCGTTCGTCGTCGAGCCCGACCTCGCTCTGGTGAAGGCGATGTACCACCGTCCGAGTTCGGGAGGCGGCGGCGGCCGCACCACCGAGCTGGTCGCGCGGCCGTTGTTGTCGCTGTTCGCTCCCGAGCTCGCCCCGCTCGCGCAGCCGTTGTCGGGGGAGTTCGCCGGGCGGCGCGTCCATCTCGAACAGATTCCCTTCGTCGAAGGCTGGGGCGTCGAGATCGCGATGCTGCTCGATCTCGCCGAGCGCTTCGGCCCGGGTTCGGTCGCCCAGGTCGACCTCGGCGTGCGACACCACCGTCACCGATCGCTGCACTCGCTGTCGGTGCAGGCGGCTGAGGTGATGGCGACGGCTCTGACCCGACTCGGGATGAAGGCCACGGTGACACCGGAGACGCTGACGCGATCGGACGGGTCGATCGTGCCGCTCAACCTCGACGAGCGCCCGCCGCTCGCCGACCTGCGCGGCTGAACGGCCCCCGAATCCGCTCGGCTGATGACGGCGGTCGGGTCTGCACTCGACCGTCGACGCCGGTACCTTCCATCGCCGTGGAGTTGTTCGGTGTCGTCAATGCCTCGTCCGATTCGTTGAACGAGGACTCGATCGTCGACGACGCGGCATCGGCCATGCGTCGCGCCGAGTCGCTGATCGCCGACGGCGCCGACGCGTTCGACCTCGGCGGTCAGGGCTCGACCTTCAAGGCGACTCAGCGGTCCGAGGCCGACGAGTGGGACAGCCTCGCCGCGGTGTTGCCGACCCTCGTCGCCACCGGCCGTCGGGTCAGCGTCGACACCTGGCGGCCCTCGCTGATGCGCCGCGCGCTCGAGGCCGGCGCCACGTGGATCAACGCAGCCGAGGGACTCCAAGACGACGAGATGCTGAAAGTCGCCGCCGACTTCGGCTGTCCGGTCGTCGCGCCGTTCCTCTCCGGTCCGGATCCGCTCAACCTCGAGGTCGTGCGCGAGCGTGATCCGATGGCCGCGGTGATCGAGTTCTTCGAGCACACGATCGCGAGGGCGCGCCGGTTCGGGGTCGACCGTGATCTCGTGCTCGACCCGGGGACCGGGTTCGCTCCGCACGACCAACCGTGGGACGAGCGCTTCGTCTACCAGAAGCAGATCTACACGCAGCTCGACCGGCTGCGCGCATTCGGCCTGCCGCTGTACATCGCCCTCCCGTGGAAAGAGACCGATCAACACGCCGAACTGCTCGACATAGTCGTCGGGCAGCAGCCCGAGTACGGCCGCACGCACTATCCGGCGCGCGTGCGCGCCGCTGAGCGCGCC
>CBDUYD010000099.1:0-10944 GCA_965371355.1 uncultured Ilumatobacteraceae bacterium
CATGAGGACGACGGTGACACTCGACGACGACACCGAGGCGCTTGTACGCCGGCGGATGGCCGACCGGAAGGTCTCCTTCAAGCAGGCGCTCAACGATGCGATCCGCGACGGGGCGACGTCCGGCACGGGCAGACACCAGTTCACGACCGACACCACGTCGATGGGCGTTCCCACCGTCAACCTCGACCGCGCGCTGCAACTCGCGGGCGAACTCGAAGATGACGCGCTCGTGCAGAAGATGCGCGCCGGAGCGTGAAGATCGTCGACGCCAATGTCCTGCTCTACGCGGTGAACGTCGACGCTCCACGCCACGAGCAAGCTCGGCGATGGCTCGACGAGTCGCTCTCACTCGGCGCTACCGTCGGCTTCGCCTGGATCGCCATGTTGGCGTTCGTCCGAATCTCCACCAAGCACGGCATCTTCCCCGCGCCGCTCTCGACCGACGCCGCGCTCGCCCGGGTCGATGCCTGGCTGGGTGCCCGCTCGGCGCAGATCGTGGAACCGACGGCCCGCCATCTCGCGCTGCTGGACGATCTGCTCGCCTCCGTCGGCACCGGGGGGAATCTCGTCAACGACGCACATCTCGCCGCGCTGTCGATCGAACACCGTGGTGCCGTCGTGTCCTACGACACCGACTTCGGGAGGTTTCCCGGCGTCCGCTGGGAGCTCCCCGCGGCCTGACCGCCCTTCACGGTCTCACGGTCAGGCGGCGTCGTTGGCGACCCTTGCGGCACGACGCCGGCGCGGGGCGGTGCCACTCGGCTCCCACCGGAACCTCTTCACCGCGACCACCGCACCGGCGACGCCCCACAGGGCGACGAACGCCAGCTTGTCCCACGCGAACGCAGGCGGATCGACGAGCGGATTGAAGCAGTCCTGAAACGCTTCGGCAAAGGGCTTCAGCGGGAAGAAGTCGCCGATCCGCGTGATCCAGGTCGGGGTGTCGTCGTCGAGCGGGATGAAGATGTTCGACACGAAGGCCAGCGGGAGGAGCGTCGCATTGGCGGCGGCCGACGCCGAACTGGCCGATTTGACGAGCGCGGCGAGCGCGAGTCCGAGTGCGGCGAACGTGGCGACCCCGACGACGAAGGTCAGCAGTGCAGCGGGCATCTTCGCCCAGACGATCTCGAGGTCGTACGCGACGTAGCCGAGCGTCAACATGAGGAGGACGCCCCCCGCGGCGATGAGGACGGCCGAGACGATGAAGCCCGCCATGTAGATCCACGTCGGCAGCGGTGTTCCCCGCCACCGCTTGAGCACACCCTCGTCGCGGCGCAACGGCACCATGTTCGCGAGGTTCGTGTAGGTCGCCGAGACCGCGGTGAACGCGGCAAGGCCGCCCGTGTAGAACTGGCTCACCGGCCAGCCGCCCTCGTCGGTCTCGATGATCTCGTCGCCGAACAACGCGTTGAACAGCACGAGCATGATCAACGGCAGCACGAGCGTGAAGAAGAAGGCGATGGGGATCCGCCAGATCGTGACCACCTGGTAGTGGGTCTGGCGAACGAGCAGGCGCGGCCACGACGGGAACGCCGTCACGACGGATCCTCGCTCGATGCGGTGAGCCCGAGATACACGTCCTCGAGCGATGCCCGGGCGATGGAGAGCGACTCGAGCTCGACGCCCGCGTCGATCGCCCACCCCGCGAGCCGGTGGACGGCCTCGGTCGGGCGCTCGACAGTCGCCTCGACGAGCCGACCCGAGATCCGAGGGGCGACTCCGAGCAACCCGCCGAACGTCGCCGCCAGGTCGGTCGACGGGACGTTCTTCGGCGCGAGGAAACTGATCGACGTGCCGCTCAGCCGTTCCTTCAGCTGATCGGGCGTGCCCTCGGCGATCAGACGACCCCGCGAGAGCACGCCGACGCGATCGGCGAGGTTCTCGGCCTCGTCGAGATAGTGGGTGGTGAGCAACACGGTCGTGCCCTGCGCGCTGAGCGACTCGATCAGTTCCCAGAAGCGACGCCGCGCGGACGGGTCGAATCCCGTCGTCGGTTCGTCGAGAAACAGCAGATCGGGCTTGCCGACGATCCCCAGCGCCAAGTCGATGCGGCGCCGCTGGCCTCCCGACAATGATCCGACGCGGTCGTCGACCTTCTCCTCGAGACCGACGAGATCGACCAGTTCCTCGACGGAGCGCCGCTGCCGGTAGCAGCTGCCGTACAGCTCGAGCACCTCGCGCACGGTGAACTCGCTCTCGACGCCGGCCGACTGTAGAACGATCCCGATCCGGTCGCGGAATTCGCGTCCACCGGACGACGGATCGATCCCGAGAACGCGCACCGTGCCCGACGTCGCCGTCCGGAAACCCTCGAGAATCTCGACGGTCGTCGTCTTGCCCGCACCGTTCTCGCCGAGCAGTGCGTACACCTCGCCGGTGTCGACGCGGAACGAGACACCGTCGACGGCCACCGTGTCGCCGTACCGCTTGCGCAGATCCTCGACCTCGATGGCCGCCACGCTCACGTCCTCCCGGTCGTCGCCGAGGTGATCGGCAACCCGGTGTCGTTGCGGAGATGCTCGGCCGCCGGCACGAAGTACGCCATCAACTCCTCAGCGATGCTGTCGTCGAGATCGCGGTCAGCGCACGTCTCACCCACGGCGGTACCCATGTGCAACAACCAGCGGTCACGCTCGACGGGTCCGACGTGGAACGGCATGTGTCGCATGCGGAGCCGGGGGTGACCGCGCTCGTCGGAATAGGTCGTCGGGCCTCCCCAGAACTGCACGAGGAACAGCATCAGACGGCGACTCGCCCCGGTCAGGTCCGGCTGTTGCGGGTAGAGCGGGAGCAACACGTCGTCACTCGCGACCCGGCCGTAGAAGCGATCGACGAGTTCCTCGAAGAAGATTTGACCACCGACGCGGTCGTACATGCTGGCGGGGAGGGACTCGGACACGGCGCGAACCGTATCCCGGCCACTGAAGTAGTTGGGACTCAGCAGGCTGTGCTACGCCGTGCGCTACGGTCCCGCAATGTCCTCCGATTCGGCCTCACCGTGGCTCGATCCCGTGATCTCCGCCTACGTCGCCGAACGCGCCCAGGCGCCCGACGCGGTCCTCCTCGACCTCGTCGCCGAGACCGCCGAGGCCACGGGCGGAGCATCGGTCATGCAGGTGAGCGCCCACCAGGGCGCGCTTCTCGGCCTGCTCGTCGGCATCTCCGGAGCCAGGCGGGCGATCGAAGTCGGCACGTTCACGGGCTACTCGGCGATCTGCATCGCCCGGGCGCTGCCCGACGACGGAAGGCTGCTGTGCTGTGACATCAGCGACGAGTACACCTCGATCGCGCGGCGTGCCTGGACCCGCGCCGGGCTCGACGACCGGATCGAATTGCGGCTCGGACCCGCCGACGAGACACTGCGCCGGCTGCCACCCGATCAGCCGATCGATTTCGCGTTCGTCGACGCGGACAAGTCCGGGTACCTCGCATACTTCGAGACGCTGCTGCCGCTGATGCGACCCAATGCACTGATCTGCGTCGACAACACGCTGTGGTCGGGCCGGGTCGCCGAGCCGGTCGTCCCCGACACCGGCGACGACACGAAGGCGCTGATCGCATTCAACGACAGCATCGCCGCCGATCCGCGTATCGAGAGCTACGTGCTGCCGATCGGCGACGGTCTCACACTGATCCGCAAGCGCTGACCGGCCGACGTTGCTGGGGGGCCGCGCCGACCGGTCTACGCCGCTGGGGGACTGCTACGACGCGAGTTCGTAGTGGCGGACCAACTCGCGCTCGGTGGACGAATCGAGGAAGTGGCTGCGATCCGCCTTCGGAGCGCTCTTGACGACACGCTTCTCGAACGGCACGACGAAGTCGCCCTTCTCGGACATGTATCCGACGCCGACCGGGAGATAGTGGGCCGACCGCAGAAGACCCAGGTCGACGACCGCCCATTCGGGGTCGCCGGACTGGCCATACAACACGTCGCTGATGGTTCCGATGAGCCGGTGATCTTGGTCGACCACGTCGTGGCCCCGGTAGTGGGTGGTCATGTCGTGTGCTCCTGTTCGCCCACCGGTGAGATGAGAGGTGCTCGCTGTCACACAACTGTAACGCAATCGACCTGACAATGAAAGGTCGGATCGCTGAGCTCGCCGACCGGGTCAGTGGAAGGTCGGTTGCTCGTAGTCCGGAAAGATGTCCGGCAGCCCGTCGCTCACCCGGAGCGGGTAGACGGGGTCACGTTTCTCGAGGAAACTCTCGACACCCTCTTTCGCGTCGGCGCTGTTGCCCCTCGACATGATCCCTCTCGAATCGACCCGGTGCGCCTCCATCGGATGATCGGCACCGAGCATCCGCCAGAGCATCTGGCGCGTGAGCGCCACCGACACGGGCGCGGTGTTGTCGGCGATCTCGCCCGCGATCCGCCGCGCCTCGACGAGCAGCTCGTCGGGCTCGTGGACGCTGCGTACGAGGCCACGCTCGCATGCTTCCGACGCCGGGAACAGCCGACCCGAGTAGCACCACTCCGCGGCGGTACTGACACCGACGAGGCGGGGCAGGAACCATGACGAACAGGCCTCGGGAACGATGCCGCGGCGGGTGAAGACGAATCCGAATCGGGCGGCCGTGCTCGCCAGCCGGATGTCCATCGGCAGCGTCATCGTGACGCCGATGCCGACCGCGGCGCCGTTGATCGCACCGATCACCGGCTTGGTGCAGTCGAAGATCCGGAGGGTGAGCACCCCGCCCCCGTCGCGCGGCACACTCGATTGACGTCCCTCATCCTTCTCACCGCGGGCGAACGTCTCGCCGCCCGCCGCCAGGTCGGCGCCGGCGCAGTAGGCGCGACCCGAACCGGTGACGATGACCGCCCTGACGTCGTCGTCCTCGTCGACCCGATCGAACGCATCGAGCATCTCGCTCATCATCGTCCTGGTGAACGCATTGAGCTTGTCCGGTCGGTGCAGCGTGATCGTCGCGATCTGATCATCGACGTCGTAGGTGATCTCGGTGTAGTCCACGGTCCGGACCGTAACGATCGCCGAGCGGCACCCGCGAAGCGGACTCGCCGCCCGTGGTCGAAGCTCCGGCGGTAGATTCCGACGGCATGCGCCCCGGGTCGAGTACTAGGCGTCCGGTGGCGAGGATGTTCCGACCGTCGGGTGCCGACACCGCGATCGGGGTGCGCGACCGTTGAGAGAATCGATCTCGACCTTCCTCGATCTGCTCACGCGGCCGGAGTTCCAGATGGGACTCGTTTTCGGCATCGTCGGATTCGTCGTCCTCGCCGCGCAGTCCCAACGGCGGGCGGTGCGAGGCTGGGGGCTGATCTTCGCCGTACTCATCGTGGTCGGGATGCAGATCGAGGAGGGAAGCGCGCCCGCGCTCACGGCCGCCGCCGTGCTGATGGGCGCGGGCGGCGCACTCCGCGCCGCGGGAAAGTCTGCGCCCGACTCCCCCAAGGTGCTCCTCCCCCCCAAGGTGCTCCTCCCCCTCGGGTGGCTGCTGATCCTCGTCGGCGCGGGTTTCTCGACGTGGCTGGCCTTCGAGTACTCGAACTCCTTGTTCGTACCGGCGACCCTGTTCGTGGCGATCGGCACCGGTTGGGCGCTGTCGACCTGGGAGGAGGGGCCCCACCGCAGCTCACTGGGCCCACTCTTCGCGATCTCGGCGTTCGGCATCTGGACCACGGTCCCCGACACCGATCTCGCTCGGATCCTGGTCGGGATCGCCATCCCGATGGCGTTCGCCACGCTCCCAGCGATCGGCGCGCGGATCTCGGGTGCCGGCGGATTCGCCCTGGCGGCAGCCCTCGCCTGGCTCCCGCTCTGGGGAGGGGATCAGCGCACCGGGTCGGTGATCGGCGCCTGGGCCTGCATCGGCATGATCGCCCTGCTGCCAGCGGCGATGCGTCTCATGCCCGGGCTGCGGGTCGCAACCTGGCAGCTCTTCGCGATGCACATCGGCATCGTGCTCGTGTCGGCTCGCGTGATCGGCCTCTGGGACCGGGCGACCGTCGCCTTGCTCGGCGTTGCGCTTCTGGCGGCGGCGATGCTCGGCCTCGTCACGCTGATCCACCGCGGACACCCCCCGCTGGAGCAGGCCGACCGGATCGCGCCGCGATGACGGGCCGGTGATCGGGCGTCAGATGTCGAGGAAGCGCGAGGCGGCGATGCCCGAACCGATCGCTCCGGCGAACGCGCCGATCAGCAACATGATCAACATGACCCGCTGGTCGTAGCCGTCGGTCACGACGAGCGCGGCGAACCCGCTGCCCTCGGGGAACTCCTGGACGCCGCTCGTCCACTGCGAGTTCCAGGCCCACAGCCCGACGCTCGCGAGTGCGCCGCCGATCACTCCGTGGAGCAGCCCCTCGAGCATGAACGGGACGCGGATGAACCAGTCGGTCGCGCCGACGAGTTTCATCACCTCGATCTCTCGGCGCCGCGCGAAGATCGCCGTGCGGATCGTGTTCCAGATGAGCAGGATCGCAGCGACCAGCAGGAATCCCGAGAGCAGCAACAAGCGGAACCCGAAGAAGCTCTGCAACTGGGTGATCAGGCTGATCTGATCCTCGGCAAACTTCACGTCGAACACGCTCGGGAACTCGGAGAACTCACTCGACAACTGCCGCAGCAGGTCGACATCGGTACCCTCGGTCGGCACCGCCTTGAACTGGGTGGTGATCGTGTCGACGGTGAGCAGTTCGAGCACGCCCGGCTCGCCGGCCAGCACGCGATCGGCCTCCTCGAGCGAGCACTCGGCGTCGCAGAAGGTCCAACTCTCGATGAACTGGCTCTGGCTGTCGAGCGCGGACTCGACGAGCTCCAGCTGGTCGGGAGTGGCCTGCGGCCGCATGAACACGATCATCTCGACACCCCCCTCCCATCGCGCCAGCAGGTTGTCGAAGGCGTGCTGGCTGAGCAGCGTCAGTCCGACGCCGAGCAGGGAGATCGCCGCGGTGATGATCGCCGCCACGGTAAGCGTGGCGTTGCGGCGGAAGCTGTCGAAGGTTTCGCGAAAGATGTATCGGAGGCGTGAGAGCACTGTTCGGTTCCCGTCACTCGTAGACGCCGCGCGCCTGATCGCGCACGATGACGCCGCGGTCGAGCTGAATCACGCGTTTGCGCATCGTGTTGACGATTCGCTGGTCGTGCGTGGCCATCACCACGGTGGTGCCGGTCTTGTTGATGCGGTCGAGCAGGCGCATGATTCCCTCACCGGTCGCCGGATCGAGGTTCCCGGTCGGCTCGTCGGCGAGCATGATGAGCGGACGGTTGACGAAGGCCCGGGCCACCGACACGCGCTGCTGTTCACCACCGGAGAGCTGGTTGGGGAGGCGCTCTTCCTTGCCCTCGAGGCCGACGAGCTCGAGCACCGCCGGCACCTGCTGCTGGATGACGTGCTTGGGTCTCCCGATCACCTCTTGGGCGAACGCGACGTTTTCGAAGACGCTCTTCTCGAGCAGCAGCTTGTAGTCCTGGAAGATGTTGCCGATGTTGCGTCGGAGGTGCGGGATACGGCTCGCCGGCATGTCGACGATGTTCCGGCCCGCAACCCAGACCGCGCCACGTTCGGGGCGGTCCTGGCGGTTGAGCAGCCTGAGCATGGTGCTCTTGCCGGACCCGGAGGGCCCGACGAGGAACACGAACTCGCCCTTGGCGATGTCGAAGCTGGCGTCGCGCAGCGCGACGATGTCCTCGGCGTAGCTCTTGGTGACGTTCTCGAGTCGGATCATGATCTGCAGCCGTTTGGAAGGCTCGCCAAGGGTACCGCCACGGTCGGCCCCACCGACGGCAAGCCAGTGGTGTCGAACCGATCGCCGAAGCGGGCGGGGTGGCCGGTCAGGACTCCTCGCCCTGCGACCTGCGCCAGCGAAGGTATCCCTCGATCAGGTCGTCGAGGTCGCCGTCGAGCACGGCGCTCACGTTCGCCGTCTCAATGTCGGTACGCAGGTCTTTCACCATCTGGTACGGCTGGAGCACGTAGCTGCGGATCTGACTGCCCCAGCCGACCTGGGCCTGCTTTCCGGCGATCGCGTCGAGTTCGGCGGCGCGGTCCTCGTCGGCCTTGGCAGCGATCATCGCGCTCAGCCGCGTCATCGCCCGCTCACGGTTCTGGAGTTGGCTGCGCTCCTCCTGCGAACTGGCGACTAGTCCGGTCGGCTCGTGGATCAGTCGCACGGCGGACGACGTCTTGTTGACGTGCTGTCCACCGGCTCCCGAGGCGCGGAAGACCTCCATGCGGATGTCGGAGTCGTCGATGTCGACGTCGACGTCGTCGAGCAGAGGCCACACCTGCACGCCGGCGAACGACGTCTGGCGGCGGCCCTGATTGTCGAACGGGCTGATCCGGACGAGCCGGTGGGTGCCCCGCTCGGCCGACATCAGCCCGTAGGCGTAGCGACCCGAGATCGTGACCTCGGCCGACATGATCCCCGCCTCCTGCCCCTCGGACACCCCGTTCAGGGTGATGGTGAACCCGCGGCGCTCACACCACCGCTCGTACATCCGCAGCAGCATCTCGGAGAAGTCCTGCGCGTCGACGCCGCCGTCCTTGGCGTTGATCTGCACGATGCAGTCGCTGTCGTCGTGTTCGCCGGTGAACAGGCTGCGCAACTCGAGTTGGACGAGTGCGGCGTCGACCTCGGTGATCGAGGCCTCGATCTCGGGTTCTTGCGATTCGTCATCTTCGTCGCGCGCCAACTCGTGCAGCACCTCGACGTCGGCCAGCTGAGCGGTCAGACCGTCGAACGTCTCGAGGTCATCGCGGATGTTGGCGTACTCGGCGTTGAGCTTCTTGGCGTGGTTCTGGTCGTTCCACAGCTCGGGGTCCGCGATCTCGGCCTCGAGCACGGCGAATCGCTCGCGGTTGTCGTCGATCGCCAAGTACGTCTCGGCCTCGGCGAGACGCCGCTGAAGATCCCGGATGTCCTGAGTGAAATCACGCATTCGCGCCGTGGCATTGCTTGAATTTCTTGCCGGACCCGCAGGGGCAGGGCGCGTTGCGCGGTGTCTTGTCGAAGTCGTCTTTGACGACCGTCTTCTGCTTCGTCGGGGTCGACGCGGCGGGGGCGGCCTCGGCGGGCAACTCGCCCTCGGCCACCGCGGCGCGGGCCGCACGGTCGAATCCCGTCGACTCGACGTCGTCGGACGAACTGGTCTGCACGTTCTGCACCGCCGGCGTCGCGGCGGCCGGCTGCTGGTTCTGCACGACCTGGACGTGCATCACGTACTTCACGAAGTCCTGCGCGATGCCCGTCATCATGCCGCCGAACATCTCGAAGCCTTCACGCTGCCACTCGGTGAGCGGATCCTTCTGGCCCATCGCACGCAGGTTGATGCCGCCCTGTAGGTAGTCCATCTCCTCGAGGTGCTCGCGCCAGCGCTGGTCGATGATGCGCAGCATCACCTGGCGCTCGACCTGGCGCAGCACCTCGGTGCCGAGTTCGTCCTCGCGCCGCTCGTAGTGCACCGTGGCATCGGACATCACCATCTCGTAGATCTCGTCGGTATCGGCGGAGTCCTCGAGTTGCCCGACGGTGACCGAGTTCGGCCAGAACGTGCCGAGTTCCTTGGAGAGTCCCTCGAGATCCCACTCGTCGTCGGCGACGGAGGCACAGTGGGTTCCGATCAGCGAGTCGACCGCCTCGGCGAGATAGTCCATCGCGGCGACGCGCAGGTCTTCACCGTCGAGGATCTGATCGCGGCGCTTGTAGATCACCTTGCGCTGCTCGTTCATCACCTCGTCGTACTTGAGCACGTTCTTGCGGATCTCGGCGTTCTTGGTCTCGACGGTGGTCTGGGCCCGCTCGATCGCCTTGGTCACCATCTTCGCCTCGATCGCCTCGTCGTCGGGCAGCGTGCGTCCCATGACGTAGTTGAGGGCACCGGTGGCGAAGAGCCGCATCAGGTCGTCGTCGAGACTGAGGAAGAACCGGCTCTCGCCGGGATCCCCCTGGCGGCCGGCGCGACCGCGCAGCTGGTTGTCGATGCGACGGCTGTCGTGGCGCTCGGATCCAATGACGTAGAGCCCGCCGAGTCCGCGGATCTCATCGCCCTCGGACTTGCATTCGGTCGAGAACTCGGTGAGCAGGTTTTCGTAGCGGGCGAACGCCTTCTTGCGGTCCTCCAGAAACTCTTCGGGCATCTCGTCGAGCGGCACCGGGAGCTCGAATTCGTTGGCGAGCAGGCCCTCGTCGAAACCTTCCTTCAAGACCTCGTGTCGTGCGAGTCCCTCGGGGTTTCCGCCGAGCAGGATGTCGACGCCGCGACCGGCCATGTTCGTCGCCACCGTGACGCCGCCCAAACGGCCGGCCTGCGTGACGATCTCGGCCTCACGGGTGTGCTGCTTCGCGTTGAGCACCTCGTGGGTGATACCCCGCTCGGTGAGCAGCCGGCCGAGGATCTCGCTGCGTCCGACGCTGGCTGTGCCGACGAGGATCGGCTGCCCGGCTTCGTGGCGCGGCTCGATGTCGTCGATGATCGCGTTGAACTTCGCTTCCTCGGACTTGTAGATCAGGTCGGCCTGGTCGGCGCGCAGGAGCGGCCGGTTTGTCGGGATCGGCACGACGCCGAGCCCGTAGGTGTTCATCAGCTCGGCGGCCTCGGTCTGGGCGGTTCCGGTCATCCCGGCGAGCTTGTCGTACATCCGGAAGTAGTTCTGGAGCGTGATCGTGGCGAGGGTCTGGTTCTCCTCTTTGATCTTCACGCCCTCCTTCGCCTCGACCGCCTGGTGGATGCCCTCGGACCAGCGACGCCCCTCGAGGATGCGTCCGGTGAACTCGTCGACGATCTTCACCTCGCCGCCCTGCACGATGTAGTCCTTGTCGCGCTGGTAGACCTCCTTGGCCTTCAGCGCCACCGTGAACTGGTGCACGAGGTTGGCCTGCACGTCGTCGTAGAGGTTCTCGACGTCGAGCTTGGACTCGACCTTCTCGATCCCCTCCTCGGTCGGCACGACGACGCGCTTGTCCTCCTCGAACTCGTAGTCGAC
>CBDUYD010000100.1:0-10869 GCA_965371355.1 uncultured Ilumatobacteraceae bacterium
CGGCCGCCAAGCAAGCGGTCGACAAGCGAACGACCGGCCGCGACCCGAAGGAAGCTGCAGGGGCGCACGGGACGGCCAAGCGGTCGCGGCGCGGCCTTCGCAGGGCTGCGCCGCGGGCGAAGCTCGAGCGCACGCGCCAACCAGGACGCAGCGTGCGAGGCGTGCAGGCGCCACCGCCACGTCGCCCGGCGACCGCGACATACGCCTCGCCGAGACGGCGGCTGATCATCGCGCTCGTCGCCATCGCTGTCGTGCTCGTAACGATCGTCGGTCGCGTGGTGTTCCTGCAGACGAAGGAGTCCGACACCCTGCGGTCCGCCGGCGCCAGCCAGTGGGCCCGGTCGTACGACATACCCGCCCAGCGCGGCGCGATCTTCGACCGTCACGGCAACGAACTCGCGATGTCGGTGCCGGCAGCCACGATCTCGATCAACCCGAAGCTGATCGAGAACGGTCCCGCGACGATCCAGCTCCTCGACGACCTCCTCGACCTCTCCGAGGAGAAGGTCGCCGACCTGATGTTCGAGACCGAGCGCAGGACCAGGGGATTCGTGTACGTCGCCCGCCAGGCCGACTCGGCGATCGGAGACCAACTGGCCTCCCTCGACCTCCCGGGTGTCAACGTCGAGCGCGTCGACCGTCGTGAGATGCCCGGCGGCGACACCGGCCGCAGCGTCGTCGGCACGGCGAGCATCGATGGTGAAGGCATCGCCGGCCTCGAGTTGCAGTACGAGGACGTTCTCACCGGTGTCGACGGCAGCATGCGCCGCGAGATCGCTCCCAACAGCCGCACCATCCCGGGCTCCGAGACGATCGTCGACGACCCCGTCTCGGGAGAGGACCTCGTGCTCACCCTCGACAGGTCCGTGCAATTCCAGACCGAACAGGTCCTCCTCGAACAGGTTGTGCGCATCGGTGCCAGAGGCGCGACCGCGATCGTGATGGACACCGCGTCGGGCGAGATCTTCGCCAGCGCTTCCGTGCGCCGCGACGGTGAGGGCGGCTACGAGGTGACGTCGGGCAACTTCGCCGCGGTCGACGCGTACGAGCCGGGTTCGGTCGCCAAGGTGATCACCATCGCCGGCGCACTCGACGCCGGGGCGGTCACGCCCGACACGAGCTTCATGGTGCCGTGGAGCAAGCGCTACTACGCCGACGTCCTCAGGAATTCATCCCAACACCCGGACAAGTGGATGAGCGTCTCGCAGATCCTGATCGCGTCGCAGAACATCGGCACGATCATGGTGCAGCAGAAGCTCGGCGTCGAGGAGCACTATCAGTACATGCTCGGCTTCGGGCTGGGCGAACGAACCGCGCTCGATTTCCCCGGTGAATCGGCGGGGATCGTCAAGGACCCAGAAGACAGATGGGGGAGCGAGAACGTCACCGTCGCGTACGGCCAGGGCGTCTCCAGCACGTCGCTGCAGCTGATCGGGGCGGTCAACACGATCGCCAACGGTGGAACCTACGTCGACCCCAAACTCCTGCTGGCCACGGTCGGACCCGACGGATCGGTGACCGAGAAACCGCCGTCGGAGACCCGCCGCGTGGTCTCGGAGACCGCCGCCCGCCAGACTGCCGACATGATGCGCGAGGTGGTCTGTAGGGGCACCGCCAAACGGGCACAGGTCGAGGGACTGTCGATCGCCGGGAAGACCGGAACCGCATTCAAGGCGGCCGACAACGGCACCTACTACGACGATGAGGGGAATCGCGTCTACTACGCCAGCTTCGTCGGATTCTTCCCCGCCGAGGACCCGCAGGTGACCGTGCTCGTGTCGGTCGACGAGCCACCGGCGGGAACGGGCGACCGCTTCGGCGGAACCGCCTCGGCGCCCGTGTTCGCCGAGCTCGCCCCGATCCTCATTCACGAGCTCGACATCGAGCCGCCCGAAGGCAGCACCGGATGTGAGGGGTGACGATGATCACCCTCGACGAACTCGCGGCGATCCCGATCGCCGGCCAACATTCGCTGCCCGCGATCGTGCCGGGCACCTCCTCGGGCGGTGACACAAGCATCTGCACGGTGAGCCACGACTCGCGCACCGCCGAGCAGGGGACACTCTTCGCATGCCTCCGCGGGGCATCGTTCGACGGGCACGAGTTCGCCGCGCGCGCGGCCGACGCCGGAGCGGTCGCGCTTCTCGTCGACCACGAACTACCGGTCGAGCAGTCCGGAGGCCTGCCTCAGCTGATCGTCCCCGACACGCGGGCCCGACTCGGTCCTTTCGCGTCGGCGGTCGCCGGCGATCCGAGTGTTGCGCTGACCACGATCGGCATCACCGGGACGAACGGCAAGACGACTACCGCCGCGATGATCGCCGCGATCTTCGAGGCCAACGACTGGCGGACCGGCGTGCTCGGCACGCTCTCGGGCGCACGGACGACCCCGGAGGCCCCCGAACTGCAACAGCGGCTGGCGGCGTTCGTCGACGAGGGCTACGACGCAGCAGTCCTCGAGGTCTCGTCACACGCGCTCGCGCTCAACCGTGTCGACGGCACACGATTCGATGCGGTCGTGTTCACCAACCTCGGTCGCGACCACCTCGACCTGCACGGTTCCCAAGAGCAGTACTTCCGTGTCAAGGCCACCCTGTTCGCACTCCTCTTCTCGCCCGTGGCCGTGATCAACGTCGACGACTCCCACGGGAGCCTTCTCGCCGACACGCTCGCCCGATCAGCTGCCGATGGGCGTGACGAGATCCGCGTCGTCGAGTTCTCGATGGCCGATCTAGACGCAATCCAGGTCACCGCCAGCCGCCACTCGTACCGTTGGCGCGGACATCGCGTCGAGGTGCCGATCGGAGGGGATTTCAACGTCGCCAACTCGCACGGAGCGCTCGTCGCCGCCGTCGAGGTCGGCGTTCCGTCGGAGGTGGCGGTCGAGGGCCTCCGCCACCTGACACCGATCGCGGGGCGCTTCGAACGCGTGCCCACCTCGGCGGACATCGACTTCAGCGTGATCGTCGACTACGCCCACACGCCCGACGGACTCGAGGAACTGATCGCCGCGGCCCGTCGCTCGGTCGCCGATGACCGATCGATCATCGTCGTCTTCGGCTGCGGTGGCGAGCGCGACGAGGCGAAGCGACCCGAGATGGCGGCGGTTGCATCGACGGCCGCCGACCGGGTGATCGTGACCTCGGACAACCCTCGCCGGGAGGATCCGCAGCGGATCATCGACGAGATCATGGCCGGCGTGAGCGAGCCCCATCGCGCCCGCGTCACAGCGGAGGTCGATCGCCGAAGCGCGATCGCCGAAGCGATCGCCGAAGCATCCACGGGTGACATCGTGCTGATCGCCGGCAAGGGGCACGAGTCCCGCCAGGACCTCGGCGACCGCACGATCGAGTTCGACGACCGCATCGTCGCGGCATCGATCCTGGGCGCACCCTCGTGATCGCGATCCTGCTCGCCGGGGCGACGGCGATGGTCGTCTCGCTGTTCGGCACGCGTTGGCTGATCGGGTTCTTCCGCACGCGCGGGCAAGGCCAGCCGATCCTCGGTCGGGAGGACCACGGCCCCGAGCACCACATGGTCAAGCAGGGGACCCCGACGATGGGTGGCCTGGCGATCGTCGGGGCGGCACTGTTCGGGTGGCTCGTCGCGCACATTCGGCCCGGTCTGGCGTTCTCGAACCAGGCGATGATCGTCTGGGTCGGGATCCTGTTCATGGCGGCGATGGGATTCCTCGACGACTACATCAAGGTCCGCAAGCGTCACAACCGCGGCATCTTCTGGAAGCAGAAGAACTACATCACGATGGTCGCGAGCTTCGGGCTGGCGTGGTGGCTCGTATCTGCGACGGGAATCTCCGAGACGATCTCGGTGACGCGTCCCGATGTCGGTTTCGAGGTTCCGACGGTGATCTGGGTGATCTGGGCCGGAGCGATCGTCTGGGCGACCACGAACGCGGTCAACGTGACCGACGGCCTCGACGGGCTGGCCGCCGGATCGGCCCTGATGGGATTCGGAGCGTTCACGATCATCGCCTACTGGTCGTTCCGCAACCCTGACTTCTACGGCCTCACGGTCAACCCACTCGACATGGGAGTGCTCGCCGCCGCCTTCGCCGGCGGTTGCCTCGGGTTCCTCTGGTGGAATGCGGCGCCCGCGCGGATCTTCATGGGAGACGTCGGAGCGCTGGCGATCGGCGCCGCCCTCGCCCTCCTCGCGCTCACGCTCAACACCCACTTGCTGATCATCCTGATCTGCGGGATCAACGTGATGGAGGCGGGCTCGGTCGCCATCCAGATGGGAGTCTTCAAGGCGTCCGGTCGCACCCGGAGGCTCTTCCGCATGTCGCCGATCCACCACCACTTCGAGTTGATCGGCTGGCCGGAGACAACGGTCATCATCCGCTTCTGGCTGATCGCCGCGATCTGCGTCGCCACAGCGCTCTCGATCTTCATCGCCGACTTCACGAACATCGCGGCGGCTGGATCGTGAGCCGGGCCGTCGTCCACGGTCTCGCGATCGCCGGCATCGCGACGGCGCGCGCTCTGCGCAAGCGCGGCTATGAGGTGGTCGCCCTCGACGACGACGTCACGCCCGAGCGCATCGACGCGGCCGACGCGGCTGGAATCGAGCTGCTCGACGTTCCGGACGCGAGCGGGCTGTCGGGGCTGCTCGCTTCATGTGAGCTCGTCAGCCCGGCGCCCGGAGTGCCCGAGAGCAACCCGGTGATCGTCGCCGCGAGGTCCGCCGGCGTCCCCGTGCTCTCCGAGATCGAACTCGCCTACCGCTGGGAACAGGAGCGTGCGGGTGGACCACGACCGATGCTGGCGATCACCGGCACCGACGGCAAGACGACGACCACGCTGATGACGGTGGGCATCCTGCGCGCGGCAGGCCTGCGCACCGTCGACGCGGGGAACACCGCGACCCCGCTCGTCGAAGCGATCGACGAGGATCTCGATGCCTTCGTCGTCGAGTGCACCAGCTTCCGGCTCGCCTGGACGAAGCGCTTTCGAGCCGAGGGGGCGGTGTGGTTGAACCTCGCGCCCGACCACCTGAACTGGCACCGGTCGATGGACTCCTACGAGACCGCGAAGGCGAGGATCTTCGCCAACCAGCGCGATGACGATGCCGCCATCGGCTTGATCGATGACCCCGCCGTGATGCGGCACCTCGAGGTCGCTCCGGGCCGCCACCGCACGTTCGGAACGACGAGGGGGGACTACCGCGTCGAGGACGGGGCACTCTCGGGTCCGGACGGTCCGATCACACCTCTCACGTCGATGCGCCGCAGCCTGCCCCACGACGTCACCAATGCGCTCGCCGCATCGGCGCTGGTGCTCGAGACCGGCCTCGCCGACGAGCGGGCGGTCGAGGCGGCACTGAGCACATTCCGCGGGCCGCCGCACCGCCTCGAGGAGGTGGGCAGGTGGTCGGAGATCTCGTGGTACGACGACTCCAAGGCAACCACGCCACATGCGACCGCCGCCGCCATCCGGGCGTTCGATCGCATCGTGCTGATCGCCGGCGGGTACGACAAGGGGGTTGATCTCTCTGCGATGTCGAGCGACAGCGAACGCGTCAGGGTGCTGATCGCGCTCGGCGACACCGCTCAGGCCGTCGAGAGGGTGTTCGCCGGCGTGCCCGAGGTCTACCGCGCCGAAGACATGGAGGCGGCGGTCGAACTCGCCCGGCGCCACGCCCGGGTCGACGACGTGGTGTTGCTGTCGCCGGGCTGTGCCAGCTTCGACCGCTATCCGGGCTTCGATGCACGCGGCGACCACTTCCGCGCGCTCGTTCTCGATGCCCACTCGGCCGGCGCCGGCACGGTGCGGCCGGATACATCTCATCCGCAGGCCCCGTCGCGGGGACGCCCACCGGGCCCAGGAGGATCATCATGACCACGACGATGTCGGTGAGCGACCGGCGCAGGGCGGCGCTCGAGCGTATGCACGGCTCCGATACCGAGCTGCTCGCTCCGGGGCGCCAGCGGATCAGACGCCTCCCGCATCGGATCGCGCGCAAGACGCGGACCGCCGAGAGCGTTCGACAAACCGAACAGCTCGCCCCACCGACGGGGACGTACTTCGGCATCATCGCCGTCGTGTCGGTGTTCGTCATGCTCGGACTCGTCATGGTGCTCTCCGCGTCGGCGGTCACCCAGGCCAATCTCGGAAACTCTCCCTACGCGGTGTTCGGCCGTCAGGCCTCCTGGGCGCTCCTCGGCCTGATCGGGATGGTGGTCGCCGCACGCGTGCCGTACCGGCTGTGGCGCAAGATGGTCGTCCCGATCGGGTTCGTCGCCGTCATCGCGATGCTCGGGCCGCTCGCGCCGGGCATCGGCGCCACGGTCAACGGCGCGCGATCCTGGATCCGGATCGGCGGGTTCTCGCTCCAGCCCGCCGAGTTCCTCAAGATCGCCGTCGTGATCGCAGCGGCCGATCTGCTCACCCGTCGGAGCGAGGACGACGGCGATTCACGACGTACCGCGATGTACGTCGGCCTCCTCGCCGCGATCGCGGCCGGACTCTCGCTGATGCAGGGCGACCTCGGCTCGGCGATCGTGCTCGGCGCGATCGTGCTCGGTGTCGCGTGGATCGTCGGCATGCCGCTCGCCTCGATCGCAGCCCTCGGTGCGCTCGCCGCATCGACGGCGCTGCTGTTCGTCGTGTCGAGTCCCCGACGCCTCGATCGATTCACCGCGTTCTGGAATGTGTCGGAGGAGAAGGACCACCTCGCCTACCAGACCTACCAGGGGTTCCTGAGCATCGCCTCAGGCGGTCTGACCGGATCGGGTATCGGTGGCAGCAAGGGCAAGCTCGGCTACCTGCCCTACGCCCACAGCGACTTCATCTTCGCGGTGATCGCCGACGAGCTCGGGTTCATCGGGACCCTCGCGGTGATCGGCGGGTTCATCATGCTCGTCTGGTTCGGCATTCAGGCGGCGCTCGCCGCCCCCGACAGATTCGGAATGCTGCTGGCCGGAGGAATCGCCTGCTGGTTCGGTGTGCAGGCGATCGTCAATCTCGGCGGTGTCACCGGCCTGCTCCCCGTGACGGGGCTGACGCTGCCCTTCTTCTCGGCCGGTGGCAGCTCGCTCTTCGTCAGCATGACCGCCGCCGGGCTCTTGCTGAGCGTCGCCCGGCGGGCCGAGCGGAGCCCGGCAACAGGCGGGCGACACAAGCCTGCGGTCGGCGGCGACGAGCGCCCGCCCCGCCGTCGGGGACGCGGCCTGCGCCCCTCACAACCCTCTCGATGAGCAGAACCTACGCGGTGGTCACGGGCGGCGGGACCGCCGGCCACGTACTGCCCGCACTCGCGGTCGCCGAAGCGCTCGTGAGCGCAGGCCACGATCCGGACACGATCCGGTACATCGGCGCGCAGCGAGGGATCGAGACAGAACTCGTCCCGGAGACCCCCTTTCCGCACACGTTCTACGACGTCGTCGGCCTCCAGCGGTCGCTCAGCCGACGGAACCTCGGGTTCGTTCCCAAGATGATGCGGAGCAGGCGTGATGCGATCGGTGCGTTCCGCCAGGATCGTCCGTCCGTCGTCGTCTCCGTCGGAGGCTACGCCAGCATGCCGGCGGTCCTCGCGGCTCGGCGGCTGCGAATCCCCGTCGTCGTCGTCTCCTACGACCACACCCCCGGACGGGCGAGTCGGCTCTCGGCTCGTCGGGCCGAGGCGTGCGCCGTCGCCTTCGACGACTCGCCGCTGCCCCGTGCGACGATGACCGGGGCACCCGTCCGGCGGTCGATCCTCGATGTCGACCGAGTCCGCGATCGAACGGCGGCCCGCGCCGCGCTCGGGCTCCCCGACGATCGCTTCGTCATCGCGGTGATGGGCGGCTCGCAGGGCTCCGGCGCACTGAACACCGCGATCGCGAGCTACCTTGCCGCGCACTCCGAAGATGCCGGACTCGCCGTTCGCCACGTTGTGGGTGAACGGTTTCTCGACGATGTCCGGAGGGTGGCGCCCGCGGATTCCGACGACGGCGTCGTCCACCAGGTCGTCGGATACGAACGCGACATGCCGGCCGTGTACGCGGCGGCGGACGTGCTCGTGGGGCGCGGTGGAGCGAGCACGGTGCACGAAGTGGCGGTGACCGGCACTCCCGCGATCCTCGTGCCGTGGGCGGCGAGCGCCGACGACCACCAGACCGAGAACGTCGCCTGGCTCTCAAGGGAGGGCGCTGCGGTGCTGCTGCCCGAGTCGCAGATCGCCTCGCTCGGCAGCGAGCTCGAACGGCTGCGGCACGATCCGGCCGCGCGCACCGCGCTCGGCGATGCGGCGAGCGCGATCGGGGAACGTCATCGATCCGGGGCGCTGGCGGCGCTGATCGACCGCGTCGCCCTAACCTCTGACGAATCGTGACGATGATCGAGATTCCCGTCCCGGACGCACCCGCAGGCGTCCTCCCGCCGCCGACGCCGCCCCTCGATCTGTCTGTACCCCACCGGCTGCATGTGGTCGGGGTCGGTGGGCCCGGCATGAGCGCGATCGCAATCGCTCTCGCCGAGATGGGCCACGACGTATCGGGAAGCGACCTGCGCGAACACCCCGTCCTCGAACGTGTGCGCGCAGCGCGGGTGGCGGTCGAGATCGGACACGATCGCTCACTCGTCCACGGCGTCGACGCCCTCACCGCCTCGACCGCCGTGCCCGATCACAACATCGAACTCGACGAGGCGCGGGCGACCGGAGTCCGCGTCCTTCCACGCTCGGGCATGCTTGCCTCGATCTGCGCAGGCGCGAAGTCGCTGGCGGTCGCGGGCACCCACGGCAAGACGACGACGTCGTCGATGCTCATGCTGATCCTCGCGGAAGCGGGCCTCCGGCCGAGCTTCGTCGTCGGTGGCGACGTGACCGACGTCGGGACCGGGGCACAGTGGACAGGCGGTGAGTGGCTCGTCGTCGAGGCGGACGAGAGCGACGGCACCCATCTCGAGCTGCCGCTGTACGGCACGATCCTGACCAACGTCGACGTCGATCACCTCGATCACTACGGCACTTTCGAGGGGATCGTAGAGAGCTTCGATCGCTATCTCTCCCAGGTGCACGGACCGAAGATCGTCTGCGCCGACGACCCGGTCGGGGCGCGGCTCGCGCAACGCCATGGCGCGGTTGCGTACGGATTGTCCGAGGGTGCCGACATCCGGGCCATCGACGTGCGGCCTACCGGCGGATCGTTCGTGTTCTCACTCGTCCGAACTGGGACGGGGACCGCACCCGACGTCCGTCTCGGCGAGATCGCGCTCCCGCTGCGCGGCATCCACAACGTCGCCAACGCCACCGCTGCCGCGGCGATGGCGCTCGAGATCGGTGTCGACTTCGAGGATGTCGCGTCAGCGCTCGCCAGGTTCGGAGGGGTGGCGCGCAGGTTCGATGTGCGAGGTGTCGACGATGGAGCGACGTTCGTCGACGACTACGCGCACCTGCCGACCGAGATCGCCGCGGTACTCGCCGCAGCGCGCGGGAGTGGCGATCCGTGGCGCCGGGTCATAGCGGTCTTCCAGCCGAACCGCTACAACCGGATCTCGGAGATCTGGGAGCAGTACGCGGATGCCTTCGGCGATGCCGACATCGTCGTGCTCACCGACATCTTCGCGTCGGGGACGACACCGATTCCCGGTGTCACCGGCAAGCTCATCGTCAACGCCGTGACCGAGGCCCATCCCGAGCAGCGCGTGGTATGGCTGCCGCGCCGCGAGGATCTCGTCTCATTCGTCGCCGGCGAGGCGCGCGAAGGCGACGTCTGTCTCTCGATGGGATGCGGTGACATCGCATCGTTTCCGTCGGAGGTGTTCGATGCCCGGCGACGAACCTGACCACGTGCGAGGCGGCCAACCCGCCGCTGTGTCGATCGCCCTCGAGATACTCGGCGATCTCGCGGAACAGCACGTTCCGCTCGGCCCGATGACCACCTATCGCGTCGGCGGCGACGCCGAGATCCTCGTACGCGTCACGGCTCGGAGCCAGCTCCGGCGCGTTGCCGAAGCGCGGCGACGGTCGGGGCTCCCACTGCTCGTCGTGGGCCGCGGCTCGAACCTCCTCGTCGCCGACACCGGGTTCGCCGGGATCGCCCTGACCCTCACCGGGATCGCCGACGACATCCGGATCGACACCGACAGCGCTTCCGTGCGCGCCGGCGCGGCCGTTTCGCTGCCCGTGCTCTCGCGGCGGGTCGCCGCGGCCGGCTTGTCCGGGTTCGAGTGGGCTGTCGGTGTCCCCGGTTCGATCGGTGGGGCGGTGCGGATGAACGCGGGCGGCCACGGATCCGACATCGCGGCATGCCTCTGCGACGTCACACTCGCCGATCTCGACGCGCCCGGGTCGGATGTGATCCGCGAGGTCCGCGCCGCCGACCTCGGCCTCAGGTTCCGGGGAAGTGCCCTCGGGCCCGGTTCGATCGTGCTCGACGCGCGCCTGGCGCTCCGCGCCGGAGACAGGGAGACTTCCGAGCGCGAGATCGCCGAGATCGTCGCGTGGCGCCGGGCCAATCAGCCTGGTGGGCAGAACGCCGGATCCGTGTTCGTCAACCCGGTGCCGGGCGAGGTGAGTGCCGGCGAACTGATCGACGCCGCCGGCCTGCGCGGACTGCGCATCGGCTCGGCGTCGGTTTCGGAGAAGCACGCCAACTTCATCCAGGCCGACGACGGCGGAGCGGCCGGTGACGTCCACCGACTGATGAGCGTCGTGCGACGCGAGGTCGAGGGTCGGACCGGGTACGCGTTGCGCAGCGAGATCCGCCTGATCGGCTTCGAGGACGAGGCGTGAGCGAGCCCGGCGACGGCCAGACCCGCGACGACGGCGGCTCCTCGGATCCCAGGCCGGACGGCAGCGGCGACGCCGTGGCCGACGACGACGTCCTCGACGAGCTCTCGCTCGTCTTCGGGAGCGAGGAACAGGACG
>CBDUYD010000101.1:0-10704 GCA_965371355.1 uncultured Ilumatobacteraceae bacterium
CGGCGGGGATGACGGCGACGGCGTAGATGACGGCACCGACGAAACGGTCGAGGGGTCCAACGCCGCGACGGCCGGGTCCGAGCCCACCGGGGCCGCCTCGGAGTCCGCCGCTGTCGACGGCGCACTCGTCTCGGTACTGTCGCCCGAACTCGGTTTGTACGCCGTCGATCGCGACACGGGCGAGCACTCTGCACTTGCGCTCGACGCCGTCGAGTTCATCGAACGCGACCGCCAGCCGATCGCCGCCACGAGCACGGCGTTCACCCTGTCGCTCACGACACTCGAAGGTCAGTCGTTCTCCCACGAGGTCGGTCTCGTTCGCGTCGACCTCGACACGGGAGAGGCGACCCGGATCGCGGAGTTGGGCATCGATCGCGAGTCGGACGAATCCGACGAGTTGACCCAGTGGAAAGTGCTCGATGCCGACGACGAGACGGTCTGGGTGGAGACGGGCGCGTTCTTCGACGTCGAGGGACGCTCGATCATCGGCTTGGATGCGGCAACGGGTGCGCAGATCGTCGAGTTCGACGCACTCGACTTCGAGGTCACCACCGACACCGGATCGACCTGTAGCGGCAGTGCCGACGGCCTGCTCGTCATGCCCGGCGGCGCCCTGATCACGACAACCTCAGGGTGGCCGGCCGTGCTCGACCCGGCGATCGGCGAGGTGTCGATGATCTTCGGGTGGTGCGGCTTCGGCACCGAGCCGACGCTGGCGAACTTCATCGATCCGGCCGACGCCGACGAGTGGTTCGTCACCGAAGGCGGGTCCGCCGTCACCGCCGAGGCCGCCGAACGCGTGCTCCCGTTCGTCCCTCTCCGGGCCACCTCCCCGGGTGGGCATGGCCTCGTCGAGGGTGACGGCTCACTCTGGTGGCTCTTCAACTCCGCAACGTCGGTCGAGACCGGGGACGTGTCCGTGTCCGCGCGTGCGGGCGGCGTCGTCAGGTTCGACCCCGTGGCGGGCGAAGTGAGCGCGGTGTGGCCACTCGGCGAAGTGAGCGCGACCTACATCGACGATGACGGCGACGACGACATCACGACCGTGTCGACGATGTCGTCGTTCGACCTGCGCTACATCGACGGTGCGCTCTGGATCATGGACCACCGGGAGGACGCTCCCCTACGTCGGTTCGACCCGGCCACCGGCGAGATCACCGAGATCACGATCGAGAAGGGGGAGGGGATCGACCTCACGGTTGCGGAGATGAACTTCTCGGACCCCGAGGCGATCTGGCTCGAGGTGTCGCGCAAGGTGATCACGAGCGACGACGAGAGCGGTCGCTCGACGAGCGGAACCTCGTTCCTCGAACGCGTCGACACGGCATCGGGAACGATCACACCATCGATCCCCATCGCCGACATCCTCGGCTTCTGACCCTCCTCCCCGACCCGCAACGCCCCCTTCTTGCCCGCAATCCCCGAAATTTGTACGCAGGATCCCGCCCAGCGGGAAGATCCGTACACAGAACCGGTGGTGGGCCTCACCTCCCCCGAAACTTGTACGCAGGATCCCGCCCAGCGGGAAGATCCGTACACAGAACCGACGTGGGTCGCGAGATCAGGTGCAGTCGCCGGGGCGGTCTTCGCACCAGGGGGTCTCGCCGGGGAACCACGTGCGGTGTCGGGAGACGAATCCGTAGATCCGATCGAGGATCCATGGAATGGCCGGGACGCGCCACGCGAGGATCGGCCACCGCGATCCCCTCGCGACCGCCAGGGCGAGCGCGATCGCCCTCGCACCACCGACGCGCGCTCCCGTTGGCGACACCGCCCACGCCGCAGCGTCTGTCTCGGTCACCGACAATCCGAACCTCTCCCGCACGCCGGGGGCTTGGGCACCGGCGATCTCGACGCCGTCACGTCGATCGAACTGCTTGAGCAGGCGCGCACTCCTCGTACACATCCCGCACCGGCCGTCGAACACGAGCGTGATCATCCGGGGCACGGTGTCGGGAAGCTCACCGTGGTCGATCGTCGTCGCCTCCATCGTCTTCAGCCTCGCAGCGACCCGGGCGATCCGCTACAGGACGGACTACGAGCGGTTGGCTTCGACGGCTTTGACCAGGCGGTCGAAGACGGCACCGGGATGGCCTATTCCGTTGACGACCGCGAGTTGGCGCTGCACCGTGTAGTGCTCGATCAGGGGGAACGTCTGCTCCTCGTACAGGTCGAGCCGGCGATTCACCGACTCTGGCGTGTCGTCGTCGCGCTGCAGCACGTCACCACCACAAACCTCGCAGATCCAAGGGTCGGGGTCGGACCCCGACGACGTGTAGTTGGTTCCACAGTCCTGGCAGACCCGGCGCGCCGAGAGCCGCTCGAGCACGATCTCGCGAGGCACATTGAGGTCGAGGACCACGTCGATCGGCAGCTCACTCGTGATGCCATTGAGCGCATCGGCCTGCTCGGGCGTGCGAGGAAATCCGTCGAGGATGTAGCCCCTCGTGCGGGCGTCGGCCTCGAACAGCCGCTCACGCACCAACTCGATCATCAGAACGTCGCCGACCAGACCGCCGTCGTCCATGATCTTCTTCGCCAACCGGCCGAGTTCGGTCCCCTCGCGCACGGCGGCGCGCAGCATGTCTCCGGTCGAGATGTGCGGGACGACGAAGTGCCGAGACAGTCGCACGCACTGCGTGCCCTTGCCTGCACCCTGTCGCCCGAGGATGATGAGGCGGGCGCCCGGGATCACGGCCGTGACCTACTTGAGGAAGCCCTCGTAGTTGCGCAGCGTGAGTTGACTGTCGATCTGGCGCATCAGTTCGAGCGCCACGCCGACCGAGATCAGCACGCTGGTTCCGGCGAAGCCGAACGAGTTCACTCCGGCGACCAACAGCAACAGGTACGGGAGGATCGCGATGATCGCGATGAACACGGCACCCGGCAGCGTGATCCGGTTCACGGCCTTGGCCAGGTAGCGCTCGGTCTGCGGACCGGGTCGCACGCCGGGGATGAAGCCGCCCTGGCGACGGAGCTGGTCGGCCTGGCGCGCCGGGTCGAAGGCGATCGAGTTGTAGAAGTACGCGAACGCGATGATCATCAGCGCGAAGATCGTGATGTACACCAGGTTCTGCGGGTTCACGATGTACTGGTCGACGAACGCCGCGACATCACCGCGCCAGCCCTCGCCGGAGCCGAGCACGTTCGACAGGATCACCGGCAGCAGCAGGATCGAGCTGGCGAAGATGATCGGGATCACGCCGGACTGGTTGACCTTGAGGGGGATATAGGTGTTCTGGCCGCCCATCATCCGTCGACCGACCACACGTTTCGCGAACTGCACCGGGATTCTTCGCTGCCCGAGTTCGACGAACACGACGGCCACGATGATGAACAACGTGAGCGCGACCATGGCGAAGAACCAGAACCACTTGTTGAGCACGAGGATGCCCCAGAATCCACCCGGAAGCGATGCGACGACCGAGGCGAAGATGATCATCGACATGCCGTTTCCGATGCCGCGCTGCGAGATCATCTCGCCGATCCACATCAGCACCGCGGTGCCGGCGACGAGCGACGGGATGATCAGGTACCCGCGCGGCCAGACCCCGTCGGGCAAGAGCGGCACCGTGGGGGCAGCGCTCGCCGCCGAGAAGAAAGCGGTCCCGCGGCCGGTACCGAAGATGAACACGAGACCGGTCGCCTGGAGCGTCGCCAGCCCGACCGTCACGTAGCGCGTGTACTGCGTGATCTTGCGCTGGCCGACCGCGCCCTGCTGTTGCAACTCTTCGAGCTTCGGGATGACCACGCCGAGCACCTGCATGATGATGCTCGCGGTGATGTAGGGCATGATCCCGAGAGCGAAGATCGAGAAGCTCTCGAACGCACCGCCCGAGAACAGGTTTAGGAAGCCGAGCGCACCCTGCTGATTGGCGGTTGCCCGCAGCTGCTCGATCGCGATGCCGTCGACGCCGGGAACCCGGATGGCGACGCCGAGGCGGTACACGACGACCATCGCGACGACGAACAGCAGCTTGTTTCGCAGGTCGGTGACCTTGAAGATGTTCGCCAGATTCGCGATCACGCTTGCGGCTCCTTGGTCATCGTGTCGAAGTTGGGTGGTCGATGCGGCCCGCTCTGCCGAACGAGCCGACAGTACCAGCGGCGTCGGAGCGCCGCCGGTCGGCGATCGGGTGATCGCGCCAAGCGATCACCGGTTGGTGAACTGGTTGCCCTTCACGGCGGGCCGACCCGCCTTGCCCTCTTCCTTGAACGGAAGCTGGATCAGCGTGATCGAGCCGCCTGCGTCGATGATCGCCGCCTCGGCCGATTTCGACACCGCATGGGCGTGGACGTCGACCTTGGTGGTGATCTCGCCGCGGGCGAGGATCTTGACGAAGGCGCCCTTGCGGACGACACCGTTGGCGACGAGCACGTCGGGCGTGACCACACCGTCACCGAGCTTCTCGACGAGATCGCCGAGCGTGTGCAGGTTGACCGCCTGGTACTCGACACGGAACGGGTTGTTGAAGCCCCTCAGCTTCGGCACCCGCTGCTTGAGCGGCATCTGGCCGCCCTCGAACCCAACGGCGACCGTGTTGCGGGCGCGCTGGCCCTTCGTACCGCGACCGGCGGTCTTGCCGCCGCGGCCGCCCGTGCCGCGGGCGACACGCTTGGCGCGCTTCTTGGCACCGGGAGCCGGTGCGAGCTCGTGAACCTTCATGTCAGTTCCCTTCGGTGACCCGGATCAGATGGGGGACCCGGGCGATCATGCCGCGGATCTCCGGACGGTCGGGCAATGTGTTCGTCGAACCGATCTTGCCGAGCCCGAGGGCCCGCAACGTGCCGCGGTGCTTCGGCTTGGTGCCGATGGCCGATCTGGTCTGTGTGACGATGATCTCGCTCATGCGGTGCTCCCCGCGGTCGCCTCGTCGTTGGAGGCGTTCTCGGCAGCGTTTCCGCGCTGACGCTCTTGATACGCGTTGAGCAGGCCCTTGGGCACGAAATCCTCGGCGGGCAGCCCGCGCCGGGCGGCGACCACGTCGGGTCGCTGGAGCGACTTGAGGCCCTGGATCGTCGCGCGGGCGACGTTGATGTGGTTGGCCGAGCCGAGTGACTTGCACAGCACATCGTGCACGCCGGCCTCCTCGAGGATGACCCGCGCGGCGCCACCGGCGATCACGCCGGTTCCGGCCGCAGCCGGCTTCATCAGCACGCGGCCACCGCCGGTGCGTCCGAGGACCGGGTGGATGATCGTGCTCCCGGCCATCGGCACCTCGAACAGATTGCGCTTGGCTTCCTCGGTGCCCTTCTGGATCGCCAGCGGCACCTCCTTGGCCTTGCCGTAGCCGAGGCCGACGCGGCCGTTGCCGTCGCCGATCACCACGAGAGCGGTGAACGAGAACCGGCGGCCACCCTTGACCACCTTCGCGACGCGGTTGATCGTGATGACGCGCGACTCGCGCAGGCCACCGTCATCGCCGTCGCGGTTGTCGCGGCCGCGACCGTCGCGGGGATTGTTGCTGGCGTAGGCCATCAGAACTCCAAACCTGCTTCACGGGCGGCGGACGCCACCGCGGCCACCCGGCCGTGGTAGGCGAATCCGCCTCGGTCGAACACGATCTTGTCGACGCCGGCGGCCTTGGCGCGCTCGGCGACGAGGGTGCCGACGCGGGTGGCCGCGTCGACGCTCGAGCCCGACCCGGACGTGCGCTGCTCGGCTTCCTGGGTGGAAGCCGATGCGAGCGTCGTGCCCGAGTCGTCGTCGATGATCTGCACCGACAGGTGCTTGTTGGAACGAAACACGGCCAGGCGCGGACGGGCCGCGGTGCCGTGGATCTTCTTGCGCACGCGACGGTGACGGCGGATGCGGCCGGTCCGGCGTGCTTGGGCGATCTTGGTCATCAGACGCTCCGAAACTCGATTACTTCTTGCCAGCTTTACCGGCCTTGCGCAGGATGCGCTCGCCGGAGTAGCGGACGCCCTTGCCCTTGTACGGCTCGGGCTTGCGGATACTGCGGATATTGGCGGCGACCTGACCGACGATCTCCTTGTCGATGCCGTTGACGATGATCTGGGTCTGCTGGGGGACATCGAACGTGATGCCCTCCGGAGCCGTGACGTCGACGGGATGACTGAAACCGAGGTTGAGGCGCAACGCGGACGGACCCTTGGCCTCGGCGCGATAGCCGACCCCGTGGATCTCGAGTTCCTTCTTGTAGCCCTCTGTCACGCCGATCACCATGTTGTTGACGAGGCTGCGGGTGAGCCCGTGCATCGCCCTGGTCTTGTTCTCGTCGTCGGGTCGGGCGACCTTCAACGTGTCGCCGTCGGTCTCGACGGTGATAGTGCCGGGGATCTCGCGCGAGAGCGTTCCCTTGGGGCCCTTGACCGAGATCGTGCGGCCCGTGACGCTGACGTCGACGCCTGCGGGGACCGTGATCGGTGCGCTACCGATTCTGGACATCGTGGATTCTCCTTGTCACAGCGCCTGGATCACCAGACGAAGCAGAGGATCTCGCCGCCCACGTTGCGCCTGCGCGCCTCGCGGTCGGTCATGAGCCCGTGGGATGTGGACAGGACGGCGACCCCGAGACCGCCGAGCACTCGGGGCACGGCGTTGGCGCCGCGGTACACCCGCAGGCCGGGGGTCGAGATGCGGCGCAGGCCCAAGATCGTGCGGTCACGGTCCGGCGAGTACTTCATCTGGATGGTCAGGACATCGCCGACACCCTTGGGTGACGGTGCGGTCTCGTAGCTGCCGATGTAGCCCTCCTGCTGGAGGACATCGGCGAGCGCGACCTTCTGCTTGGACGAGGGCATACGCACCTCGTCGTGCTTGGCGGTGTTCGCGTTGCGAACCCGGGTCAGCATGTCTGCGATTGGATCGGTCATCATGTCAGTTGTCTCCTCGCCACGTCACCACGACGACTTCGTCATGCCGGGGATCTCGCCGGCGTGTGCGAGCTCGCGCAGACAGATCCGGCAGAGGCCGAACTTGCGGTAGACCGAACGGGCGCGGCCGCAGCGGCGACAGCGCGTGTAGGCGCGAACCTTGAACTTGGGCTTCTTGTTCGCCTTGTTGATCAGTGCTTTCTTTGCCATGTCAGTGGTCGCCTCGCGTCACTTGCTCTGCTTGCCGTACTGCGGCGTCTTGCGACGCTTCTTTCGGGGTGCGTTCTCGGCCTCGATGCCCTTCTTGAAGGGGAAACCGAACGCGTCGAGCAGCGCTCTGCCGCTCTCGTCGTCGGTCGCGGTCGTCACGATCGTGATATCCATTCCCCGCTGGTGGTCGACGGTGTCCGGGTCGATCTCCGCGAACATCGTCTGCTCGTTGAGTCCGAACGTGTAGTTGCCATGGCCGTCCCAGGAATGGGCCGGCAGACCGCGGAAGTCACGGATCCGGGGAATCGCGACCGATACGAGCCGGTCGAGGAACTCCCACATCCGCTCACCGCGCAGCGTGACCTTCGCGCCGATCGCCTGGCCCTCGCGGAGCTTGAAGTTGGCGATCGACTTCTTCGCCTTCGTCACAATCGGCTTCTGACCGGAGATCACCGTGAGGTCGGAGACCGCACCTTCGATCAGCGACGGCTGGCCGGCCGCGCGGCCGACTCCCATGTTGATGACGATCTTTTCGAAGTTCGGCACCTCCATCACGTTGGTGATCGAAAGTTGTTCTTGCAGCGTGGCTCGGAGCTCGTCTCCGTACCTCCCCTTGAGGCGCGGGATCTCCGGCGCAGGGCTGGTAGTCGCGGTGTCGGTCGTCGCGGTGTCGGTCATCCGATCTCCTCCCCACTCGGGCGGGCGATGCGCACCTTCGTGCCGTCGTCGAGGGTCTTGTACCCGAGGCGGACCATCTTGCCCTTGTGTACGTACATCACGTTGCTCACGTGGATCGGCAGGTCCTTCTCGATGATCCCGCCCTGATCGTTGGCCCGCGTCGCACGCTGGTGCTTCGACACGGTGTTCACGCCATTGATCAGCACCTTGTCGGACTTCGGGTAGACGTGGGCGATCTCGCCCTGCTTGCCCTTGTCCTTGCCGGTGATCACCTCGACGGTGTCACCCTTCTTCAACTTCGTCCGACCTGCCATGTCAGAGCACCTCCGGGGCGAGCGAGACGATTCGCATGAACTTGCGGTCGCGCAGCTCACGGCCGACCGGGCCGAAGATGCGCGTGCCGCGCGGCGTGAGGTCGTCCTTGATCAGAACGGCCGCGTTCTCGTCGAAACGGATGTAGCTGCCGTCGGGACGACGCTTCTCCTTCTTGGTGCGGACGACGACGCACCTGACGACCTCGCCCTTCTTCACGGCGGCACCGGGAATTGCATCCTTGACCGTCGCGACGAAGATGTCGCCGATCGAGGCGTACCGACGGCGCGTGCCGCCGAGCACCTTGATGCACAACACCTCTTTGGCGCCGCTGTTGTCGGCGACGCGCAATCGCGATTCCTGCTGGATCATTTGGCACGCTCCAAGACCTCGGTGATCCGCCAGCGCTTGTTCTTGCTGAGCGGACGGGTCTCCATCACGCGGACCTTGTCGCCGACGTTGGCGTCGTTGGTCTCGTCGTGCGCGTACAACCGCTTGCTGCGGAGCACGAACTTGTTGTACTTGCGGTGTCGAACGCGATCGATGACGGCGACGATCGCTGTCTTGTCCATCTTGTCCGACACGACGAGACCCTCGCGGACCTTGCGCCTCGAGCGCTCGGGGGTGGCATCTTCGGAGGGTGTCCCTCCGGAGGCTGCCTGCTCGGGCGGCGCCTGTTGGGCGGCGGTCGGTTCGTCTGTCGTCGTCACGGTTTCCACGTTGTTTTCTGCCATCTCGCTCAACTCACTGTCCTGCCTCGGCCGCGACGATCTCGCGTTCGCGGATGAGGGTGTTGATGCGGGCGATCTGCTTGCGAACCTTGCCGATCTCGGCGGTGTTCTCGAGCTGACCGGTCGCGTTGCGGAAGCGCAGGTTGAGCGCCTCCTGCTTGGTCGCCTTCAATTCGTCGATCAATTCACCGAGGCTGAGCTCGGCCAGGTCGCCCTTCTTGCCGGCCATCAGATCTCCTCCTCACGGGTGATTACCCGCGCCTTGATCGGGAGCTTCTGGATCGCCTTCTCGAGCGCCGTCCTGGCGAGCTGCTCGTCCGGATACGACAGCTCGAAGAGCGTACGACCCGGCTTGACGACTGCAACCCAGAATTCGGGATTGCCCTTGCCCGAACCCATTCGGGTCTCGGCGGGCTTCTTCGTGACCGGCTTGTCGGGGAAGATGTTGATCCACACCTTGCCGCCACGCTTGATCTCGCGCGTCATGGCGATACGAGCGGCCTCGATCTGGCGGGCGGTGAGCCAACCCGGTTCGAGCGCCTGGATCCCGTAGTCACCGAAGTGGAGACCGGAACCGCCCTTGGTCATTCCCTTGGTGCGGCCGCGTTGCTGTTTGCGATGGGCAGCCTTGCGGGGCATCAGCATCGGAGTGTCCCCTTTCAGTCCTCGCCGCGGAAGTGCGGCGTCTCGTGGGCCTCGCCGGCCGCGGTGCGGCGGGCGATCGCTTCTTCTTCGTCGAGCAGCTTTTCGAGCTCGGGATCGGCTTCCTTCACGAGCGGCTGCGGCTCGGGCTCGGGAGCGGCACCGGCCTTGGGTCCGGCCGACGACACGACCTTTCGCGCCTGTCCGATCGGACCCGAGGTCTCGCCGACGGCCATCGCGGCCTCGCGGGCGATCTTTTCGTCGTTGATCGACTTGTAGGGCGTGATGTCGCCCTTGTAGAGCCACACCTTGACGCCGACACGACCGCTCGTGGTCTTCGCCTCGCGCATGCCGTAGTCGACATCGGCACGCAGCGTGTGCAGGGGCACACGGCCCTCGCGGTACCACTCGGTGCGGCTCATCTCTGCGCCACCGAGACGACCGGAACACTGCACCCGGATGCCGAGGGCGCCGGCACGCTGGGCGTTCTGCACGGCCCGCTTCATGGCCCGGCGGAAAGCGATCCGGTTGACGAGTTGGTCGGCGACACCCTGCGCGATGAGGGCGGCGTCGAGCTCGGGGCTCTTGATCTCGACGATGTTGAGCTGGATCTTCGGGTTGCCGGTGATCTTGGTGATCATCTGACGCAACTCGTCGGCCTGCGCACCGCGGCGACCGATCACGATGCCGGGACGCGCGGTGTGCACGTCGACGCGCAGCTTGTCACGGGTGCGCTCGATCTCGATGCGGCTGATCGCCGCCGACTCGAGACGCTCCATGATCTGCTGGCGGATCGTCCAGTCCTCGGTCAGGTACTCCTTGTAGTCGCGCTCGCTGAACCAGCGCGACTTCCAATCGGTGGTGATACCGAGGCGGTAGCCGTAGGGGTTGATCTTCTGACCCATCAGACGGCTCCCTCGTCGTCCGCTTCGCTTTCTCCTCGCGACGCGTCCACCTCGTCGCTGGCGCTTCCCTCGGCGGTTGTGTTCACATCTGTCTCCTGTGCGGCATCGTCGGCCGGTCCGTTCTTGTCGTCCTTGGCTGCGCCGGGCTTGGTGAAGCCGGCGGCCTCGGCCGACTCGGCACTGTCGAACCACACCTCGGCCTTGGTCGCCCGGTAGTAGCGGCTGCCCGGCTCGTGCAACAGCATCGATTGGATGTTGCCCTTGACCTCGTGACCCTCGGGCACGCCACCATCCTCGGGCGGCTGCACCGAACCCGGCCATTCGGCCGCGCTGGTGGCGGGCTCGTCGGAGACGACCTCGATGGCGGGCTCGTCGTCCGCTGCGCTTCC
>CBDUYD010000102.1:0-10702 GCA_965371355.1 uncultured Ilumatobacteraceae bacterium
TGGGCGAACACGCGCCTGAAACGAGACTTGTGGAACAGCGTCCGCATGTCGATCGCCATTCGGACACCTTCCCGCCGCTGGACCCTCGCCCCCGGGAAGCGCGGCTGAGCGCATCGTGACATCATGATGTCATGACGAAGCAGACGACGGTCCGATTGCCAGAAAGCCTCGCCGCCGACGCGGAGGCCGTCGCGCGCGTCCGGGGCGACAGCGTCAACCAGCTCATCATCGACTCCCTCGCCGCCGAGATCGAACGAGTTCGGGCGGATGACGACTTCACCGCCCGTGCCAAGAAGCTGCTCGAGCGCGACCAAGCGATCCTCGACCGCCTCGCGAAGTGACCCGCTATGTCAGCCTCGCTGACAAGGACAGCCGCGTCGACCTCGCCGTCACCGCGCACGACGGTTTGCACGATCCTGCGCGACATCGTGCGACCGCTCGTGTCTGATGCGCCTCGATGCGTCGATGTCCCCCAACGTCGAACGACTCGCCTTTACCTCTGTATGACCCTCACCCCGACACTTCCCGTCTCCCCGCGCAGCCAGGCGACGACGCGAGCACTGCTCGTCAGCATCCGGCAGGCGGCCGAGATGTTGGCGATCAGCCGCTCGTCCATCTACAACCTGATCGATGCCGAACAGCTGACGCCGATCCGTATCGGCCGGAGTGTTCGGTTTCCCGTCGAACAGCTCGAACGCTTTGTCGCCGCCCGGATCGCCAGCGAGACTACGACGGACTCCAACGTCCGATGACGCAATCGAAGTGGTCGTAGGTTGTTCGAGTGCCTCGGCTGAGCGAGTTCTACGGAACGTGATTTACATGTACTTCGCGGATCACAATCCGCCCCACTTCCATGCCATCTACGCCGAACACGAAGCGCTGATCCGTATCGACGACGGCTCGACGATCAGAGGAGACCTCCCACGATCCGCTGCGCGACTCGTCGAGCAATGGCGAGCCCTGCACCACGACGAGCTCGCGGCCAACTGGGCCTCGCTCAGGAGCCAGCCGCCCTCTCGGGGATCGACCCGCTCCAGTAGCCTGTGACCATGACCATGACCACGCTCGCCCGAGTGACCGCCGTCGAGCATCTCGGCGCACGAGCGCTGAGTGTCACGTTCTCGGATGGCCTCGTGCGCGAACTCGACTTCGCTGACGCCTTGCCGGGAGTGCTTGCATCGATCGACGACGATGAGAGCTTCGCTGCAGCCGCGGTGGACCCCGTGGCCGGAACGGTCGCGTGGCCGAATGGCATCGATCTCGATCCCGACGTTCTGCACGGAGATCAACAAGCGGCAGCAGCGACGCAGCCGCGACTTCTCCGCGAGTACCGGCTCGAACGCACCGGCTGACTGCCAGGGTTCGGGATTTCTACTCGCCGGTTAGTCTCAGGGTTACTCTCAAACGAGGAGATTTCGACTACTCCGACGCTCTGACCAGGCACGATACGAATACGGTCGGAATCCCACGCCTTCCGCGGATACGTCGTTCGTTGTTCGTCTCGAACACGGATTTGCGAAGACCCGAGCCCCGACCCGCTCGGGTCTTTGCATGCGCCGGAAGCCGTCCTCAGACCCGCTCGAGTGTCCCCATGCCCTCTGCGTCGAATCCTGACATCGCCAGCGTGGTCGCCACGCCGTCGGGGCCGATCTCGAAGATGGCAGCGCTGAGGAACTCTGGAAGCTCCGGGTCCTGCACGTAGGTGAACGTGTTGGCGGCGATGTGGGTGAGCACGAAGGTGCCCTCCGCCGGACCCACGACGACCGCGAGGGCGCCATCGGTGACGATCACCTCGATGTCGCCGACGTAGTCGTTGGTGTACGTGCCGGTGTAGGCGTCGTCGTCGAGTGCGGGTACACGGTCGGCTCCGGGGTCGTCGAACTCTTCGGGCTCGCCGTAGAGGCCCGAGAAGCGCTCGGTCCAGATGGCGAAGATGTCGTCGGGCCATGAACCGGTCTGGAGCTGGTCGAAGTACGCGTCGGTGATCGCTTCGGGCACACCGATCGGTTCGCCGTTGGTCAGCACCACGATGCCGAGCCCGTACGAGCGCGGACTGTCGGCGATCGTGGGAAGGGGAGGCGACTTGAGGATCTTCGTCGTGTGCGTGAGATCGAGCGCATTCTCATCGATGACCTGCTCACCATCGAGTGCGCTTCCGGCGAGTTGGAGCCGCAGCCACTGCGCGAGATCGATCACGTTGGAACTCACGCCCCCGGCGGGCGCTTGTGCATCGGGCATCCGATCGAAAGCTGCTTCCCACCGACCGTCGGTTCGCACGTGTTGCTCGGCACGGTTCTCGGCCGCCTCGTAGGCGGAGAACCGCATGCTGGTCGAGGTCATGCCCGCCGGAACGAACAGGACCTCATCGGCCAACTCCTCCCAGGTCAGCCCCGCCGCGACCGCGGCCGACTCACCGCCGGCGGTCATCTCGAAGTTGGAGTACCCGCTGGTGGTGCGGAACGGCTCGAGGTCGAGGTATCGGACGCCGTGTCGGTCAGCCCGACCAGTCGCCGGCGCTGCCCGGGTCGCCCGTGAGCGTGATCGTGTCGCCCGTCGGTTGGACCGTGCCCCCCGACCAGATGCCGGCCTCCTCGGCCACTCCCTGCCGGCCGCCACCGGACCCCCACCCGACATAGGAGATGATGTCCTCGCTGCTACCGAACGAGTTCGATGTGTAGACCGCCAACTCTCCACCACCCGCGTCGAATCCGCCGAGGCTCGCCTCGTAGGTCGCGCCCGGGTCGAGCACCTCGTCGGGGAGTTCGGCGTAGGTGGGCCGTTGGCAGATCCAGTGACGCTCGAGGTCGTACGGCTGATCGCCCGTATTCGTGATCGTCGCGATCCCTGTCGTGAAGTCGACCGACGTCACCTGGAGGGGGCTCTCCAAGGCGGTTTCGGATTGCGATCCATCGTCCTGAGTCGACTCGGCCGGTGCGGATGCCGCCGCGGAATCGTCGTTGGAATCACCGTCATCACCGCCACACGCGGCGCCGACCAGCACGAACAGTGCGGCTGTGATCGCAACTCGACGACGAAGCATGGGGAGACCTCCTGTGGCTCTCCCGCCATGTAATCACTTCGATCGATTGAAGTGTGTCCACCCGTTCGGAAAGGCGGCATCCCGGTGGCTCAGGCGGCGATGACTTCGTGGTCGACCGACAGTGCCCGATACGTCGCCATCGCTCGCCGGTCACGAGTGAGCAGCACTGCGCCCCACTCATCGGCAGTCGCCGCGATCACAGCGTCGTACACAGCCCCGCCGCTGACACCGCACTCGGCGAGGCGGGGCACGAGCATCGTCGTGGACTCGACCGAGAGTGCGGCGGGCGCTCCGAATCGATCCTGCAACAGTTCGGACGCATCGCGCCGAGTGAGGCGAGCGTCACCGGGGAGGCGGGTCAGGACCGAGTACGCCTCGAGCTGCGCATGGGCAGGGAGTCTGACCGCTCGGTCGGCGACGCGTTCGGTCACTACGCGGTGTGCGTCGTGACTGGCCAGAACGAGCGCGATCGCGACACTGGTGTCGGCGAGCCAGATACTCACCGCCGGATCGAGTCGACGAGGTCGAAGACATCGTCGTCGGAGACAGTGGTGTCGGAGACGGCGACGAGGTGTCCGTCACGACGTTCGAGCCTGGCGGTGCGACCGTCGGGCGACAGATGGAGCCCGTCTCCGTACATCGAGACGTCGACGGTGGATCCCGCGGTCAACCCGAGTCTGTCCCTCAAGGGCTTCGGCAGGACGATCCGGCCGACGTCGTCGATACGAACCTTCATGGGATCACCATACCAGTCGATTCCCAGCCGATTCCCAACCGAGATTCTCGGGTGACGGATACCGGGGGCGACCGCATTGCGAACGTCGCCGTGACCAGGCTCCGTCAAGTGCGTCGGGCTCGGAAGAACTCGCGCAGGAGCTCACCCGCGGCGGAGGCGAGAGGGCCGCTGCGAACTTCGACCCGGTGGTTGAGCGCCTCGCCGTCGAGCAGCGAGAGGGCGCTGCCGGCGGCGCCCGCCTTCGGGTCGTCGGCGCCGTACACGAGATGCCCGAGCCGGGCGTTGACCATCGCGCCTGCACACATCGCGCAGGGCTCGAGCGTGACGAACATCGTGCAGTCGTCGAGTCGCCACTCGCCGAGGTGTTCAGACGCATCGCGGAGGGCGAGGATCTCGGCGTGGCCGACCGGGTTGCGCTCCAACTCGCGTTCGTTGTGTCGCGCCGCGATGACGATCCCATCGTGGACGACGACCGCTCCTACCGGCACATCATCGTGTTCGATCGCCGCCCGGGCCTCGTCGAGAGCGAGAGCCATCATCTCGGGGTCGGACCGCGGTGCGACCGGGGGCTCTGCGCCGGGCGAATCCTCGTCGGGTTGCACAGCGGAAGTCTTGCAGGCTCTCTCGGAGCGAGACCGGATTCGAGTCCCGTCGATCGGCACGGATCGCTCTTCTGGATGATGGTAGAATTATGCCATGAGTGCCAGCCATTCTGTAACCATCGATCGCGCGGGGCGCTTGGTCGTGCCCAAGGCGCTCCGCGATGAACTGGGTCTTGCCGAGGGCAGATCGCTGCGAGCCGCCGTCCGCGACGGATGTCTCGAACTCGTACCCGAGCCGCTCGAGGTGGACCTGGTAGAACGCGACGGTGTACTCGTAATCGTGCCCACCGGGCTTCTGGCGCCGCTCACCCGTGACGATGTGCGCGCTGTGATCGAGTCGGTCAGACGATGAACGCCCGAACGCCCGACACCTCGGTCGTGGTCGCCGGGCTGAGTGGTTGGCATCCTGATCACGAGACGGCACGCCCCGTTCTCTCCGCGACGAGAGTCGGCATTGCCCACGTCATCGCGGAGTCGTACTCGGTCTTGACCCGCTTGCCGCGCGGGCAGCGGATCCCGCCGGACACGGCGTGGAGAGCCCTCAGTTCGGTGTTCGACGAACTCCCCATCATGATGCGACCCTCAGCGTTCGCTCCCTTGTTCGCGCGGTTGGCCGGATCGGGTGTCGTTGGAGGGGCGACCTACGATGCTCTCGTCGCCGAGACCGCGCGGAGTAATGAGGTCGAACTGTTGTCTTTCGATCAGCGCGCTGCTCGCACGTATCAGATCGTGGGCGCCGACTTCGTACTGCTCGAGACAGCTTGATCAGCTGCGTGGCGGAAGTATTGCTGGGTCCTTCGAACACTGCGGGTGCGTTGAATAGGGAACAGTTCCCCGGCATGCTATCATCGCTATCAGAATGTCGAGCGAGATGAGGAGTGGGAGATGGCGCAGTTGATCGTGAGAAATCTGGAGGACGAACTGGTCGCCCGCTTGAAGGGTCGCGCTGCCGACCACGGATTGTCGGCCGAAGAGGAGCACAGGCGAATTCTTCGACGTTCGCTGCTGTCCGAGGGGTTTGTCGACGCCTTGACTTCGTTTCCGGATGTGGGTACCGACGAAGATTTCAAGCGGCGGGACACGGCCCAGCGCATCATCGATCTGTGAGCGGATTTCTTCTCGACACGAACGTGGTATCGGAATTCCGTAAGGGCGACCGAACCCACCCAGGTGTTCACGCTTGGCTCGATCGACACGTTGCTGACGAATTTTGGTTGTCGGTGCTCGTGGTCGGCGAACTCTGGCGAGGCGTGGAACTCGTGCGGCGGCGCGACCCGGCATCAGCCAACGTGTTGTCGACTTGGCTAGAGGGCTTGGCGAGCGACTTCCGAGACCGGATCCTGCCGATAACGACCGACGTTGCCGTGCGCTGGGCAACGGTGACCACCCCGGATCCCGTTCCGGTCATCGACGGATTGCTGGCGGCCACAGCGATTGAGCACGACCTCGTGTTCGTGACTCGCAATGTTGCCGATGTCGAGCGAACCGGAGTGGCCTGGCAGAATCCATTCGAGTGACCACGACGCGACGCCGTCTGTGCCGGCGATGCGCGTAGTGGTCTTGTTTGGCGATGTCGACACCGACGAACACGACAACGAACCCATCGCTGCGCTCATGGCAGCGCACGGAGCATGAGGACCGATCATCGATCACGTCAGCCGCACCACCATGTCCGGAGCCCAGGCAGCAGTCGAGCGAGCCCGAGTGGCCGTTCGCTCAGAGGTGTCAACGTACTACCGCCGCACACAGAAAGACCCGAGCCTGCTGGCCCGGGTCTTCCCTGATCTGTGTTCGAAAGACGAACGTCTGGCGGAGGGAGTGGGATTCGAACCCACGGAAGGTTTCCCTTCACACGCTTTCCAAGCGTGCCGATTCGGCCGCTCTCGCATCCCTCCAGAACATCCGGCGACCTCGATGACCGACGGATGACCGGACGGTGAGGTTAGCCGGACCACATCGGTTTCGGGCCTGGCCGCCATCCCCCGGCGGCCCGGCGGGTAACATGAGCACCGACGGTTCGCCCGTCGAGTGAGGTGGCGACCGGGTCCTGTGCAACGGGCGCCCGTGAACCAGGTCAGGACCGGGAGGTAGCAGCCTTCATCGGCATCGTTCGTGTGCCGCAGACCGCCTGGTCGTCACCTCAGTCGGCGGGCACCAGCCGGACCGGACGGCCCGGTCGCCCGTATCGGGTTGCCGCGGCGGTCATTCGGCGAGGCGTCTCGCGTACGGCGCCAGCTCGGGCGCGCCGATCTCGTCGGCGACCGCCTCGAAACCGGCGGTCGGGCCGGTCCACCGCCAGTCGTCGACCGTGCCGACGTCGACGTTCGTCTCGATCGTCGCGATCTGCCGGAACAGCAGCGCGTCCTCGAACTGTGCCTGGAGTGTCGACGAGAGTTTCGCCGCGCCGCGGAGGCCCGGAACGTCCCACTGCCCGGCTGCCGCGGGGATGTTCTCGATGTGTACGTAGCGGGCGAGGACGGCCGACGCGCTCTTCGCGCCCCACCCGGGCAGGCCCGGAAAGCCGTCCGCGGAGTCGCCGACGAGGCCCAGGTAGTCGGCGATCGACTCCGGGCCGACACCGAACTTCTCGCGCACACCTTCCTCGTCGATGATCTCGCGCTTGCGCCTGTCGAACTGCACGACCCGCGTGCCCCGCACGCACTGGCCGAGATCCTTGTCCGGTGTGACGATGAGCACCTGCTCGACCCGGTCGTCGGCATCGGCGACCTCAGCCGCCGCGCCGAGCGCATCGTCGGCTTCGACCTCGACCATCGGCCACACTGTGAACCCTGCGGCCTCGAGCGCTCGCTCGTACACCGGGATCTGTTCGAGGATCTCGGGGTCCATCCCCTCACCGGTCTTGTAGCCCGGCCACATCTCGTTGCGGAAACTCTCGATGACGTGGTCGGACGCGACACCGACGTGCGTGGCACCGTCGTCGACGAGCATCAGGGTCGATGAGACGACCCCCGCCGCAGCCGCGTAGCGATGTCGATCGGCGTGCCGTGACGCGGCGCCGAAGTGCTGACGGAAGAGTTCGTAGGTGCCATCGACGAGGTGCACGCGCATGCCACCACGTTACGCGCCACGAGCCGTCGCCTGGGCGGGCCGGAGGCGGGTCGCGGTCAGCCCGACGAATACTGGGCGGCGAGTTCGAGGACGGTGTCCTGGGGGTACATCCCGACCCACCCATCGATCGGCGTTCCATCGGGGGCGAGCATCACCGCCGATGGCTGTGAGGTGATGCCGATGACCTGCCAGCTGATGAACGACTCGTCCCACAGCATCGTGAACGACTCGGTGTCGTGGTCCTTCATGAAGTCGACGGCCTGGCCGTAGGTGTTCTGGGTTCCGAGACCGATGACCTCGACCTCGTCTGCGTGATCGCGAGCGAACTGCTCGACGTCGGGAGCCTCCCGGGCGCAGACCGGTCAATGCGGCGCCCACATCCAGAGCAGCACCGGTTTGTCGGACGGCACGATGTTGCGGATGTTGACCTTTTTGCCGCGTCCGAGGTCGTCGACGACGAGGTCGGGGAACAGGTTGGTCTCTATCTCCGACGCCGGATCGACCTCGATCCCGCCGAGATCGACCCCCGCCGTCGTGAAATCGGCGGTCTCGGCCTCGATGTCAGCGGTGTCGCCGTCGGCCGCCGCGCCCTCAGCGGCGTCGCCGCCGCCGTCACCCCCGCCCCCGCAGGCGGCGAGCAGGAGCACCCCGCCGACCGAGGCTGCGAGCAGCCGGGCGCGGAGGGAGCGCGTTGATCGCATCGGACAAGTCTCGCCGATCATCGGCGGTACCGGGCTCGCGGCCGACGCGGTTCCCAGAACGTTTCGATGTGGTCGGGCACCTCAGTGTCGGACGTCGAGCAGCTTGCGGCGCAGGGCGAGCAGCTTCGGTGCCGGTTCACCGTCTGACCAAGCATCGGCCACGATCACCCGTTCGTAGGCCTCCCACTCGCAGCGCACCGCGGCGAGGTCTCCCGCCCGGGCGTGGGCCTTCATGCGGAGTCCGATGAGTTCCTCGTGGCCGGGGAGCACCTTCAAGCCGCGCGCTGTCGACCAGAAGACGAGCTCGATGTCGTCGGTCGACAGACCGTGCGCCGCCAGTTCGGCCGCCACCCCCGTCGCCAGGAGCACGAGGTTCGACGTGAGCCCCTCGGCGTCAGGCCACAGGTATGCGGTTCCGGCGAAGGGTGCGTCTCGTATCAGCTCGACCGCCGGTCGAAGCGTCTCGATCGCCTGCGCCGGTGGCTCGAGCGTCGCGATCCGCACGCGCTCGCGGATCAGATCGGCATCGGTGACGACCCCCGTGTGCAGCGGCAACTGTTCGGTGAGGGTGCGCGCGAGCCACTCGACGCCGTCGCGCGGTGCGACGAGTCGCGCGAGACCTCGTCGAGCTTCGGAGACCACGTTGGCGAACGTGGCGTCCCTCACGTCGAGTTCCCAGAGCGCGGTTCGAGCCGCGAGCCGCGTCGAGTTCTCACGGTGGGTCGCGAGCCACGCGATCAGCTCGACGGTCTTCGATCGTTCGAACTCGCCGGAGTGCCCGCTCACATCGGTGATCGTGACCGGACCCATCAGGCCGACGACGATGTCGTGTTCGCTCGGCACGAACGGGCCCCCGTCCCCTATCGGTTCGTCTTCGAGGGGGGCGGCGGCGTCGTCGAGAAGGTCGATCACCGCGGCGAGATCCTCTGGCGGCAGTCCGATCGGAGTCAGCTCGGTGGAGCATCCGAACGCCTCGAGCACCCACCCGGCGGCACACGCGACCAGTCGATTGTCGCTGCTGATGGATGCGTCGGGTCGGATCGCGGCGACGACCGCCAACCCGTGACCCGCCGGTGGAAACGCCGCCGGCAGGTTGCTCGCAACCCGCGCCCAGTCGACGCCCTCGACCGAGGACGTCAACAGCACGGCGGGCTCCCAGATCTCACCGCCGGTCTGACGGCATCGGAGCGTGAAGGTGGTCTCGTCGTTGCTCTGCGTCGACCCGGTGAGATCGGCCGCGAGCTCGAGGGCCGCGTCGACTGACTCGGCCCGGTGAGCGTTGCGGTGTCCGAGCGTGGCCGCTTCCGGCAGCGAGACGGTGATCAGATGGGCGACCTCGGCGTAGATCGAACCGGCGAGTCCCGCCGTCACCGCGGTGACGATCGGGTCGGTGAACTCCGGCTCCGCCTCGACGGTGAGCAGCCCGCTCGCCTCGAGGTCGATCAGCACGTCGGCGCCGTCGGGGGTCACCCCGATCTGCACGAAGGCGACGCACGGCGCCCCGACCCGGCGTGCCGGCACGGCGAGCATCTCGATCGGCACGGTCGCGGGTAGCGTCCACGCCGCGCCACTGCCCGACCACGGCGTCGAGAGTTCGGCATCGCCGGTGAGGCGCAGTTCGATGTCGCCGTCGGGTGCCACGGCGACGAGTCCGATCTGCACACCGCCGTCGGAAAGATCGTCGGCCGCAGCTCGAAGCGCGACGTCGACCCTCTCCGCGCGCTCGCCCGGATCGTTGCGGCGGAGGCGTCGCTCGGTGTCGGCAACCTCGCTGTTCGGCTCGGGAACGCGCGACCGCGGACGCGCGGCCCGCAGCCGCAGCCGTCGCCGCAACCCGACGAGGCCGAGAATCCCCGCGGCGAGCATCGCCGCGTGCTCGATGCGCAGTGGACTGCGCCCGAGCGAGCCTGGTTCGGCAACGCCACCGGCATCGGACTGCGACCCCGACGCCGGGATGACGGTGCTCGAGGTTGTCGTAGCACCGGCCCGGCTGGTCGATTGTGTCGAGGCCGTCGCCGGAGCGGTCGATGGCGGCGCCGCTGCCGGCACAGACGTGGTGGACGCGGTTGTCGGCACCGTGGTCGATGCACCGCTCGCAGCCGTCGAGCCGGGGGTGCCGCCCCTCTCGATGGTCGGGGACGCGCTCGTCGGCGCCTGTGCCGCAAGGTCGTCGGGTGTCGCGACCACGGTCGGCGGCGTCACGGGGGCCTCCTGGTCGGGTGGTGACCCCGCATCGTCGGGCAGGCCCGGATCGTCGGGCAGGTCGAGCTCCCAGCCGGGCAGGATCAGGTTCGGATCGTCGAAGGATCGCCCGTCGAGCATCGTCGAGCCAGCGTTCTCGTTCCAGATGCGGGGCCACTCGTCGGGGTCTCCGAGGTGTTCGGCGGCGATCGCCGAGAGTGTCTCGCCGACCACGACGACGTGCTCGCCCGCGGGATCGGCGCAATCCGCAACGGCCGCGTCCGGTGGTGTCGCGTCGGGATCGCTGGTGTCGGGATGGCTGGTGTCGGGATGGCTGGTGTCGGGATGGCTGGTGTCGGGATTGCCGGTGTCG